>CAZNMJ010000289.1:0-4291 GCA_964573815.1 uncultured Anaerolineales bacterium
CATACATCGCCATTCCCACTACGGCCGGGACGGGCAGCGAGGTCACCCGGAATGCGGTGCTGGCCTCACCGGAGCACCGCGTCAAGGTTAGCCTACGCAGCCCCTTGATGCTCCCGCGGCTAGCCGTAGTGGACCCTGAGTTGACCCACAGCGTGCCGTCAGAAGTCACCGCCAGCACGGGCTTGGACGCCCTGACGCAGGTCATGGAGCCGTACGTTTCCAAGCGAGCAAATCCGATGACAGATGCCCTCTGCCGGGAGGGAATGAGGCGCGCTGCCCGTTCGCTTCAACGAGCATTTGACAACGGCGACGACGCTGCGGCTCGTCAGGATATGGCGCTGACCAGCCTCTTCAGCGGGCTGGCTTTGGCCAACGCCGGACTGGGGGCGGTGCACGGCTTCGCCGGGCCGATAGGAGGCATGTTCCCAGCGCCTCATGGGGCCGTATGCGGAAGGTTGCTTCCCTACGTGATGGCGGTCAATGTGAGAGCGCTACAGGAACGCGCCCCAGGAAGCGAGGCTTTGCGCCGCTTTCGTGACATTGCTAGAATTATTACTGCCAATGGTAGCGCCACCGCTGACGACGGTGTGGCCTGGGTGCAGGAGGTGTGCGATATTCTTCAGGTGCCTGGGCTGGCATCGTACGGCATCACCTCGCGGGACTTCCCAGCCTTGGTGGAAAAGGCGTCTGTGGCCGGGAGTATGAAGGGCAACCCCATCGAGCTCACGCCCGAGGAGATGGATGAGATACTCACGGAGGCACTGTAGTTGTCTGAAGCGCGTGCCCTGCACAGCAAACCAGGAAGTTCGCGCAGGCCACTGAACCGACATATTCACCATTGTATGATCGCCTCGGCTGCGCCGATCGGGCAACTCACCACTGCCCCTACCGTAGTGCTGACGGGGTCGTCTGCAGGCGATCTTACTGAGGCTACAATGGGCCTTCTGTATGATCGGCGGGAGACAGGTCCGGTCAGAAACTTTAGCGTCGACTCGCCAAGCGCCACTAATCATCGCCGGTCATGCCGAGCTGCCCACAGGCCGCCGCTGACATGACTTGACGTGTCGGGATGCCATGATGTCGGGTTCTCCCCGACCATAGTGCCTCGGTCAGCGGGTTGCGGCCGTGCCTTGGCGACTATGGCAGGGTCTGCTACAATTGCAGTGCCATTGCCCTCGCCTGTATTGACGTGCTGACAAGAGACGCCTCATTCCCCAAGAGTCACCTTGTCAAGCCAACTCAGTCTCAGTCGGACCTGAAGACCTGTAACCCAAGGTGTCCTAGCCATAAGCAACACCGCTAGCGTCGTCGCGGACAGCTCACTGGCGGCGACCAGATAGCCGTGGTCATGAAATACGGGACACAATGACTGCGCTGGGATCGATAGTGCTCGCGCTGTGGGGTCTTTTCGTATGTGGCGCGCCGTTAGGGTTGACGGCCCTGCACGGCGCAAAGAGACCGTGGAGCCTCGTACTTGTCTCCACCTTTGGAGTGAGCACGGGACTGCTCTTCGTGGTCACCCTCACGCTCGGCCTCTGCCCTGCGCTCACACTCCACCTTCCTTCCGTGCTCATTGTCTCTCTCCTCCCCTTCGTGGCAGGTTGCGCACTTCTTGTTCGGGGCCGCAAGTACTCCTGTGTCCGATGCGCTCGCGGTCCAGGGTCCGTGCGTGAGTTACTGTACCAGTCTGCTCACTATGTGAAGAGCCGCCTACCTGGCACGCCGCTTCGACGAGTGATCGCAGCAGTAATAGTGCTGGGCATCGCGGTCAGGCTCCTTAACTGCTTTGACAAACCGTTTGTGGACTGGGACGTTCTTGCGAGGTACGCGCTGAACGCAAAACGGATCTATGAGAGCGGTGCGATAAGCGCCTCCGTGACGGGGTATCCGTTGCTCATTCCCCTGGCGTATGTGTACGCGCACCTCGTCGCCGGGGGGATCGATCAGCACCTGGCAAAGGTGATCCCTTTCCTCTTCAGCGTCTTGAGCATAGTAGCCACGTGGGCGTTTGCAAGGGTAGTTTTCAATGAGCGTACCGCTTGGCTTGCTGCCTTCCTCATGGTTGTGACGCCCCTTCACGGTGACAGGTCGTGCAGTGGACACGTCGACATACCAAGCTCCTTCTTCTTCCTGCTTGCGGCTATGTTCTGCTATCTCCTCTGGCGCGAGGGTGGGCTACGCCAGGGGGTTGCGGCTGGATTCTTCATCGGTTGCGCGATTTCAACGAAGCAGGCAGGTTTCACACTCTTTCTCTCAACGGCCGCTTACCTTCTCCTGTCTTGGCTCTGTGACTGGTGGACCAACTCGGTGCACCGCAAGCTCAGGATTTGGCACGTCATCGTGCCCATCATGAGTGGCGCTGTTCTCGGCCTCCCCTGGTATCTTCGCAACCTAAGTCTGGGCGGGAACCTGTTTCCGGTTCCATCCAGATGGTGGCTGGAGAGTGCAAGGCCCTCCTATGACAACCTGTTGTGGCTATATGTGGTGTATCTGGGTTTCGCAGTTCACGGGCTCCTTTGGGCCCGGGCGTGCGGGCGTGACCGCTCGGCTCGCACACTTGCCATAGGCGCGGCCCTGGTTTCTGCAGTTTTGACATGGGGAGCCCTCACACGCTCTAGGCCGGGACTTGTCGACTCAGTTGTGATTGGTGTCGGTCTCGCAATCAGCCTGTTTCCACTGACCAAGGTAGCTCTGCAAGGCTACAGTTTGGCCGGCAATGGCGTCCTCTTGCTTCTCAGTTTCATCATTCCATACTATGCCATTTGGTGGTACAGATACTCATATGACACCAGATTCCTTTTGGAAATCCTGCCATTCATAGTGGTGATCCTCGCACACCTGTTTGATCGACTCTGTCGATTCCTACCCTCACGTGGCAGGGCGCAGAACGCTGCGCTGGCTGTTATGATTTGTGTTGCCGCCCTACCTGGGCTAGTAGTCGCTCTTGGGATAGAGACCCCCAGGCACTTGCTCTTTGGGCCGGTCGGCGACGATGAGAAGAGGCTGGAAGCGCTGGGGCCAAGCTACCGCACGGTGCTCTTCCTCAATCGCAGACTTGCAGTTCAGGAAACAGCTGGACGCATCTGCATCACAGGGGACGGTCGAATGCTCTACTTCTTTGAGGGGTCTCAGGCGGCACTGTGCCTGCCGACCTCGGCCCGAGAACTCGAGGGATATCGGTATGTGGTGACTTCGCCATGGACAGCTCGTGAGTGGATCTTCTACAGTGATCCGAGGGCCCGGTTTATTGCCTCACTGCCCTACGACGAATGCTGTTCGGAGATATTCAGTAGCGATGGTTTCTCAGTCTATGAGGTTGAGCGAACAGCTAGTCGCTCACACATGCTGCCACTCTGACGACGGAAAGCACAAAGCCGACCAACCTGGCCTAGCTGGCAACGTAGATTCACCAGCATGGAGCAGATGGAGAAAGCCTCTGTGGCCGGCAGCATGAAGGGCAATCCCATCGAACTCACGCGCGAGGAGATGGAGGAAATCCTCACCCGGGCATTGTAGGCCCTTTCCCAAAGAAGACTCGGGACATACAGTCACCTGCTCAGGAACCCTTGAAAGGGACGGTCTTCACCGGTTTTGGAGGGGACACTGTGCCGACCTTGCGATTGTATCTTCTGGGTACACTGGAGATCCACTACGGGGACGACCAACTGCCCAGGCCTCCCACGCTCAAATCCCAATCCTTGCTGGCCTACCTGGTTCTCCATCGTCACAGGCCCCAAACCCGAGATCGGCTGATTGACCTCTTCTGGGGCGATCGACCGGAACGGAGGGCGCGCCACTCTCTCAGGACGGCGCTCTGGCATATCCGCCGTTGCCTACCCGAAGAAGAGCTTATCGTGAGCGATCCCCACAGGATACAGTTTGATCCCGAGAGTGATCTCTGGCTGGATGTTGACGAATTCGAGTTCCAGGTCTCCCATGATGATATCGCTCGTCTGCAAGCGGCGGTGGCACTCTACCGGGGCGATTTCCTGGATGGGTTCTACGATGAATGGGTCATGAATGAGCGATATCGGTTGGAATCCCTGTTCTCCGAGGCGCTGGCGCGTCTGATGATCGGTCAGGAGGCAAGGAGAGAGCACCGCGACGCGCTGTCAACCGCCTTTCGTCTGGTCGGAGAGGATCCGCTACGGGAGGATGCGCACCGGGTAGCGATGCGAGCGTATTGCGCCTTGGGGCAGCGGAACGCAGCGCTGGAGCAGTACTGGCGTTGCCGGGAGATCGTGCTGGAGGAGCTGGGTGCGGAGCCGATGGTGGAGACCACCGAGCTCTA
>CAZNMJ010000290.1:0-4284 GCA_964573815.1 uncultured Anaerolineales bacterium
GTTGACCGGAGTGTGCCGCGGGTGGACGGCTTCCGTGGAGGCACACAGGCGGCAAAACGCCGGCTGGAGGAGTTCTTGGACGAGAAGCTAGAGCTCTACCCCGACCTGAGGAACGATCCTACCCAGGACTATCTGTCGGGAATGAGTCCCTACCTCCACTTCGGGCAGATCTCCCCTCTGTACGTCGCCTTGCAGGTGCTTGATGCCGGCGGTCCCGGAAAGGATGGCTATCTGGAGGAACTGATCGTACGAAGAGAACTGAGCTTCAACTTCGTTCACTACAACGATCACCATGATAGCCTGCAAGGACTCCCTGATTGGGTCAGGAAGACGCTCCGCGAGCACGAGGCGGACCCCAGGGAGTATGTATACGGCCTGGCCGACTTCGAAGGGGCTGCAACCCACGATCCCTACTGGAATGCCGCGCAGAAAGAAATGGCGTATCGTGGGAAGATCCACGGCTACATGCGCATGTATTGGGGGAAGAAGATACTGGAATGGACGGAGAAACCAGAGGATGCGCTACGGATAGCCCTCTACTTGAACAACAAGTACGAGGTGGACGGCAGGGACGCCAACGGATTCACCGGGGTCGCCTGGTGCCTGGGCAAGCACGATAGACCGTGGGGCGAGAGGCCTGTCTTCGGCAAGGTGAGGTACATGAGTGCCAAGGGGCTGCGTCGTAAGTTCGATGCCGACGCATATGTGAGGAAGGTGGAATCGCTCAGTGGGACTCAGGGCTAGGGTACGTCACTCTTGGATGCGCAGTCGCTGCTCAAGCGCCTACGGAATTCAGGGAAATGGATTGGTTGTCAAGACTGACCCAACGTCACCATGACAGGGGCCAGCGAATGGCGGCTCTGCTCCTGGGACAACTGCTGTTCCTGGTGGTGTTTCCCTGTTTCATTGTATTGGGAGCGTCTTATATCGATAGATTGCTTGGTCTTCCAAGGCTCACCCGGGGATTGGTGAACACTGTCATTGCCTTGCTCCTTATCCTCCCTGGCACGCTTCTGGTTGAGTGGACGGTGAAACTTCAGTTCTCGATGGGGAAAGGCACCCCCATTCCAATTGTTGCCACGCGGCGATTGATCACTGAAGGGCCACATAGCTATTCTCGCAACCCTATGGCGACAGGCACGACTCTGGTCTATGTGGGTGTCGCCGTTTGGGTTGGTTCGCTTTCAGCCGTGGCCCTGGCTCTCATCTACCCGACGGCGATTGTGGTGTACACGAAGCTGTTCGAAGAGAAGGAGTTGGAAAGGCGATTCGGTTCCGAGTATCTGGAGTACAAGAAGAGGACGCCCTTTGTCATACCGCGCTTGCCCAGGAGGGATTGAGTCTCTCCTCAGGGCGGAGGTTGCAGAGTGTTGTGCTCTTGGACTTGGATGGCTTGCGCTGATCCTTCGTTCCTCTCCTGCAGGAGCACTGTCTAGCCGGAGGCACTCATGTCGGCGGTCTTGTGGACCGGAGTGGGATTCTTCCTCGGGTCCATCCCCTTTTCCTATCTGTTGGGCCGCGTGATAGCCCGCACGGACATCCGCCTCTACGGCGATGGTAACCCAGGCGCGATCAACGCCTGGCGGGCAGGTGGGTGGCGTGCCGGCGTGCCTGCTGTGCTTCTCGATCTCCTGAAGGGTGCTGTACCCGTCGCTGCCGCGCGTTTACTCGCCAACGTGGCTGGCTGGGGATTGGTGCCTGTGGCGATAGCTCCCGTGGCAGGACACGCGTTTTCGCCGTTTCTGCGGCTCCACGGCGGTAAGGCCTTGGCCGCGACCTTCGGCGTCTGGGCGGGGCTGACTCTTGTGGAGGGGCCGATCTTACTAGGTCTGTTTCTTGGGTTCTTCTACCTGCTGCAGAGCTCCGATGCCTGGACAGTTGTCTTGGGGATGCTGGGCTTCTTGGGCTATCTGCTGGTGCGAGGGGTCGATGCAGTGATTCTGGCGATCTGGGGTGGCCATTTCCTAATCCTTGGATGGAAACAGCGTCGTGAACTGCGGACGGGCTTGCGACCACGACCGTTTCTGCTGCGGCTCTTTGGACGGCACGACCGATAATGTCTTGGTCAAGCCATCAGGCAAGTCTGATCGTCTTTGCGGCCGTGCTGCTGCTCATCGCGTTGAGCAACCTGAGAGCGCTGCGGCGCCTGGCGGATTGGCCCTCGCCACGTGTCTTTCCACGGGTGTCCATCTTGGTGCCTGTGCGGAATGAAGAGCACAATGTAGAGCCTTGTCTGCGCTCTCTGCTCGCGCAGGAGTATCCCGATTTCGAGCTCTTGGTGCTTGACGACGAGTCCACTGATGGGACTAGCGAGGCACTGGCTGCCTTGTCTGCTGAGGACCATCGCCTGCGAGTGCTCGAGGGCAGGCCGTTGCCACAGGGCTGGGTGGGTAAGCATTGGGCATGTTTTCAACTGGCACAAGCCGCCGTTGGAGAGTTGCTACTCTTCACCGATGCGGATACCCGTCATCATCCCCACGCTTGGCGCGATGCCGTGGCCGCCCTAGTCGCCGAGGGGAGCGACCTCTTGAGTGCCATACCTCGAGAGGTGGCAGTCTCTTGGGCCGAACGGCTAGTGGTACCCATAATCCCGTGGAGTATTCTTTCCTTCCTGCCGCTGGGCCTCGCGCATAGGCTTAGAGTTCCAGCGCTGACGGCCGCTGTTGGGCAGTTCATGCTGTTTCGCCGCGAAGCGTACGAGCAGGTCGGCGGGCACGCCGCCTTTCGGGACCACACCGCGGACGACCTGGCGCTGGTGCGCGTGATGGTGTCTGAAGGACTTGTGTGGCGACTGGTTGACGGAAGCCCGCGCGTGCGCTGCCGTATGTATCAGGATGCGCGCCAGGTGCTAGAAGGCTTCAGCAAGAACCTCTTTGCCGCCTTCGACTACAGGATAATACCGTTCGTGTTCGTTTGGCTGTGGCTGGGTCTGGTGTTCTGCGAGCCACCAGCCATCCTGCTCTTGCGGACGATGATGCCAGGTTGGTCTGGCCCTTCTCCATGGTTGGCGGCAGCGGCGATCGCAGTCTCTCTGCTGCTCTGGGAAGTCACACATTGGCGGTTTGGCTTTCCCCTCTATCTTGCGTTCCTGTATCCCCTGACGATGCTCCTGACGGTCGCCATTGCGATGCGCTCCATGGTGGTGACATTGGGCGGGCGGGCCAGCTGGAAGGGCCGCCGACTCCCTTTGCCACGAGTGCGCTGGCTGTAATGGGTATGCAGCTGAGTTCTTGTTGCCTCATGCGTCTGTGATTCTCCCCATTGGGGTACGGGCGCGGTATCCAACTGTTGGCTGGACAAGGGGCCTGCATTTGGTGCAATTGGGCGGCCTGCGTTACAATGGGCCTCAACATGGAGGAGTGATGTCATCCTTTGAGATAGTCGCCCATCGAGGGGCTCCGCTGGGAGTGCCCGAGAACACAATCCCTGCGTTCGAGCGCGCCCTTGAGCTCGGGGCAGACGCCATCGAACTTGACGTTCGGTTGAGCAAAGACGGGATACCGGTGATCTTTCACTATTTCTATCTCGATGAGGGCACCAACGCGTCGGGCTGCATCTTCCAGCACACGTTTGAGGAACTGCAAAGGGTCGAGGTCTTGAGCAAAGTTGGCGACACCTCAACCGGGTATCGAATCCCGGCGCTTCGAGAAGTCCTCGAGGAGTATGCGGGCCGCATAGGGTGGGAAGTTGAGATCAAGGGGCCGGAACCGGAAGCTGCCGAGGTGGTGGCATCTGTTCTGGAAGGGTTCAGGCGTCACTGGGACACTATAGCGGTGACATCGTATGAGCCCACCCTCCTGGCGGAGATCCGAGAGCGCTGCCCTGGGCTGGCGATCGACCTGCTGCTTCCGCGGTCGGAAGACTGGATGAGGCTGGATGTGGTGGCATACTTGGCCGTTCATCGTGCCAGGCTGGCAGGCGCCAGGGCGGTGCACCTGCACCCCACTCAACTCTCCTCCGATGTTGTGTCCACAGTCCGCTCATCTGGACTGGAGGTCCACTCCTGGGACGTGAACGATGTGGAGTCGTTGCGGTTTGTGGCAGAGCTGGGCATACCCAAGCTTGACACCGACGAACTCCAACTGGCCCTGGATTTTCGTCGCAGTTGGGCAGGCTAGGCAGCATTGCGGTGCCATCCCACGGTTTCAAGGTTGGCACGGCCTTCTGGATCCTCGGCGAGGGCACTGTACTAATAGATCCGGCTCACGTGGGCCTGATAGAATTAGACAGCGCCATCGAATCTGGTTAGCGCAGACCGTAAGCGCACGGCATGCCGTGCGCCTA
>CAZNMJ010000291.1:0-4254 GCA_964573815.1 uncultured Anaerolineales bacterium
CGCGTCGTGGGCGCAACTCCAGTGGTTAATCCCCAGTTTGTCCAACTTTCCCCACATCAAGCGTCAAGGTTTCCCGACAGACAAGGCCCGCAGTTTCTGGTATGCTGATAGAAAGAACTGGTGTCGCGGGCGCGAGCGCTTCAACCGAGACCGTGTGTTCGATGCTGGTCTGAGTTCCTTGCTTTACCATCACTTATCACCAGGGACGACCCAGTTCGCCCGTTGGACACAAGCATCAAGGATCTGCTCGGACAAAGAAAAGGCTGATCTTGGACAACGAACGTCACTTGGAGACCTGCAATGGACCCGACGTTGCTGTCGCTTGTGTGGACCGTCGCAACCCTCTACCTTGAGGAGCCTCCTCTCACTCTGGCCGAAGAGATGGTTCAAGGCGATTTGAATCTTCCTGTGCCCCCTGGCTCTGACAGAAGGCTGACCAAGGGACTGGAGGGGTTGAGGGCTTTCGCTTACGCACGCCTCGGTGCGGGCGTCGGTGATGTGCGCCGCGAGCTATGCCACGAGTACGCAGCCCTCTTCATCGGTCCACAGCCCAGAACGGTTCATCCCTATGAGTCGGTCTATCGAGACGGTCTGACCATAGGCGACCAAACGTTCCGGGGTTTGCTGATGGGAGAGTCGGTAGACAAAGTTCGCGCTTTCTGGGCCGAGGCCGGTATCCACTGCGTCAATCCCCATAACTACCCACCCGATCATGTGGGCCTGGAACTGGCCTTCGTTGCCTACATGGGGCAAGGCTTCCTGGAGAGCGGAGAGGCGCGGTCTTGGGACCTCGCCCGCCGATTTGTGCAGGAGCATCTTCTCGCATGGGTACCCAGATTCTGTGCAGACCTGCATGCCGTCGACGCAGCTTGCTTTTACAGGCCGGTTGCCCAAGTGACGGAAGGGGTTTTGGGGGTTCTCGCTGAAGAACTGGGAGTGGAAAAGAACTGATAGAAAGTCACTGTTTTGCCTGAAATCCAGACCTAGTAGGAGGCTGACTGAAATGGATCCGAACAAGAAAGGGAGTTCCGGACACCTCTCCGGCGCTGATGGCCACAAGCCCATCAGCAGGCGACAGTTCCTGAAGGTGACGGGCAGCGCGACGGCTGGCGTGGGATTCCTCAGCGCCTTGGGATCGCCAGAAAGCGTGTTTGCCGCTGGGCCGGTTACCCCATACGACGAGGGGGAGATCAAGTACGGCTACTGCCGGGGAACCATCGGCTGCATGGCCTATTGTGGCAGACAGGCTCACGTGAAAGACGGCCGTGTCGTTGACATTACGGGATGGCCTGAGCATTTCATCAGCCGGGGTCACCTCTGCGCCAAGGGGGTTGCTGAGGTGGCAACCACCTATAGTCCCCACCGCATCCTCTACCCCATGAAGAGGGTGGGCGACGGCTTCGAGCGGATCAGTTGGGATCAGGCTCTTGATGAGATAACGGCCATCCTGAGGGAGGTGCGCAGCGAGTGGGACGGCAAACCTCTCCACCAGATGACGCCTGAGGAGCAGCGCAGACTCGCCCGTACCGCGACGCCGAGAAACTCCTCCGGCGAACAGGAGTGGCTGGGCTACATGCGAATGGGGGAGTTATTCAACTCCGCCCCCCACTATTCAGGGTGCATCGGGTGCTTCGGCAACTGGTGGCGTTCTGCCCTTGCCACGACGGGCTTCACATACCCCATCAACCCCATGCCGGACCTCGTCAACACCAAGATGGCCGTCAACTTCGGGGCCAACTACGCCGAAACGGCGCCGGTGATGATGCAGTGGTTTGAGGAGGCCAGGGCCAACGGGATGAAGATGATCTATTTCGATCCCCGATGCAGCAAGATGGCGTCCCGCGCGGATGAGTACGTTCCCATCCGGCCGGGGACCGACGGGGCCGTGGCTTTGGGCATCCTGAACGTCTTGGTGGAAAACGGCTGGACCTACCCTTATATGGAATGCTACGTTGACAAAGGAGAGTGGGACAAGTACGTCAAGGAGGTCGTGTCGGCGTACACACCTGAGAGGGTGGAGGAGATCTCCTGGGTGCCAGCGGAGAAGGTCAGGGATATCGCTCGGCAGATAAGCGAAGCTGGCCGGAAGGTCTCCTTCGCGTGGGGCAGCCGCATCAGCACCAGCACCAACGGCTTCAACACTGGGCGCATCATGATGACATTGGTCCTGGCGACGGGGGCGTTCGGCACCCCGGGCGGCGGCATTCACCAACCCAAGCCTGCAGGGGTCCCGTCGATGTATATCCCCTTCGCCGCTGCCGCACCAACGAGGTTCCCCAATAAGGGATACCCCGATGACCCCTTCAGTTGGGGCAAGGGCTGGGTTCCGGAAACTGACTGGCCTTCGATCAAGGAAGACATCAAGGTGGGCTACTTTCTCGGGGCTAACGGGATAGCAAGGGCAGCCGGGGATCAGCGGGGACTGATGAAGGCCCTCGGCGAGAGCGGAAAGCTCATCTTCGCCACGGTCGAATGGAACGAGATGTGCGAGTACGCAAACTACATTCTTCCGCTGGCAACAGACCTGGAGACGGCTGGATCCACGTGGCTATGCGGCAGCAACCGCAACATGGCCTGGAAGGACGCCGCCATAGATCCGCTGGGCGAGTCCAGGTCTGACATGTGGATCACCAACGAGGTAATGACCCGGGTTCTGGGTGAGGAGACCTTCTACAGGGCCTGTCCTGACTGCGAGAGGGAAGCAAAAGAGATGCTGGCCGCGAGCGCCTCGCTGGATGAGGTCTTTGACAAGTTCATGAAGCCCTGGGCCGACGAGATTAGGAAGAGGTGGGATGAAGAGAGGGTCAAACCTTGGGAAGGAGGGATGCCTACCGGGAAAGACCTCTATGCCATCATGAACGAGGTGGCTATGGAAAGCATCCAGGCCACAGGGCACGGAGAGGATCACCGGTTCGTGATTCGCAACATAGAGCTGATCTTCAGAGAGGATCTGAAAGAGTGGGGCGAAGAGGTGGGCCTGGACCTCGATAATCATGGCCTGGCCTGGCCGTACAATGTCTTCGTACAGGGACCCGAGGCGATCAACCAGTACCTGTGGAAGCTGCACATGCACGCCTGGCCCGTGATGCCTGGATGCATGCCGGCCATGGATCCTGACAAGTGGCATCTCTTCTCTGGTCTGCGTCTTGATATCCTCAAGAAGCTGCCGGGAGGCGTGCATTGGCCTTGCCCCGTGGGTCTGATGGAGCAAGACCCTGAATATCGGGGCGAGACCGTGTTCTTCCAGAGGTCAACGGCCAACTGGATGACCGCTGAGGAGATGGGAATGCCCGAGATCCCGCTCATCTGGACACCCGGCATGCGCTGGAGCGACGAGGAAAACAACTTTGTACCCTGGCACATGGGCAAGGCCGTCATCGACCTCAGGGGAGAGACCTGGCACGGAGCAGGCCTCCCTGAATGGGAGGAACCCATTTATTACGAGGAAGAGTTGGCGAACAAGGGTCAGGCACCGGACTTGAGCGAGGAGTATCCCTTCATCGTCATCACCGGAAAAATGCCGCAGTTCGTTCTGACCATGACCAAGGGGGTGAATGAGGTCCTGGTAGATGTGGGGGAGGAGCCTCGGGTATGGATCAATGCCCAGTCGGCAGGTGCTCTTGGCATCGCCGACGGTGACCGGGTGAAGATCGAAACCCCTCGCTCCCCCGAATTCGGCCCTCTCACAATGAAGGCCAAAGCGACTGAGTTGATCCATCCGCGGGTCGTTTTCTGCCCGCACGGGACTGGCTCGGTGGCTATCCGAGACAAGCTAAAGAATGAAGGAGGGATCAATTTCCTGGCCAACACCAGCGAGGACCATCTGACGCGAATGGTCGGGTATTCTCACTCCATAGGCAAGGTAACCAAGGCGTGAAGGAGGCTGATCCATGGCGAAATACGGGATGCTGACGGACGTCGGGAAATGCATCGGCTGCCATGCATGTACGACGGCATGCAAGGTCAAGAACGATACGCCCGAGGGAGTCTTCTGGACCAGGGTGTCGACATATGAACAGGGAACGTTTCCGGAGGCGAGGCCATACACGGCGCCGTTGAGCAGATGCATGCATTGTGAATATCCCGCCTGTGTATCTGCCTGCCCGGTCGGCGCTCTCGGCAAGGGCCAGGAAGGAGCGGTCACCTACGACGCCAGTAGGTGCGTCGGGTGCCGTTATTGCATGGCTGCCTGCCCCTTCCACACTCCCCAGCTGGATTGGGACTCTGTACTGTCTTCCATTCAGAAGTGCCAGC
>CAZNMJ010000292.1:0-4246 GCA_964573815.1 uncultured Anaerolineales bacterium
CATGTGCTTCATCTGTGTCGCAGAAGGCAGCTGAGGCAGCCCTGACGGGTCCCCAAGACTGTGTGGCGGAGATGCGACAAGAATACCAGGAGCATCGAGATCTGGCCGCAAAACTGCTAACCGATGCCGGCCTGGCTTTTGTCAAGCCTGAAGGGGCTTTCTATACCTGGGTTGACGTCTCGCCCTTCGGTCTCGATTCCTATGCTCTTGCTCGAAGGCTCCTCCAGGAAGCAAGAGTTGCTGTGGCGCCGGGGCGCACCTTTGGCCCGAGCGGCGATGCGTACGTCAGAGTATCTCTTGCTCCCACAGCCGCGGAGATCCGAGAAGGACTCACTAGGTTGGCTTCATTCAGAGAGAAGTTGTGGTGAAGAAATGCGGGCTGGGGGGTGTGGAGGGGCGCACGAAGTCGGCGACGCGAGGCCGAATCGTGATGCTATCGAGCCACTGAGCAGGCTTCAAGGCTTTGGATCTCGGAGGATGCGTAGGTGCAATACGATGTTGTGACCTTGGGCGAGACAATGATTCGCCTGTCGCCCCCGTTCGATCAGAGGATTGAGCAGGCCGAGTATCTGTACCTCAGGATCGGGGGGGCGGAGTCCAATGTGGCTGTAGATCTGGCCAGGTTGGGGGTTAGGACAGCCTGGGTGTCCAGGCTAGTTGACAATGCTCTCGGCCGGCGCATTGTCAGTGAGATACGGGCCCACGGCGTTGACACATCCCACGTCGTCTGGGCTCAAGAGGGTAGAGTGGGGACCTACTTCATCGAATATGGAAGGGCTCCGCGTCGCATCGACGTGCTCTACGATCGTGCCGAGTCGGCGATCACCTATCTGACACCGGAGGATGTGGATTGGCAGCTCCTCTCTCAGACCAGAATGATCCACCTCACGGGGATCACGGTGGCCCTGAGTGAGAGCTGTGCGCAGGTCGTGAGCTTGCTCATTGATCGAGCCCGTGAGGGGAACGTGAAGGTGTCCTTTGACGTGAATTACCGGAGCAAGCTGTGGCCGCCTGACGTTGCGTCCGCGAACTTGAAGCCCGTTTGCGCCAAGAGCCACATTCTGTTCGTCGGCTCACACGATGCGCAGACACTCTTCGGCTGCGAACCCTCGCCAGAGCAGATGGCGGAGTCTCTCGGGCGTCTGTTTCCCGCTGAGAGCATAGTTGTTACCATGGGCGATGCTGGCGCCATGTGTATTCACCAAGGGAAGGTCTATCAGGAGCCAACGTATTCAGCTGTCGAGGTGGATAGAGTAGGAGTTGGCGACGCCTTCGCCGCCGGCTTCCTCTTTGGCTATCTGGAAGGCAAGGATCCGTCGCTGTGCCTGAAGTACGGCAATGCTCTGGCCGCCATCAACTACACGATACCAGGAGATCTTGCCATCACAACTCGCCAAGAGCTGGAGGATCTGGTTTCTCGACAAGCTCATGGGGGGATCGATAGGTAACGAGGCCCAGCGTGTCACTGTGCCATCGATACCGTGAGTGTGGCTTCCCGTCGACTGCGGGCGCGATGCCGGATGTGGCTGACGGGGAGAACGGGGCCACGCTGGGAGCGCTGCGAAGTCGCACATGGCCGGGCGCTCAGGATTAGCTGCCCAACGTCGCAACTTGGACGCATCGCTGAGTGCAAGCAGTTGGCTGAGCCGCGGCTTTCTGATGACTTCACTCTGGCGTGCGATGCGCACGCAGCATCAGAGTGTCTAGGAAGGAGATCTATGGATGACTTGCTTGAGGAAGTAGGGCGTCTGGGGGTGGTGCCAGTCGTCAAAATCGAGCGACCCGAGGATGCAGTCGATCTTGGCAAAGCGCTATTGGCAGGTGGACTGCCCTGCGCTGAGATCACGTTTCGGACGGCAGCAGCTGAGGAGGCCATTCAGCGCATCTCATCCAACCTGCCGGAGGTCGTCGTCGGGGCGGGGACCGTGTTGTCATTGAATCAGGCTGAAAGGGCGGTCGCTGCTGGTGCGCGGTTCATCGTATCCCCGGGTTTCGACCACCAGGTGGTCGATTGGTGCCTGGAGAATCAGATCCCGGTGACCCCGGGAGTGGCCACGCCGACCGAGATCCACATGGCATTGTCCAAGGGACTGGAAGTACTCAAGTTCTTCCCGGCTGAGGCGCTGGGCGGCATCAAGACGCTGAAGGCTATAGCGGCTCCCTACGGAGGCGTGAAGTTCATCCCCACGGGAGGTATCAACAAAGGCAATCTGGCTGACTATCTGGCTCACCCGAGTGTTCACTGCTGCGGGGGCAGTTGGCTGGTTAAGGCCAGCCTAATCTCTGGTGGGGAGTTCGATGAGATCACACAGTTGACCCGCGACGCCATGTCCGTGGTGCGGGAGGTACGGGGGTAGTGGAGGTTTGACATGGCTGATCGAGTGGTGACTTTCGGCGAGGTGATGCTACGGCTCAAGCCGCCTCGATTCGAGCGCTTTTTCCAGTCTGCGGCGCTGGAGGCGACATTTGGCGGTGGGGAGGCCAACGTCGCCATGTCCCTGGCCCACTTCGGCGTCGACGTGGCCTACGTCACAGTTCTCCCAGATAACCCGATTGCAGACGCTTGTGTCGGAGAGATCCGCAAGGCCGGGGTGGACACTTCGCTTATCGTCCGGAGCGGCGACCGGATGGGAACCTATTACCTGGAGGTCGGGGCCAACCAAAGACCCTCAAAGGTGATCTATGATCGAGCCGGTTCAGCCATCGCCATTGCGGAGCCAGGCAGCCTTAACTGGGATCGCATCTTCGACGGAGCGTCGTGGTTCCACATCACGGGTATCACCCCGGCCCTCAGCCAGAGCGCGGCTGATCTCTCTTTAGAGGCAGTCCAGAAGGCGAAGGGGAAAGGGCTGACCGTTTCGTGTGACTACAACTACCGGAAGAAGCTGTGGGAGTATGGCAAGCCGTCAACGGAGGTCATGCCTGAAATCGTACGATTGGTTGACATCGGCATTGCCAACGAGGAGGATTGTCAGAGATCTCTTGGGATCTCTGTTGAATCGGGCACCGACTGGCAGAGCGATGTGGAGGCAGGGAAGCTGGATCTTGCCAAATACCGTGCTCTGAGCGAGAAGGTGCTCCAGGCGTTCCCGAATCTGAAGAAGCAGGCCATAACCCTGCGGGAGAGCCATAGTGCCAGCCACAACAGCTGGTCGGCATGTCTCCACAATCGAGAGGCGTTCCACCTGAGCCCCCGATACGAGATCACCCATATCGTGGATCGCGTGGGCGGAGGAGACGCATTCGCCGCTGGCCTGATCTATGGTCTCTTGCAGGGAATGAGCGATGAAGCCGCTCTGGATTTCGCCGTCGCCGCCTCGTGCCTTAAGCACTCAATTGTGGGAGACTACAACCGGGTCACCGTGGGTGAGGTGGAGAGCCTGGCGCGAGGAGAGGCTTCAGGCCGTGTACAAAGGTAGCCGACCGGGAATATGGACATGCCCTAGCGGCTATCAAGTACCCCATGCCAGGACACGTGGCTATCGCGGACCGCAAAGAGCTCCCCCCCCGTTGTTGGGGGAGATGATGGGGTCGAAGGGTGCCAGCCGCTCGGTCCACAGCCTGTTCTCCCCCACCCATGCGTGTTCTCTGGGGTTTGCCGGAGACCGAGCGTTCCGGTTGTGGCCGGCGCAGGATAGAAGCGCTCGCAGTCCAGACCCTCTGCGCTACCCGGGTACCGAAATGCGCGGACCCAAGGTAGGGGCCCTGGGTCTGGCAAGACGCAGGCTACGGCGACGCGAGGACCTTGCTAAGCTAGTTGGTCGCCTCATGACACGTGTCGCGGCCAAGACACAGGCTTAGGCACTGCGGCTCGGGAATCCTTCGTGTCTACCTCGTCCAAGAGATGACCCTCTCGCTCACGCCTCTGTAGAGAATCTTCAGATCACCCGTGACATTCTCCAGGATCTTCCTTTGATTGGTCCCGTCTGCATTCATGACATAGAACTCCCAGTCGCCACCCCTGTCCGAGAGGAACACTATCTGGTCACCGTCTGGACTCCACGCTGGCGACACGTTATTGGGTCGCCTCTCGAGCAACGGAGAGCTTCTCGTCAAGGGCTGCCGACCTTTCGCATCGGCGTTCATGATGTAGATCTCCCAATGGTCATGCTGCCAGTGCATGAACGCGATACGAGTCCCGTCCGGGGACGTCACCGGAAAGTGGTCATGCACGTTGTCGGTGAACGGCTCGTTGTTGGGCCCTTCGACGGTGGTCAGGCTCAGGCCATGGTCTCCATCGTAGACC
>CAZNMJ010000293.1:0-4237 GCA_964573815.1 uncultured Anaerolineales bacterium
CTCGGCGGTGGCACAGGGTCCGCGCTCTGGTGGCCAGTTCCGGAGCTGGTTCCTTCGTCGCTTTGTCTCTGACGAACTCCACTCCCAGCATAAGCCCCTTGCCGCGAACTTCGCCCACGATCTCTAAGTCTTTCTCTAGCTCCTTGAGCACAGAGAGCATGAACTCACCCAGTGTGAGAGCGTGCTCGGCGAGCTTGTTTTTGACCATGAAATCCAGGGCTGCGGCTCCGCCTGCACAGGCGAGGACATTGCTCCGAAAGGTGCCGATGTGTTTACCCCTCGCCAAAGTATTGAGCTCTTCCTTGTACGCGACTGCGGAGATTGGAAGCCCCACACCACCGAGCGGCTTACTCATGGTCATGATATCGGGGACGGTACCGGTATGGTCGCAAGCGAACATCTCGCCAGTTCGGCAGAACCCCGCCTGGATCTCGTCGTCAATCATCAGAACCTCATGTTTGTCGCAGATCTCTCGAATCCTGGGGATGAATTGCTCCGGGGGAACGATGGATCCACCTTCCCCCTGGATCGATTCAACGATGACCGCAGCCGGTTTCCCGACTCCAGAATGAGGATCTTCTAGTATGTAATCTAGATATCTGGCACAATCAAGATCACAACTCTCGGGTTTCTTGCCAAGCGCACAGCGGTAGCAATAGGCGTACGGGACGAAATGAACCTCGGGTAGCAGCGGAAGGAAGTCCTCCTTGAAGTAGAGGCCACTGCAAAGCGAAAGGGCTCCTGAGGTCATCCCGTGGAAGGAGCCCTGAAAGGCGATGAGCGGATAACGCCCCGTGTTGCGCTTAGCAATCTTCACCGCCGATTCCACCGCATCTGACCCGGTGGGGCCTCCGAAAAAGACGCGATCAAGGCCCTGGGGAAGAATCGGGAGTAGAGCTTCCACCAACGCTCTGCGGCTACGGTTGGGAAAATCGAGAGCGTGCGTGAGATCCGAGAGCTGCTTCTGGATCGCCTCTATTACCTGTGGATTGGAATGACCCACGGACATTACCCCGGCTCCGGCGAAGAAATCGATGTATATGTTACCATCTACATCCTCTACAGTAGCCCCCTTGGCCCTACGGAGCGCCATTGGCATCCCCTTTGGGTAGTTGACCAAAGAGCTTTCGTGCAACGACTGGTAATCAAGATAATCCTTCGATCGCGGACCCGGAGGGGTGACTTTGATCAAAGGCGCATCTGCGAACGACAGATCCTCGAAATCCATTCTCATTCATCCCCCTCTCTCGAAATCTTGCCTTGTTCTTAAGCCATAGCCCTTGGCAAACAAATCCTCTTTGCACGGGTTCCGAACAGCGACACCGAGGATAAGCACTACTTACGCCCTCCTCGAGAAGGCAATTCAACTCTCAGGCAGAGAAAGACTTGGAGATTGAGCTGGCATAGCCAGTGGTGCTGTGATCATGAACAAAGCCTCGGCGCTGCGTAGAGCGCGCCGGCGCCGAGATCAACCCCTTTGCATGCATCGCAGTCCAGCCCAGGCAACTGGCTTGCCATTGTAGCCGCCCTCAATAACGAAAGACTAACAGTGCTTGAGCGCTGGTCGACGCGACGGGTACGTCGGGCACCTGTGTATGTCCGAAAAGGAGGTGGGGTTCACGGTGACTCCAACATGTGGCCATGGTACCCATGCCAACGCGCGTCTACGTCGGTATCCGCAACGAGTTTCGGCACTTCAGATGTTGAGACTATGGTGGTGTACGACGAGAAAGAACACCACAAGTATACCACCTGTCCACAATCTTGTCAAGTATTGGCAGGAATATCGCCCACGGGACGACGATTTGAACCCGGGGGAGCACGGCATGCTTGACGAGCTGGACTTGGGTCTGATCTCCCAACTGCAAGAAAACGGACGTGCGCCGGTGACGGAGTTAGCGAGACCACTGAAGCGGCCCACGGCAAATGCTCCCACCTCCAGTGAGCCTGCGCAGACGCCTGGGAACTCACCGGCGCGATCAACTTCACGGGTGTCAGGTGCATCGCCGGCCGACACCCTTGCCCTTTACTTCGACACAAACCGTCCACCAGGAAATCACGTGTCCATACCGCAAGTCGCCTCAACCGTGGACAGAACTCCCAGCCGCTTTGTCCCTTCCCAGCCTCCTCCTAAGTCTTCAAGAGCCTCCAGCAGTCCTATCCGTGCCCAACTGTCGCAAGCCTGGTGCACGAAACTATGAGGAAATGTAATTTACGGGGCTTGACGCCTTCTGAAATCTGGTGTATAATACAATTGGATGTAATCTCTGGACCAACCTGCACTTTCAGAAAACTCGAGATTTTCGGCTGTGATGTGATCTCCGGGTAACGGGAGGTCTTTGGTCAGCATGAATTCCACCAATGAGGACGGAATCGGGCGCCGAATACGCGAGGCCAGAAAGTCGATGGGCTTGCGGCAGGCTGACGTGTCTGACATGACCGGGCTGGCCGCAAGTCACCTCTCGGATATTGAGCGTCAGGTCCTCACCCCCACCATTCCCACGCTACGCAATATCGCCCAAGCCCTCAACCGACCGCTCGAGTACTTCCTGCAGCGTCATACGAGCGGTCCGCGCTCCATGGGCATGGTGATCCGGGCAACCTCCATAGCTGGGCAGGCCGCAGCACGATTTGCACAACTCGTCGAAGAGAAAACCGACGGCGAGGTCAGGCTCCGCATCTATCAACGCGCGGCACTGGGCACCGCCCACGAGCAGCTCCAGGGTCTGGCAGAAGGCGCAATCCATCTGTACCTTGACGAGCCGTTGAGCTTCGAACCCTACGCAGAGCTGTGCGGTCCCGTGTTCTTGCCGTATTTCTTTCGCGATAGAGAACACTATCATCGCTTCCTTCGCAGCAGCATCTTTGACGAACACATCTACCAGAAGCTCCTCGAGAACGGCGTCAGGGTTCTCAATCCGGCCTCCAACTGGGAGGGTGGCTCCTTTGAACTGCTATTCTCTACTGAACCGATTTTCTTGCCTGCTGACCTCGTCGGCCGGAGGATCCGCACGTACGCATCAGAGGCAGCGATTTCCTTGCGCCGTGCACTCGGAGCTGAACCAGTGCTGGTTGAGTGGGAACGCATCTATGAGGCCTTCGAAGGGGGCCTCATTGACACGCTCCTGGTGCCCGCTGCCTATTTTGAGTCCGTGGAGATGCACAAGTTGGCTAGCCACGCGACATTCCTTAGCTACGGCTACACGCTGAACACCACGGTAGCTATGAGCGAGCGCGCCTACAGTACCTTGTCACCCAGTGTCCAGAATGTGCTGACCGAAGCCATCGAAGAGACTGGCGCATACTGCACCGAGTTGGCGAGCACACAGACGCTTCTTCACCTCCACAATCTATCGGAGGAATACGGAGTTCCTGTTGTCCATGCGTCTCAAAGCGCCTGGCGCACAAGTTTTGAAGCAGCTATTCGCCAAATATGCGAGGAAGGACTGCTCGCGCCTGACTTGTACGAAGAGTTGCAGAGCCTGTAAGTGGGGCAGTCGTCCAAGAGGGCAAGTCTAGTCGAAGGGAGGTGTCTATGAGAGCTTAACGGGGTGCACCGGCGCCGCATCCCTTTCGGCTTTGCCCAGAGAGGCGCCGACGTAGGTGGGAGAGGATAGTTCGCGCTAGGATGAGTCTGAACGAAGGAGGATGAAAGTGTCAAAGAGATCTATTGTACTGTCGGCTATCAGCGTCGCGGTGGTTCTGGCCATACTTGTGGTCGGCTGCGGGACCCCGGCCCCCCCGGCGCCAGAGCCCACGCCTACATCACCTGAGGCGGCTGAGCCCACTGCCCCGCCGCCGCCAGAGGAAGCGGAGCCGATTATCATCGGCGGGGTGTTCAACCAGACCGGCTGGATGGCAACCTACGATGACCCGCCGCGCCACGGAGCGCGCGCCGCGGTGGCGAAGGTGAATGATGCAGGCGGTATCCTGGGGCGACCGGTCGAGTTAGTCGAGATCGATGGCAAGACAGATCCCGCGGTCGTGGCCAACGCTGCAATCCAGTTGTTGGAGCAAGGCGCGGATTTCATCATGGCTCCATGTGATTTCGACATCGGTGCGCCTGCCTGCATTGAGGCGCAGAAGCAGGGCGTGGCTTGTATGTCCACCTGTGCTTCTTCACCTCTCTTCAACGAGACAGTGATCGGCGACCTGGCATTCACCTTCTCCGAGGGTAGCCATGGCATAGGGGCAGTCACCGCGCAGACGGCCTGGGAGTTCGGTTGGAGGAAAGCCT
>CAZNMJ010000294.1:0-4231 GCA_964573815.1 uncultured Anaerolineales bacterium
CGACCTCGCTGCCCTCGAGGTGTTCACCGAGCTTCGGCGGGCGCCCATGCAGCGGACCCCGAGGCAGCATCGTTTCTAGCAGGGCAACCGGAGCCTCAGCCGGATCAGCAGCCCATTGACGACAGGCCCATCAAGAATTGAGCGCCTGGCTCTATGCCAGGCGTCTTGGCTTTCAGGCCGGGCCTCGGCGACGGCGGCTTGACCGACCATGGGGAATGAACAACTGTCCCTTTGGAAAGCTAGACAATCGTACAGGACAGAAACTGAACGAATGCCCGATGTGCAAGACGATGGACTCCGGTATACTGAGTAGTTGGGGTGGTGGTGTTGGCGATGGTCCGCCTCACATGCTGCGTAGTCGCGGATGCAAGGAAGCGCAATCATCGATGAGGCTGGCCATGCGCGATGGGGGAGCAAGGAGGTGATGCCCATAAGGTAGTCAGGGGGCAGCTCACGGATTGCAGTTGGCACGAAAGACGCCAAGAAAGGAGAAAACAACATGGCCAAAGTCGCACGAGAGATGGTGGAACAGGCAGGCATTGACGTGGAGCAGTTGCTGGAGCTGTTGGTCAGCAATGCGGCCGCCGAACTCACCACCTACTACTACTACACCATTCTGCGGGTGAACCTCATCGGCTTGGAGGGAGAAGGGATCAAGGAGATTGCGGAGGCAGCGCGTATCGAAGACCGCAATCACTTCGAGGCCCTGGTTCCTCGTATCTACGAGCTGGGTGGGAAACTGCCGGAGAAGATGAAGGATTTCCACGATATCTCCGCATGTCCGCCTGCGGCGCTGCCGAAGGACCCCACGGACATCGAGGCGATGTTGACCGTACTGGTAGAGGCCGAGAGGTGCGCAGTGCGGGGCTACACCGGGATCTGCAACATGACCGCCGGCAAGGATCATCGCACCTACGATTTGGCGTTGGCTATCCTCAACGAGGAAATCCAGCACGAATCGTGGTTCTCCGAGTTCCTGGGCGAGGGTCCCTCCGGTCACTTCATGCGCCACGGTGATACTTCCCCCTTCGTGTCCAAGTTCCTACAGTGAGCTTGTACTCGGCGTGGGGGAGACCTTGTTGTGGCTAGGGCATCTTCCTTGCTGTCTGCCAGATGATGGTGAATACTTAGAGCCATGAGAAAGCTCACAAGAAAGGAGCTTGCTCGATACGACGGCAAGAATGGCGCGCCTGCTTACATAGCCAACAATGGGAAAGTATACGACGTGTCGAATAGCTTCCACTGGCGCGGTGGGAGGCATCACGCGCTGCATAGTGCTGGCGCGGATCTCACCGACAGCCTCAAAGACGCGCCACATGGCTCACATCTGCTGGACAGAGTCCCTGTAGTCGGAACTCTGGAGGAGGATTGAGAACGTCGACCACTGCGCAATTCGCAGAGGGCTGCAAGAGGGAATAGCAGCACGCTAAGGAGGGAGAACAGCCTATGAGCGAAGAAACACCCTCCTCCGTTGAGGCTACGGCTGGACCGATGACGATGTCGGCTCCAGAACTACCGTCCTCAATCCCTGGCGAGAGAGTCCAACCAATTTGACAGGCTATTGCTCAGTCTGCTTCAATTCACCTTGAGAAATGACGCCCGACGGAGCTGAGTTGTGGCTGGAAATGTAGCCATCGCCCTGGCACTGACGACAG
This sequence comes from uncultured Anaerolineales bacterium, assembly GCA_964573815.1. GTDB lineage: Bacteria > Chloroflexota > Anaerolineae > UBA7937 > B3-Chlor > CAYGAW01. Next base: position 1,656 of record CAZNMJ010000294.1, read on the forward strand.
TGGCGGGATTGTCCACTACCATCGGCGGTGTCCTGGGCATATTCGTGAAAGAGCCCGGCCCGCGCTTCATGACCTTGACCCTAGGCTTCTCCGGCGGAGTGATGATCCTGGTATCCTTCGTGGAGCTCCTGGCAGGGGGAATAGAAGCGATAGGGTTTGGTCCAGCTCATGTCGCCTTCTTCGCCGGAATGCTGGGGATGTTCCTCATAGACATCTTGATTCCCCACGAGTACATGGCCGAGCGGCATGATACGGGGGAGGGCAGAGGCAGGGACAGGCTCTTGAAGACCGGTCTCCTGGTCGCTCTGGGGATAGGCATCCACAACTTCCCGGAGGGGATGGCTACCTTTGCCGGAGCCCTGCAAGATCCAGGCCTGGGTGTCGCCATTGCCACCGCTATCGCTATCCACAACATCCCTGAAGGGTTGGCGGTCTCTGCGCCGGTGTATGCCGCCACAGGCAGCCGTAGCAGGGCCTTATTGTTGTCTTTCCTCTCAGGCGTAGCCGAACCGGCAGGGGCGGTTGTAGCGGCACTGGTACTCCTACCTATCCTGAACGATGTAGTCTTGGGGGCGATGCTGGCGGTCGTGGCTGGTATCATGGTCTTCATCTCCCTTGACGAGTTGGTACCGGTCGCGCGCTCCTTTGGTGAGGAACACCTCTCGATAGTGGGCGTCGTGATAGGCATGGCGGTCATGGCCGCGAGCCTCTGGATACTTCAGTAAGCCATATCCACCCAGGGGTCGACGGCGTGTTCTGGGCTCGCGAGGGAGAGCCGCTACCGCTTGCTCCTCTGTGCGCACCTTTTGGACAGGCTCGACCCTGTGCCCGTACTCAGCGCGCCGGGCCACCGAAGCCTGTTCCACCCCTGGTTCCGCTCTTCTCAGGCACGCAGTGCCAAGATCCAGCCGGTTCCTGAGTCGCTTGATATTATGTAGACCAGTCGGTATAATCCGTGTTGACCACAGGAGGACCCATGAACGAGACGAGGGAGCAGATCATCGAGACCACCGCCGAGTTGCTGGAGATGCAGGGATACCTCGGCACGGGACTCAACCAGATCGTCAAAGAGAGCGGTGCCCCCAAAGGTTCCCTCTACTACCATTTCCCCGAGGGCAAGGAACAGTTCACCACCGAGGCCGTCCACAGGATAGCCCAGACCATCGAAGAACGGATCAGGACCAACCTCTCCGCCATAAACGATCCAGGCGAGGCCGTCGCAGAGTTCATCCTGAAGGTAGCTCACTACGTCGAGGCCACCGAGTTCGCCAAGGGGGGCGGCATCACCACGGTGGCCCTGGAGTCCATCACCACCAGCGAACGCATTCGGGAGGCCTGCAAGGAGACGTACGATCTGTGGCAGGCTGCCGTAGAGGCCAAGCTCGTCCAGAGTGGCTATGCGCCCGAGCGGGCCAAACGATTGGCGGCGCTGATCATCTCAGCCATTGAGGGTGCCATCATCCTCAGCCGCACAAGCCACAGCTTAGCGCCCATGGAACGGATCGCTGAGGAGTTGAAGCTCCTCTTGCAGTCCACTGCCAAGAAGTAGAGTGGACCCCTCGTTGTACCTGTCTCAGTCGTAGACAAGGGTTGTGTAGGTCTGCAAATGGGGCAAAGGAGGGTGTTGCAGAAGGCTGTGACATACACACGTACGAAGTCATTCGAACTTACCCCGCCAGTGGACGAATACCGAGCAGCCGGGCATCCTGAGTAGTGCTGAGTAGCTGCGTGCCCTGAGTAGTGCTGGGTAGCTGCGAAGCAGCGTACCGAAGCACGTATCGGAGGGAGCGGCGTATGGAAGCATGTACCTGTCCTGGGCCCTGACAAAGGATCGAGCCAGCGATCCAGCGGCCCGTCTCATGTGGTTTTTCCAGGCCGTCGGAAGGGTCTTGGATGGGGGGATGGAGACTGGTCTACTTACGAGTCCTCGCTGACCTCGGCTTGGAGCAGGGTGGCTGGGCACCAACAGAGAAAGGAGGGATGTTATGGCCATCAAGAAATCGGAACTGAAGAACTGGGCGAAGGAGAACATGGTGGGCGTGGAGAACTGCCTCTTCCCCTCGTTCAGTCCGGATCTGTCCGAACTGGACGAGGAAGGCATCCGCTGGGACGTGCAACAGAGTTTCAAGCACGGGTTCTTCTCCACGCTGTGCGCGGCGGAGACCGGGCTGACCTTCGAGGAGGCCAAGCGATTCGTGGAGATCGTCGCTGACGAGGCAGGGGGCAAGATCCTGGTGTCGGTGACGCTGCTCTTTGACTCCTTCGAGCAGAACAAGGAGATGCTGCGGCACGCCGAGGAAGTGGGCTGCCACGCCGTGCTCTTCGGCTATCCAGCCAACTGGTACGCCAGGTCGGGGGAGGAGATCTATCAGGTCACCAAGGAGATGTGCGATTCGACCAACCTGGCGATCGTTCTCTACCCCACCCCTCACTACAACTTCCAGAGGTTGCACAACAGCGGCTTCCCCCTCGACGCACTGAGCCGTATGGCGGACATCGAGAACGTGGTGGCCATCAAGGTGGGCGAGCCGGGCCTCATCGCCGAGTGTGTGCGGCGCTTCGGCGACAAGATCCTG
>CAZNMJ010000295.1:0-4220 GCA_964573815.1 uncultured Anaerolineales bacterium
CGGCCAACATTGGCTCCACGCTGAACTTGATGCCGGGCGCCTATCGGGAGATACGCAATAGCCACGCGAATGGGGACCTAGTTCGCGCCCAGGAGCTTCAGATCCGTGCCAACCGGGTCACGAGCGTGCTGCATGAGTTTGGCCTCTCCGGCGCACTCAGGGAGGGGATGCGCATGCTGGGGTTCGACTGCGGCGAGCCGCGTCTGCCCAGCACGCCTTTGCCGGCTGACAAGCGGGAGGCTCTGCGTGAACAGTTGGCGGCGGTGGGGTTCGCAGAAGTTGCCGCCCTGTAGCCATGATACTTACGCGGGCGTGACGACGAAGCGGCGGATCAACCACAGAGACACAGAGGAACTGCGAGGGCCTCTGTGCGGGTTGTGACCCCCATGCTCTGGCCGCTCGCGCAAGTGCTGGCAGCAAGTGGCAGATGGTGATATGGCTGTTGTGCTTCGTATCTGGGCAGTTCTGGTTCTGGCTGTGAAGCGCCTGCTTGCCCAGCGCAGGTTGGCGCTGGCCAGCCTGCTAGGCGTGACGAGCGCTGCGGTGCTGGTCATGAGCATACCTTTGTACGTTGACGCGGTGTACTGCCGCCTGCTGCGTGAGGAACTCACAGGGACACTGATTGGAGAGCAGCGGCCTCCTTTCTCCTTTATCTTCCACTCGATCGGAGCCACAGGCCGCCCACTGCAGTTGGAAGAGGTACAGCGAGCTGACCGTTACCTCTCTGAGCCAGTTCTCTCGGATCTGGGCTTGCCGCAGCAGCTACGAGTACGCTCTCTCAAGACGGACCGCTTTGGGCTCTTTCCTGGGGATACGACTACCTACACGAATCCCCTCGCCCGGCTGATGACAATCCGCTTTGGCTGGATCAGCGGCCTGGAAGAGCACATCACGGTCTCAGAAGGTTCTTTCCCCATCACCGCTTCGAACACCCCCCTGGAAGTGTTGTTGAGCGAGGCTGTGGCCGGACGGACAGGCCTGCAGATTGGCGAGACCCTGGTTGCCTTTGCTTCTCGCGAGTCCAAGAACATCCAGATCCCAGTTCGCATTAGCGGCATATGGCGAGCAGCCGACCCCAAGGAGGCATTCTGGTTCCGCGACCCTGCCTCCTTTGACGAGGTGTTGCTTGTATCCGAGGAGACTTTCCTCGGGCCGCTCAGCGCGCAGGTGGACAACCAGGTTACGGAAGCCCTCTGGTACTTTGTCGCCGATGGCCGAGATATCCGCACCAGCGACGTTGGCCCTTTGATCGTCCGCATCATGCGCGTGCAGGCAATCGTATCTTCTCTCTTGCCAAGAGCCATCGTGACCTCACCACTCGAAGCGCTGCAGCGGTATTACTGGGCCGTGCGTTCACTCACCATCCAACTCTATACCTTCTGCATCCCCATCATCGGCCTGAACCTGGTCTTTATCAGTCTAGTGACGGGCATGTCGGTTCAGGGGCGGAGGGGAGAGACTGCGGTGCTGCGCAGCCGGGGCGCCAGCAGTGCCCAGGTTGTCGGAGTGGCCGCCTTCGAGGGGCTGATAATAGGTCTGTTTGCGGTGGCGCTTGCCCTCCCTGGAAGTTTGGTCACGGCCCTGATAGCCACCAGGGTCAGGACCTTTATGAACCTGACGGCGCAAAGCGACCTGCCAGTCGCTTGGAACGAGTCAACGCTCTGGGTGGGTTTGGCAGCGATTGGCTTTGCTGTGGTGATGCACATCCTGCCAACCATTGGCGTAGTCAGTCACACCATTGTCACCTACAAGCAAGAGCAGGCCCGTATGCTACGCGCTCCACTGTGGCAACGAATGGGTTGGGACCTCTTGCTCTTGATCCCGGCGGGTTATGGGGCCTATCTCCTCAAACAGCAGGGGAGTCTGTTCCTGCCCGTTGATGGTCTCGTCTCAGGCGATCCTTTCCGGAATCCTCTGCTTGTACTGGTGCCATCTCTCACTGTCTTGGCCCTCACCCTCTTGTTAATACGCGTTCTGCCGCTCATCATGAAGGGGCTGGCCTGGTTAGTCTCTCAAACGCGTAGCGTGAGCTTTCTGTTAGCAGTCCGCCATCTGTCGCGCACGCCCAGCCTCTACACGGCGCCGATGGTGCTTCTGATCATGACCCTCAGCCTTTCTGTGTTTCTTTCATCAACGGCGCAGACGTTGGATGAGCACCTGTATGATCAAGGGCGCTACAGGATTGGCGCTGATATGGTGCTAATGCCTCAAGTCGACACCAAGGAGACCGAAGAGAATCGAGGAGGAACGACCCACCCCGCCAATGGAGTTCCCGCTCCGATTGGGGTGGAGGTGTCAGGTTGGTTCTACGTTCCTCTATCGGACTATCTCGGGGTGCCGGGGGTGCAGCACGCGGCGCGCGTGGACAGATACACGGCCTCTTTGGGACAGGCGGCTTTCGAGAGGGGCACCCTGATGGCAGTAGATCGTGCCGGCTTTTCCCAGGTCGCGTTCTGGCGCCAGGATTTCGCTCCCGAGAACCTCGGGGCTTTGATGAACAGGCTGGGCACTACGGGCAACGGTGTTTTGCTGCCGCGCGGCCTCATGGACAAGCACGCCCTAAGAGTCGGCGATTCGATACGCATAGTTGCCGAGATATACGGACAGGAAACGGAGTTCATTCTTAGCGTTGTGGGGAGTTTCGAGCTATTCCCCACCTGGAGTCCACGATGGGGACCACTGTTCGTGATCAACCTGGACTACTTGTCTGAAACGGTTGGGGCCGATCTCCCAGCTTCTGTTTGGCTAGAGCTTGACCCGGCTGCAGACTCGGAGCAAGTCAAGGCGGCCTTGTATCAATTGAACCCATACAGTGGCATCCAGTGTCCGTTCTATGCGGGGATCGCCGCCGAATATCGACAGCCGGAACGCCAAGGACTGCTTGGCATTCTCTCTATGGGGTTTGCATCGGCCGCGCTCCTGGCGACCGTTGGCTTCTTGCTGTACACGCTATTCTCCTTTCAGCGTCGCTCCATCGCGTTGGGCATCTTGCGGTCCATGGGCTTGTCATCCTGGCAGATGAGCCGTTACCTGGCCTGGGAGTCGGTTTTCCTTGTGCTGATCGGTCTGGCCAGCGGCACTGGGCTTGGCATTCTGATTAGCCAGCAGTGGATCCCCTATTACAGGATCGGAACTGATACATTCGCCCGTATCCTGCCGATGCCTGTGAGGTATTCCTGGTCAGCCATCTTGGACGTATATGCCCTGTTCGGGTTGTTCCTGACTGTTGTACTGGGGCTGTCCATCGCCTTCTCGCGCAAGCTCAAGCTCTCTGAGGTTGTCAAGATTGCCGAGACAGCTTAGTGGGAAGGAGGCCGACTGCGGCAACGTCGTGCTCGCCTAACTGAACAGTGGGGGTGGCTAGTGGCGCGTCACCATGATGTTGATACGAGCCTCTGATCGGTGTATCCCGCTGCCAAACACTAGCAAGCAGGACCACAACGTACTACTCGCCCACAGCTTGCGCGTAGGGCAGCGAGTATCGCCTTGTCCTGGCACAAGATGCCCAAGCGAGGACAGAACATCAAAGACACAGCACGAGCAAACGGAAGAAACGCTCATGGCAGGCCAGCCGAGCATCATTGGAGCACAGGTCACTGACAGAATGGAAGGAGCCACACATGGACAAGACTGTTCTCTTTGAGGCGTTCAGAGGCGGATATGCGACTTACCGCATCCCGGCTATCGTCGTCACTGCAAGGGGAACGATGCTCGCTTTCTGTGAAGCACGGAAGAGCGCCAGAGGTGACTGGGGCGCCATCGACATCTTGATGCGGCGTAGCACAGACGGGGGCAGCAGGTGGGAAGAACCGCAGATGGTCTCCAGGGTCAGCGCAGAGGTTACCAAGAATCCAGTTGCCTTGCAGCAGGGCCTGGCCAGCGCCGACGAGTTGACTTGCGACAACCCGGTACCCATTGTCGACCGGCAAAGTGGCGTGGTCCATTTCCTGTACTGCGTCGAGTACGCTCACTGCTACTACCGCCGCAGCACAGACGACGGTCAGACCTGGAGTGAGCCAGTGGACATCACGGCGACCTTTGAGGCGTTTCGGCACGAGTATGATTGGAGAGTGATTGCTACTGGCCCTGGCCACAGCATCCAACTGCGTAGTGGTCGCCTGCTGGTACCCGTATGGATGTCGACTGGCACAGGCGGGCACGCACACCGTCCCTCGTGCGTCTCGGTTATCTATAGCGATGACAACGGGCAGACCTGGCAG
>CAZNMJ010000296.1:0-4182 GCA_964573815.1 uncultured Anaerolineales bacterium
AGCCGCCGCTGAATGGCACGAGCGGGGGGGGTCGCTGCTCTGACACGAATGCCCACCAAGGCGTCCCAGCAGGCGGATTCGCCCGCGAAGAAGCACGGGCGGACCCGCCCTCTCACGGACTGTGGCGCGAGGTCACAGACCCCGATCTCCTGGCGCTAGGAGCCGCTCAGCTCCTCTTGTACCACCTTTATCTGGGCTTCGAATTCTGCTTTCTGGGCTTTGAACTCTTCCTCGCTGATCTCCCCCCTGTGGTACATAAGCTCCAAGTCGTCCACTTCCTCTTCCAGGATCTCTTCCAGTTCCAAGAGCTTCTCCGCCTCCACAGCGGCCGCGAGCTCTTCACCCACGCTGACCAGTGCCGACGGGTGTATCAGACCTTGAGCGATTAGAAAACCGCCCGAATTCAGCATATACTCCTTCAGTCTCAGCGCCCACGTATGCTCAAACAGGACGACAACAGCGGAAGTGCCTTTTGGTATGCGATCCGCTACCTCCTGAATCTCCTCCGCCGTAAGGCCGAAGTCATGCTCGGCGACCGCCAACGCACCCTCGACTGCACCTTCTACAGCACCCTCAGCGCCAGCAGCGCCCAGGCCGATCAACCCCCCTACGACTGCACCGAACTCCATCCTTTGTTCTTCCGTCAGATCGGTGACCTCCAAGGCAGAGATGTTACCCTCCGCATCCTTGGCCACGAAAAGGAAGTCGATCAGCCTGATGATGCCAAACTCCCTTACTCTGTCCAGCTCATCCAGCAGGCCGCCAATGATCTCATCATTGTCGAAGCCGACAACAGTAAGTTGGATTGGTCCGTACATAATGTAACTCCTTTCTTTTTCATCTTTCGTCTTACTCAGACCATTCTCCAAGCCGAATGTAAGACCGCCACTCTATTCCCACGGATTCTGGGGTGTCTGGCAAGGGCCAGAGCAGTCTACCGTCAAGCTGACCGAGTGCGAGTCATCTCGGCGGTGGTCCGTTGGCGGCCGTCGCTCAGAAGGGGTGCGATCAGCCAAACGGCTATCTGAAGATCAAGTAGCTGTCTCTTCTTGATAGGCAGCGGCGCCCACGTGCAGTCAAGCGCGGCTGCCCCGGAAACAGGTGCCTACACCTCGGACTCCGCCTTCGTAATCTCGGCCTTGTCATCATCGGTGAGTTCTATCTTCTCGATGCCCAGGTCTTCCATGGCAGCTACCAGTTCTTCTTCCGTCAAATCATCGGCTGACTTGCCGGTGTGCTGCTCGATTTTCTGGACATCACTCGTGGCTAGCTTGTAGCCAGCATAGGCCACACCGCCCACTGCGAGGACCATGAAGCCGCCCAGCACTACGCGCCTCCTCCTCATCCGGCGCCGGGCCCGTCGCCGTCCACGTCGTCGTCCACGTCGGCGCACTGCCGCTCTAGGCATTTGCACACCTCCTTTCTTTTCATCTACTGCAGCTATTGACTCAGCCTTGCATTAGTAGCGCACCGCCGCCCGACGCCGGGCGCGTCGGCGCCCGCGTCGCCGTCCACGTCTGCGCACGGCTGCTCTAGGCATCTACCTACCTCCTTTCTTTTCATCTACTGCCAGTTCCACGATAGACCGTGCTGTATCTAGGGCCCGTGGCGTACTTCCGAGCCATGCCACTCACTGCCTCTCGCTCAGGACCCGGCGCAGGCTTTCCTCAGCGTCGGTAGAGAGTGAAGTGTGATAGACCTGGCCCTTGAAGGGCTTCAATGTGGCGAGCGCCACGTCGGGCCTCGCCTCCCTGACGATGATGAAGAGCGCCGAAGTCCCCGGTTGCAGGGCCTCGCTCACATCCTGGGCGAACTTCTGGTCAATCCCCAGATCCATCGTCCTGCCTACGAGGGCACCACCGACGGCACCCACAAGGAGACCCGCCAGCGGGAAGAAGACACTTCCCAGTAACAGACCCAGGACACCACCGCCAACAGCGCCCACCAAGACCCCTCTGTCGGTCTGATTCTTGACGTGGACCTTGCCCTCCTCGTCCTTGACCACGACTGCCGAGTCGTCCAGGCTGATGTACTCCTTCTGCTTGAGCAACGCCTCCCGCACTTTGCCAGCTTCCTCAGCGTTGTCGAAGGTAATCACCACCAGATTGGCCATTTCGGTTCCCCTCTCCTTCCGTGGGCCTTGCCCCTACTCCTCCGCCTCGCTCGCTCGGAGAAGCTCCTCCACCAGCTTGTCGGTGAGCGTCTGCTGAAACATCACACCCTCATCTGTAGCGAGAGCTTCCGACAGCTTCACCGTCGATCCGTGCTCAACCAGTAGAATCAGGGTTGATGTACCAGGTTGCAGCCGTTCTTGCAGGCCCGTCAGGAACTCGTCGGAGAAGCCCAGGTCAATCCACTTGCTGGTGAAGTCTCCCGCAGCAGCCCCGGCCACAGCACCGACAACGGCAGCGCCTGGCGCCACCACGAGACCGAGCAGACCAAGGGTGATTGCCCCGAAAATGCGCCCCTTCCTCGCGTCCAAGTCACCGGTCTCCTTCAAGGAGGTCTCGCCTTCCTCGCCCCGGACCAGCACGGCTGAGTTGAGAACGTTTATTGTCCCCTCGCGGTGCAACCAATTGACGAACTCCAACTCCTCGGCCGCCCGGTCTGGGTCATCGTAGACTCTGGCCACCAACTCGGTCGCCTCCCAACCCCGCCTCTGACCATAGTGGCGCTGCACCGGGATGGAGGGCAGCGACTCTATACCCTTCTTGTCCAATTTCAGGTAGACCGTATCCTCCTGGATGCGATCAACCGCTGAAAGAGGCAAGGTGATCTCCTTCTTGCGCCACAAGTGTCCTTCCTGAAGAACCAGGTGTGTGATCATTCCGCTGGCCGGATTCAGCAGAAACTCGCCCGCCTTGCCGACGTGGCCGTCGGTGGCCTCCACCGGAGTCCCCCGGCGTACGGCGATCTCGCCCGGTGGGACGTGATCCACCTCCACAGGCATGGTGGTGATCTGCGTCGGAGTGGCGTAGGGCAGCACGTACACGTAGCGGTCCATATAGTAGTCAGGGTCGGGGTGTTCTTTCTCGATGAAGTGCCTCTCAAGAAAAGGCTCCATCTCTTCTAGTTCGTCTTTGCTACAGCGCAATTGGATGGATTCGGGAGTGGTCTCCACGACCTGATCGACGGGCACTATGCGTTGCACCACGTTTTGATCCTCCACCACAAAGTGCGTCACCTTCCTCGCCACAGGATCGACGATGACCGTGACAGTCTCACCGCAGGTGCCGTCAGCACACTCAACCTTGGCATTCAAGGGGATGTCTATCATATTACCTCCTAGTCCCTCGCAGCGTTCCCACGAGGCACAGGCGAGGCTCCGCGCGAACTAGCTAGCACCCGAGCATACGACGAGCAAGCGCAGCGTCTCCTTACCTCGTGGCTCCAGACATGCGCAAAGTGAAAACCGTGAACGGGCCCCGCATGAACCTCACACATACGTCCTGTTACCACCAGAACAATCGGCATACGTCGCTGTGACTATCATATCGGAAACGCCGCTAGTACACATCGGGCATTCGTTCAGTTCGTTGCCTGTACGAACGTCTAGTTTTCCATTGGGGCATTCGTACAGGTGATGGCCTCTGGCAGAGGACCAAGCAAAAGAGAATCTCCCCAGATGCACCAGACACCTGGGTAGACCACTCCCTGCTCGCCGTCGCCTCCCAGTCTGAGGGCACTTCAAGGATTGAGTCCGCTAACTCCCGCAATAGCAGGGCGTCCTGAGCAATTGCTCGGGGTTTCACCACTGGCGCCAGCTATCAGACCAAACCAGCGCCCCCAGCTCCGGCAAGGGGTGGCACTGCTGGACCCCGTATAGCTTCTGGCGCGCCTGGCCTTGACCAGCGCGTCCAAGGTATGGCCCACCGGCAGCGAGGCGAGGCCGACCGGCACCGTCACCAGATTCAGGCGTGGCAGACGGATATCCTTGCTCCTGGTTTTCGCAATCTCCACAGATTCTCCGTGCTGTCAGAATTCAGTTCCGACCGCTACCGATCACCCCCAGTCGAGGCCGAGGAATCCTCTCTGAGCGCCTCTGAGATCCGGCCAACATTCTCCTCGTCCATCTTGACGTTGATATCATAGGTCGTGAAGGGCATGTCGACCCCTGCCTCGTCCAAGGCATTCTGCAAGGCGGTGTTCACCCGGTCGTAGAAGCGTCTGGTGTCCTCGTAC
>CAZNMJ010000297.1:0-4130 GCA_964573815.1 uncultured Anaerolineales bacterium
GCAGCAGAAGTCCAGGAGCACCTCACGAGAGGAGGCCTGGTCATCATCCCTGTAGGCAGCATCGAGGCTCACGGCCCCTCGCTGCCATGCTGTACAGACGGGCTGATCGCCGAGGCGTTTGCCGTGGAGCTCGCCAAAAGAACTGACGCTATAGTGCTGCCACTGGTAGCCTACGGTTACTGTCCCACTACAGTGAAGTTGCCGGGGACGCTGTCAGTACTGGCAGAAGCACTATTCGCCTATGTCAAGTCCATGCTGGCTGCGCTGACCAGGAAGGGTGCGCGCAGGATTGCTATACTCAGCATTCACAAGGAGAATATGTTTCCCATTGCTCCCGCGATTCATGACCTCGGCTTGATGCAGAATGGCTTCGCGCTGTACGTCAACCCTTACTACTGCTTTGCTGAGGAACTGGACGTGGCAGTCCTTGGAGCAGTTGACAACAGCGCCAAGGAGCACGCCCTCCTGCTGGCCTCTCTGAAGATACTCGGGCTGGCCATGCCGGAGAGGGTCGGTGGAGCGGCGCAGGAAGCGCTAGCCGCGAAGCCCCCAGCGGCTGCCCAGCTGCGCAGAGTGGGAGTTATGGCCTTCCAGTACGACAGTGAGGAGGAGCACATCGCACCTCGAGAGGACGTTCCCATCGACCGTGGAGTGCTGTACATAGAGACGGTGGGCGAAAAACTGGCTGGTCTCTTGTGGGACCATGACCGGTGCGTTGAGTAGGAGGAGTTGTGACAACAGACAGCCGACCAATCGTTGGCATCACTGTCGGGGATGAGGCAGGCATCGGGCCCGAACTCGTTGCCAAGGTTCTTGCGCAGACAGACACATATGCGTGGTGCCGACCGCTTGCTGTCGGTTCCATCGATGTCATGCGCCACACGATCGCCTACCTGGGTCTTCCACTTTCGCTTCGGGCTGTGGGTGAACCCACCGAAGGGTGCTTCGAGCCGGGCACAGTGGATTTCCTCGATGTCGGCGGGCTTCGATGGTGCAGTTATGCTCTGGGACGCACTGACGCTGCAGTGGGAAGGGCTAGTATAGCGTACACACAGAAGGCTGTGGAGCTTGCCCTCGCGAAGAGCATCGATGCAATCTGCTCAGCCCCTGTCAGCAAGGAGGCCATGCATCTGGCTGGCTACGATTTCCCAGGCCAGACCGAGTTCATTGCTCATCTGACGGGCGCCAGGAAGTACGCAATGATGCTGGCCTTTAGTGTCATCCGGGTCTTCTTCGTAACCAACCACGTCGCTTTGCGGGAGGCCTGTGCTCTCATCACCGAGTCCAAGGTGCGCGAGGTCATTGAAGTGGCACACACAGCTTTGCAGAGTTTCGGGATGAGCAAGCCCCTGATTGGCGTGGCAGCACTCAACCCCCACTGTGGCGAACATGGCCTCATGGGGACGGAGGAACGCGATGGCATCATCCCAGCCATCGAGAGAGCCCGCGAAGCTGGGATTCAGGTGGAAGGGCCAATTCCCGCCGATATCATCTTTACCTGGGCAAAAGATGGCCGTTACGATGCTGTCATAGCCATGTACCACGATCAGGGCAACACGCCGGTCAAGCTGCTGGGGTTCCGGGCAGCAGTCACAGTGGCAGTAGGTCTGCCAGTCGTCCGGACCTCGGTGGCGCATGGCACAGCCTACGACATAGTCGGAAAGGGAATCGCCAATTCAAGCACGATGTCAGAGGCGGTGAAGGTAGCGGCAGAGCTCGCAGTCGCAAGTGGAGCGCGACAGGGAGTATGCGAATGATCACTGCAGTCACGATGCCAGATGTCGGTCACGCGGAGGCCAAAGCCACCGTGGTCCGCTGGCTGGCCCAAGAGGGGGACTGGGTCGAAATGGGGGCCCCCCTCGTGGAGGTGGAGACGGACAAATCACTGCTGACCATTGAGGCCTTCAAGTCCGGCTTCCTGCGTAGGTTGGTGGCGCACAAGGGTAAGACAGTGCCGACGGGCGGCATTATCGCCTGGATGAGTGAGGGCCTGGATGAGCCATTGCCGGACATGGCAAGCGAAGCCAGCACTGTTGTGCACGACCTGGCTATCGATCAACAGCCCATCGAGCGCCTGACCGAGGTAGCGCGGCCCATGGAGTGCAAGGGGCTGCGAGTACTGCCTGCAGCCCGGCGACTGGCCTCTGAGAAAAGGGTAGACCTGTCACGGGTGGCTGGAAGCGGGCGCGGCGGTGTGATCACTGAGAAAGACGTGGCGCGTGCCATCGAGAGAAGCAAGACTCAAGGGCGGATGAGTAAGCAGCGAGCGCCCCTCTCAGGTCGGCGCCGTGTCATCGCAGAGCGCATGGCAGAGAGCAAGCGGAACATACCTCACTTCTACGTCACTATCGACGTCGACATGACTGAAGCTGAGCGGCTGCGCAGGCAGCTGAACGCGTCCATAAGCGGGGAGGAGGTATCTGTCTCTCCTACAGACCTTGTGCTTCGCGCTGTGGGAATGGCCCTGGTGGAGTTCCCTGTCCTGAATGCCACCTACACGGCTGAGGGCCTCTTGCCGCATGACGAAGCCAACGTAGGTATCGCCGTGGACACAGAAGGAGGCGTGGTCGTTCCCGTCTTGCGAAGAGCCGACACGAAGTCGCTGCGACAGCTCGCACGGGAGCGAGCCGAACTGGTTCGCGGGGCTCGCGAAGGGCGTTTGAGCTCTAGCCAGCTCACTGGGGGCACGTTCACCATCAGCAATCTAGGGATGCTCGGTGTAGAAAGCTTTGTGGCCATAGTGAACCCACCAGAGGTGGGCATCCTGGCGATTGGCACCATAACTGAGCAACCCACGGCTGTGGGTGGACAAGTCCTCCTCCGGTCGAAGGCCAAGATGACGTTGTCTGTCGATCACCGGGTCGTGGATGGGGCTCTGGCAGCTCGTTCCCTGCAGCGCATCAGGGAACTGCTGGAGGCTCCGTCTCTGCTATAGGGGGTGAGCGGGCCGCGAACCTGACGAGCCAAAGATCGTGGCTGTGGTGAGTGCTCAGGTGCCGGTGGAGATGGTGTTGCGAGACATGGACGACTTCGTGACCCTCTGTGACTTTCCGCAAGAGCAGTGGCGTCAACTCTAGTCTTTGAGGCAGACTCCCAGGAGAGCAGCTTTGGGTTTCGGCCCCGGCGGTCACCGCATGATGCCAACAACGTGATCCGGCAGACGGTGAACCGGGGATACAACTTGGTGGTGGATGCGGACATTCAGAGCTACTTCGACAACTCTGACCACGGGCAACTGATGGGCATGGCGCCGAGGCGCATCAGTAACCGGCGGGTGCTGCGGCTCATCAAGCGGTTTCTGCGGGCCGGCGTCCTCGAGGAAAGGGAGATCCGGAAAACGACCACGGGTACAAAGCAGGGAGGGGTGCTGAGCCCATTGCTTGCGAGCATCTATCTGAACTACCTGGGTCAGGTGTGGGCGCAGCACTGTCGGTCTGTGGGCCTGCTGGTCCGTTATGCGGATGATCTGGTGGTGTTTTGCCAGGACAAGGAAGCGGCGCAGGAAGCGCTCAGGCGGCTGGGGCTCGTGATCAACCGGCTGGCCTTACGGTCGCACCCGACGAAGACGAGGTTAGCGGATCTGCAGGAGGGGAAGCAAGGGTTCGACTTCCTGGGATTCCATCATCGGCAGGTGCGGTCGCGCCGAACTGGCAGGTAGTACCTGCAACGATGGCCGAGGCGTGGGGCAATAGCAGGCATTCGGGAGAAGATACAGAGCAACGTCGGAGGAAGGCGCGGCCTCTACCAGCGTCTGCGCGATATCATCTGTCGGTTGAACCCCATCCTACGAGGTTGGGGGAACTGCTTTGCCGTAGGCAACGCGACGAAGCAACTCCAGATGATCGATAGCGATGTGCAGCGGCGGCCTGGGCTGTTTTTGAGCAAGAAGCATGGCAAGTCGGGACGCGGCTGGGGCCAACGGTGGCAACATATCAACTTCCGAGAGAATGCGGTCTACAAACTCAGTGGAACTGTCCGGCAGCACGTGTATCCGGCGTATGGTCATGGATGAACGACATCGGAGAGCCGTGTGAGGGAGAACCTGATGCACAGCTCGATGAGGGGGAGCAGGGGCCATAGGCGCTAACTTAAGCGGCCATGGGCAGGGCCGCGATGGTATTCGGTTGTAG
>CAZNMJ010000298.1:0-4123 GCA_964573815.1 uncultured Anaerolineales bacterium
TGGCCCTGGGGGAGCAGACGGCCAATGAGTTCGAGCATGGTGGTCTGGAGAGGGTCTTCGTGGAGGGGGCAGATGGATATACCATCGTTACTTCCGCGGGACCGGAAGCGGTGCTGGCAGCAATCGCCAGCAGGGACGCCAAGCTGGGGCTTATCTTTCTGCAGATGGGCCGTACTGCCGAATCGGTGAAGGGGGCGATGGCTGGATAGGAGAGGATGACCAACGGCGTGTCCGCCCGGGAGCGGCGCCTGGGGTGATGGGTTCGGCGGTGGTGCATGTTGACGGCTTTGCCATCACCTCGGAGCTTCCTGGGAGCGTGGAGGAGCGGCGGGTATCGGCTGTGGCTGCGGCGATGCTGGCCCTGGGGGAGCAGACAGCCAATAAGTTCGAGCACGGTGGTCTAGAGAGGGTCTTCGTGGAGGGGGCGGATGGGTACACGATAGTCACCTCAGCGGGGCCGGAGGCGGTGCTGGCAGCGATCGCCGGGAAGGACGCCAAGCTAGGCCTGATCTTCCTGCAGGTGGGTCACACGGCCGAGTCGGTGAAAGAAACGATGGGACGCTAGGCGTCTGTCGTCTGGAGCGAAGCCGGGATCACCACTGGATTTCACGACAAGCTTCGCTTCCTCCGGCTGCGGTCCTGCCGTGGGTCGATATGGGATTTCATTCACAGGTGGGCCCGTTTGACATTCTATTCCGTGCGACAGAGAAGATCCTTCCAGAATTGGGTACAAAGTACTATTGACCCAACACCAAGGTGCAAGTATAATTGATAGTGATTGGACACTTTGGCGACAGTGTAGTTAACAGTCAGCAGAGGACACGTGGCATCGAGCGAGAAAGTCGGACGCCTGTCGTCTCCGTCGCTGGTCTCGTCATGGACGAGGACGGGCTCTGAATCTGCTGTAGGGTACATAGGCGTTGAAGCGCCTGTCGGAGTGGGAACGGGCACTCGCCTGGCAACGGAGCAGGCGGGGTGTCCGTCTTTTGTTGGGAGGAGTGTGAGTCATTCAAGAGTTTAGAGGGGAAAGGAGAGGTCCGGCCATGAGTAATCAGGAGAACAAGATGCATGAGGGTGTCGAGTCGGGAGTATCACGTAGGGAATTCCTAAAAGCTGGCGCTGCTGTAGCGGTAGGGGTGGGACTTGGCGATGCGTTGACCGGAGTCGTGCACCTGGGCGACGGTCTGGTGGCCTTTGCCGGCCATCAAGGCTCCATCGTCGTTGACACGCTTCAGTGCGCAGGCTGCCAAAGCTGCATGCTTGCCTGCTCCTTGGGGCACACTGGAGTAGAGGACCTTAGCAATGCAAACATCCTCATAGATCAAGAGTCCTTCCTTGCATATCCTGACGACATATCAGCGCACGTTCGCGGAAGATGCGACTTGTGTGCCAATACCCCGTACTGGAACGAGCCAGGCGGGCCGGACGGAAAGCAGGCGTGCGTTGAGGTCTGTCCCATGCGTGCAGTGCAGTTCGTGCCTGTGTAGGCACGGATACTAGAACCAGTGAGGAGGTTAAGAGATGGCGGGCTACTCTGGCGAGATTCTGAGGATCAATCTGACGACAAGTGAGATCACAACCATAGACACGGCGGACTACGCTGAATGGGGTGGCGGGCATGGCCTCGGTTCTGCGCTCTTCTGGGATCTGATACCGGACAAGGCGCTGGCCGACGGATTCGACCCGAGGAATGTTGTGACCATCATGGCGTCACCGCTGTCGGGCACTCTGGTCCCTGGTGCCAGTGGAAGGACAGAGGTCCAAGGCATTGGCACGGACGCATATCCCACGTGCTGGTTCACGAGGAGCAACTTCGGCGGGAGATTCGCTGGCATGCTGAAGTATGCGGGCTGGGACGGGATAGTCATCGAAGGTAGGGCAAGCAGCCCGGTCTGGATCGATATCAGGGACTACAGTGTGCAGATCATGGACGCTGGCTGGCTCTGGGGCCTGGACACGTGGCAGACACAGATGGAGATCTGGGACCATGTCAGTGGACGTCGTGGGCACGGGCACGGGCATGGACACGGCGCAAGGAAGCCACCCGCTGTCTTGACGATTGGCGCAGCTGGTGAGAACCAGACCAGAATGGGCTCTCTGATACATGATGCTGGAAACGGCGCCGGCCAGGGTGGCTTTGGCAGCGTCTGGGGATCCAAGAACCTGAAGGCCATCAGCGTCCTGGGAACTGGTGGTGTGCAGATCGCGGATCCCAACGCCCTGATGGAGGCGCGGCTATGGGCCAAAGACTACGGGTGGGATCCCAACAATCCGGTGCCTCCGATGTGGCATCTGAGTGCCTTCGGAGGTGTCACCGGGGCGGCTCTGTACAGTCAGCCTGATACTCCGCGCAGGAGCCAGGGCTGTCTAGGTTGTCACAGGGCCTGCCGAACCAGAAGGCAGAACACATATGGCAATGAATCGTCGTGCTGGGACATGGGACTGTACAACGCGTATGACCAGATGGCCCATGGCGGAGCGCTGACCGAGGTCACGTACCAGGCAGCGGACCTGTCTCAGAAATTTGGCATCAACAACGCGGCTGTGTACGGGGCCATCGGCTGGCTTCTCAACCTGTACGGCCAGGGCATCGCCGGTCCGGGTTTGGAGATCGATACCGACCTTCCCTTTGACCAGCTGGGCGAACTGTCATTCGTGGAGGAGCTGATCCAGAGAATCGTGAATCGACAGGAGATAGGCCAGGACCTTGCTGAGGGATGTGCGAGGGCCGCTGCGGCCTGGGGCAGACTGGAAGAGGACCTTGCCACCGGTACGCTTGCGCTCCAGTACTGGGGCTACACACATCACTACGACGCCAGAACCCTAGCGGACTGGGGCTACAGTTCTATTCTGGACAGTAGAGACGCCAACGATCATGACTTCAACTGGCCATGCTACTGGATGCCCTCTATGACCATTCTCTACGGCCTCCAACCGCCTGTCTCCGCGGAGGTCCTTGCGCAAATGGTCGCCAATGCGTGCGTTCCGTACTCCGACCCGATGATGGTGGACTACAGTGACCAGGGCATCTACTCCGAGCATATGGCCAAGACCGTGGCTTGGGGCAGACACTATTCGAAGTTCTGGAAGCAGTCGGTCCTGTTCTGTGACTGGGGGTATCCCGACATCTTCAACTACTACGGTCCGTACATGACGGGACTCACCCCACAGGCAGAGCCTACATTCTTCAACGCGGTCACCGGTCAGAATATAACTTTCGCAGATGGCATGGAGATTGGGAGGAAAATCTGGAACCTGGACAGGGCCATATGGATCCTGCAAGGAAGGCACAGGGATCAGGAGGTGTTCGCAGACTACGCCTATGACGTGCCGTCTGGACCGGGATCCTCTACCCACGAAATACCCTATTACCTCCCGGTGCACGAGAACGGGCAATGGCAGTACAAGAATGTGTGGGGTCGATCGCTGGACCGGGATAGCTTTGAGCAGTGGAAGACAACGTACTATCAGTTTGAAGGGTGGGACCCGGCCAACGGATGGCCCACCAGGAGCGTCTTGGAAGGACTGGGCTTAGGGTACGTTGCAGACGAGCTTGAGGCCCACGGGAAGCTAGGAGGGTAGAAGAGCCTGGTGCCACTGTCAGACCCATCGCAAGAACTAGCTGTCAAGCTCCTGTCTCGGGTTGGATTTGAGGAGCGCCTCGTGGGCGCCAAGATGTCTCCCATGGTGGGGGTACAGCAGTATCCGATCTACGGCTTGCGGGAGGCCGTCAACTTCCTGCAGGTCGATAGCGCTGCAGAGGTGTTGGCGGCAGGGCCCACGGCCTCGATACCCTACGTAGACCCCAAGGTTCTAACTAGGTGGGTGGAGGAAGTATTCGGAGACGCAGACTTGGCAGACGCAATGGGGGAGGTGATCAGCGAAGGCGACCACTATCCGCAGACCATATGCCGGGTCAGGGAGTTGATGGCACAGAGACTCAGCCAATGCCAGGCGGTGCTCACGAACGACGACGTCGATTGACGAACCTGGCCTTTTTCTGAGAATGGTCCCGGCAGCAATATCAGCAATCCCGCTACATAGCGGGCTGTGAGGCACTGTCGTTCTAGGTCGATAGTGCCTCATTGCTTGTTGCAGAGGGGCTGGATCTGGCCTCGAGGAG
>CAZNMJ010000299.1:0-4103 GCA_964573815.1 uncultured Anaerolineales bacterium
GCACCTGGGCGATGACTGGGTACGCTGCTTGGCCATGGATTCCACCGATGGTCTGAGTCGTGGCATGGAAGCTATCGCGACTGGGGCGCCGATAACCGTGCCTGTGGGGAAGGCGACGTTGGGGCGTTTGCTCAATGTCTTGGGGGAGCCCATTGATCGCCGAGGGTCCGTCGAGGCGGAGGAGCATCGGCCCATTCACCAGCCACCACCGAGCTTCGAAGAGCAGAGCACCAGCACCGAGGTTTTCGAAACCGGACTGAAGGTGATAGATTTGGTGGCACCCTTCACCAAAGGGGGAAAGACAGGGGTCTTCGGAGGTGCGGGAGTAGGCAAGACCGTGGTTATCATGGAGCTCATCCATACCATTGCCACCGAGCACGGTGGCGTATCTGTGTTCTGTGGCATCGGAGAGCGCTCTCGTGAAGGTAATGACCTATGGTATGAGTTGCAGGAGTCTGGGGTTCTGGACAAGGTCGCTCTGGTGTTCGGCCAGATGAACGAGCCCCCGGGAGTGCGACTCCGCGTGGGACTGGCCGGGCTGACGATATGCGAGGACTTCCGCGATCAAGGTATGGACGTGCTTCTGTTCATCGACAACATCTTCCGCTTCGTGATGTCCGGATCTGAGGTATCTGCACTGATGGGGCGGATGCCCAGTGCGGTAGGTTACCAACCGACCCTGGGGACGGAGATGGGCGAGTTGCAGGAGCGCATCACGTCCACCAAGCGGGGTTCCATCACCTCACTGCAGGCGGTGTTCGTGCCGGCCGACGACTACTCTGACCCAGCGCCTGTGGCGACGTTTGCTCACCTGGATGCCACCATAGCGCTGGAGCGGTCTATCGCGGAGCAGGGGCTGTATCCGGCAGTCGACCCGCTGGCCTCGACCTCGCGGATCTTGGACCCGAACATCGTGGGGGAGGAGCACTACCAGGTGACGCGGGAGGTACAGCGGACGCTGCAGAGATACAAGGACTTGAGCGATGTGATCGCCATCTTGGGAGTAGAGGAATTGAGCGAGGAGGACAAGCTGACGGTGGCGAGGGCGCGGAAGATACAGCGGTTCCTCTCGCAGCCGATGTTCGTGGCGGAAGCGTTCACAGGCCGGACGGGAGTGTACGTGCCCATCAAGGAGACGCTGCGGGGGTTCAGGGAGATCCTGGAGGGGAAGCATGACGACTTGCCTGAGGGTGCTTTCTTCATGGTGGGCACCATAGACGAGGCGGTGGAGAAGGCTCGGGAGATGGCGGGCGAGCCGGAGGGTCCGGTGTGTGTGGAGCCTGAGGAAGAGACCGAGTCAGAGTAAGGTGAAGGTGGGTGACCAAACTACGGATTGAACTGGTCAGCCTTGACCGGATTGTATACAGCGATGATGAGGTGGACATGGTGATCGCACCCGGGGCCGATGGGGAACTGGGCATACTTCCCAACCATGCGCCGCTCCTGACGGCACTAGGGATTGGGGAGTTGAGGATCAGGAAGGGGGCAGAAGAGGAGTGCTTTGCCGTGCACGGTGGCTTCCTGGAGGTTCTGGCGAACAAGGTCATCGTGATGGCAGACGTAGCGGAGCGTGCTGAAGAGATTGACCTCGCGCGAGCCGAGGCGGCGAGGGAGCGAGCCGAGAGGAGATATCGGGAGCGGCCGGAGGGTCTGGATATGGCGCGGTTGCAGGCTGCGCTGCGTCGGTCCAGGGTACGGTTGAAGGTCGCGCGCCGGAGGAAACGCCGACCCAGCATGGAGATGCCCAGTGAAGAGGCGTAGCCGGGACGATATCACATGCACCCGGCATACTGAGGAGCATAGATGTTCTCTAAGCAGATAGGAGTGGATCTGGGCACGGTTAACGTGCTCGTTTGGACCAAGGGCAAAGGGATTGTGCTCTTCGAACCGTCCGTTGTGGCCCTGTCGACCCACGACAACAGGATTGTGGCCCTGGGCCGGGAGGCTCAGGCCATGGTGGGCCGAACTCCAGAGAGTGTTGAGGTATTGTCACCTCTTCGTGAGGGCGTCATCGCCGATTATGTGGTGACGGAGCTCATGCTCCGTTATTTCATCTCTGGCGTAGTGGGTCGCGTTCGTCTCTTCAAGCCCGAGATAATGATCGCTGTTCCCATTGGCGTGACTACGGTGGAGAAACGCGCTGTCCATGACGCCGCGATTCAGGCGGGCGCCAAGGTGGCTCATCTCATCCCTGAACCGTTGGCCGCAGGCCTCGGCGCGGGGATGCCCGTAGATACCCCCTCAGGTAACTTCATAGTGAACATCGGCGGCGGCACCAGTGAGGCAGCCCTGATCGCCATGAATGATATCGTGGTCAGTGGTGCCGTCCGCGTGGCGGGCATCAGAATCAGTGAAGCCATCGCTGCCTACATGAAGCGGAAGTACAACCTGATGGTTGGGGATCAGACGGCGGAAGAGGTAAAGATTCAGGTCGGCAGCGCTCTGCCCGTGGAAGACGAGCTGACCATGCAGGTCCGTGGTCGGGACATAGTTGCCGGGTTGCCGAGGATTGTCACCGTTTCGTCCACGGAAGTGACGGAAGCGATTGCCGAGCCGCTGGCCACCATCGTCTCAGCGATAAAGGGAGTGCTGGAGAAGACTCCCCCCGAATTGGCTGCCGACATCATAGATCGGGGAGTGGTGATGACTGGCGGGGGATCACTCCTGCGGAACATGGACCGTTTTCTGACACAGGAACTCGGCGTGCCCTGCTACGTTGCAGATGAAGCCATCGCCAGCGTGGCCCTGGGGTGCGGCAGAGCTTTTGAGGAGTATGAAGTATTGAAGCGGACCCTGCCTGAGTTGTAGAGTGCCGGGATGGCACACTCCAGTAGGGAACAAGCGCGTGGTGCTCCGGGGGCCACGCGCTTCTTGTTGGAAGGCAGGAGTTACAGGATTTGGGGTCACCACATTCAGTAGAAGACTGAATGAACCTTTTGCGGGTCCAGTCAGTCCATAGTGGTAGGCAAAGCTGATCTGGAAGGTGGGTAGATAGTTCACAAACACCGGGAATGGAGTTTGGAGACCAAGACTGTATCTCTGGATGGATAGGTCGCCCGAAGAAGGCTCCGCGAGGACATGGAGTAGCAGGGATAGGTGCTCTGACTAGCCAGAGATGGCGGTGGTGGTCCTCATCATCGCCGCCAACGTCTCGGTGGCCTACGAATTGGTCACATGGCCTAGTCAGAAATCAGCCACCTGGCCAATGGTGAAATCCCCCGGGTGGCCGATACGTGTCAGGCCTCTTTATGGTATACTAAACCCGGATGGGATATTGAAGAGCTCTCGGCGGCGTCATGAGGCAACGGACGAGGGGTCAGCGAGTCACGGTCCATCAGCACCATGGGGTGCCGCTCGGCCAGCGCAGGCTGAAGACGGGCGCACGTCCACTTGGCAACTCCATGAGCGGACAGGAGGGAGGTTGTAGTGAATCAGAATGAGGTGGGAGTGTGGCGCGCTCTCGTCGGTTGGATAGATCAACCGAAGAAGACTTTGCGGTACGTCATGAAGGAGCCCAGGTGGTCACTGTGGGTCGCGCCAGTCTTGGTAATCGTTGTGAGCTCCATCATCGTGGTAGCGGTTTCCGCTCCTTTCTTGTCGGAGGTGAGCCGCCAGCAAGCCGAGCAGCAGATAGAGTCGCAGATGGGCTCGTTGTCAGGGGAACAGGAGGAGCAGGTGAGAAGGAGCATCGCCACCTTCACCTCACCTCTGTTTCTGGCAGCCACTGGCATTGCCCTGGGCACATTGGGGCTGGTATTGACCTGGCTCTTCCGAGGGGCGGTGTTGTTCTTCATCAGTTACCTCTTTGGTACCGACAACCCATATATACAGATGGTCACGTTGGTCCTCTGGACCTGGCTACCGTTCGCGTTGCGGAATCTGGTTGAGGCCATCTATGTCGTCATCAACGGGCAGCTTCCGCTTCATCGAGGACTTTCCTTCCTGGTGGCCAGTGCGGATCAGGCGCAGAACGTAAACAGTCTCTTCTATGGGCTTCTGACTCAGATAGACCTGTTCCTGGTCTGGCATCTAGTTCTGGTCGGCATAGGGTTGGCGGTTAGCACCCGTTCCACAACGGCCAAGACCGCTCTGGGGACCATCAG
>CAZNMJ010000300.1:0-4094 GCA_964573815.1 uncultured Anaerolineales bacterium
GATCCGGCCCGGATCGGCAGAAGGGCAGGCAAGAAACAGGTCTAACGATTGGTGCGCAGGGGGCCAGTCTCTGCCGGGTGATACAGGGGGGCTGAGGCTAGTGGTTGCCTCGGCGCTTTCGCTTTCCACTCTTCAGCCCCGTCTTCAGCTTGTTGCTCACCTCACGCACTACGTGGCCACCTAGGACATCACGGTTGTCGTCGAGATACGTCGCCACTTGGTCGGGGTGTTTCTTGCTCAGATTGCGAAGCATCCAGGATACGGCCTTGGTGATCATAGGGTGACGCTCCCCCTTGACCTGGTCTACCAGTTCCAGGGTAAGGTCGGGGAAGCTGACGTCCTTGAGCGCTCTGTTCATCCCTACGGCGCCAACCAATCCCAGTCGCCGGCTCCAGATGTCCTCATCACCGATCAGGTCCCAGAGGTGCTGTACTCTCTCGTCGGCATCAGCCAACACCCAGGGGCCCAGAACGCCCACACCTAGTACGTCAGTGAGCTCCCAGTTGCCCAGGTCTTGGCGCCAGCGCTCGAAGCGCGACCACGCGAGGCCGGTGACGCATCGGGGATAGTGCTGTAGCAACTCCAAGGCGACCATTCGCTCCTCGCGGGATGGTCCGTCCCACAGCGCCTCTGCAAGTGCCAGAAGGTCCTCACAGGCGACGTCTTTGTGAGCGCGGCGCCAGGCACGCACGATCTGCCTCATCTCAAACACGCGGAGGCCGTGCCCTTTGAGTTCCGATGGAATCGACTTGCGGATCACCGCCTCGTACTTGGGGTCCGCGTGTTGCTTGATTTGACCTAGGAAGTACTTTGTCTCGATCTCGGTATCCATCTTTGGGGTGCCGGCCAATGTTTGCTGGCTCCGCAGATGCTCGTCAGTACTGGACGGCCACAATGGATGGAGCCGTTGAACCAGCCTGCGGGTCCGATCGCCCACGCCACACGGGTCAAGCAAGCTCTGTCGCCGGCTCTCAGTCTCCTGGCTGGCCAGCCTGAGAGGAACTTGCGACCGCACAGATTATACGGCCTAGCACGGCAGGGAAACAAGCTCCGGGGCCGCCAACCGCAATGTAGACCGATGAAGGCGCGAACCGACAGCCACGGACAGTCTAGTGCCGTTGCGTGACCTCCGGCTTGATGGTAGAATGGCTCACGGCTTGTCACTCATCTGTGGGATCGGAACCGAAAGCCGGCAGAAATGGTATCGAGCGCTTGGTCAAACAGCCGAGGCACCCTGGCTAGGTTGAGCAACTTGCTCTGGGGCCTCTTCGCAGTCGGTCTGGCCATCACCGCGCAGATCTGTTTGGCCCGTGGCCGCGTTTTCGAGGCCGGCATGCTGTACGTGGCCGCGGTGGTGCTGATCGTCTACTCGCTGCGAAGACAGCTGGGCCCCACCCTGAGCGCCGCCCCCGTGGTTGGCAGGCGCGCGCGAGGCATTCGTCGTCGCCTGGGGCTGCTCATGATCGGGCTGTCTGTGACCTTGGGCGCGGTGGCCTTGTGGCAGTTCGCCTACCGGTCCGTTCCTCTGTCTGCCTGGATCTTGTATGCTGGCAGCCTGGTGCTCTTCGTGGCGGCTGTCTTGTTGATGGACAGTGGCCGGAGTGAGGCAGCTGGAGTCCAACCCTGGTCGCGCACCAAGGTCGTATCGCTGCTCTCCATCCTCGTTCTGGCAGCGCTTCTGCGCCTCTGGGACCTCAATCGACTGCCCTTTGGCACCTGGTACGACGAGGCGCAGAATGGACTTGAGGCTCTGCGCATTCTGGAAGACCCCACCGATCGCCCAGTTTACTTCCCTAGAATCAACTCCCCAGGCCACTATGTTCAGGCCGTGGCAACGTCGATTCGGCTCCTTGGCGCCAACACCGAAGCTGTGAGGACAGTCAGCGCACTGATGGGCGTGGGTGCGGTCGGGGCTGCTTATCTGACGGGGCGCGAGCTTTTCGGCCGACGTATGGGGTTCGTGCTTGCTCTCCTGATTGCAGTCTCACGCTGGCATGTGAATTTCAGTCGCATCGGCATGCACTACGTGAGCACGCCCTTGTTCGAACTCCTGGCCGTTGGCTTTCTACTACGCGGTTTGAGACGGCAACGCCTGTGCCACTTCGCATGGTCGGGTCTGGCCCTGGGACTGGGAATGGTCTCTTACGCCGCTTTCCTCGCTTTCCCGCTGGTCCTCGTCTGCTTTCTGTTGCACATGTTCATCGTGGAACGACAGTTGCTGATTCGTTCCTGGCGCGGCTTACTCGTGCTTGTATTGGCAACGGTGCTCACCGTGGCTCCGGTGGCGCAGTATGCCCTGCGAGAACCGGATGAATTCTGGGGGCGTGCGCGAAAAGTGTCGGTCTTCACCGGCAAGACTCGAGAGCAGGCCTTCGAGGCTGTGAAGGAGAGCGCGGGGAAGCACCTCTTGATGTTCAACTACGAGGGAGATCGCCGCGGACGCCACAACCTCCCCGGTGAGCCGATGCTGGACCCGGTCAGCGGTGGTCTCATGGTCCTGGGTATTGCGGTGTGCCTTTGGCGCGGTCGACGACCCTATTCACTGCTGCTCCCCGTCTGGCTGGGCGTGATGCTATGTCCTGGGATCTTCTCTCTGGAGTGGGAGGCACCCCAGGCCCTGCGCGCCATAGGTAGCCTGCCAGCGGCCTATCTTCTGGCAGTGGTTCCCATCGACGGCCTGTGGCGGGAATGGGAGCGAGGGATGGGCTTTCAATACGGGAAGTACTTCGCCTTGTCTCTGCTGCTCCTGCTGGCTCAGATCGGCTACACCAACTACCACATCTACTTCGAGCGACAGGCCCAGGACTTTGATTCCTGGGGGGATTTCTCCACGCCAGAGACCATTACTGCTCGAATCATGGCTCAACTGGGCGACAGTGTGGAGTTCTACGTGACGTGCTACTATCACGGCCACCCAACTGTCCGTTTCCTTGCTCCTGATGTCACGGCGTACCACAGCATCGAGACGCACGACAGCCTGCCGCTGCCACGGGTAGAGGACAAGGATGCAGTCTTGATTCTGGACACTGAGCGCCGACACCTGTACACGGAGGCACAGCGTTACTGGCCGCGCGGGGCCTTCCATGAGTATAAGGCGCCCCTGGACGGACCTCCCGTGCTGTATGTGGTTCGTTTGACGCAAGACGACTTGGCGGGTTTGCGGGGTTTGCTAGGAGAGTATCGTCGTGGAAATGACTGGGAGGTGACGCCTGCATTCACGCGTCAGGACGCCCAACTCTATTTCGACTGGCGGGATGGAGATCCCTTGGCTCTGCCGTTCGTCGCGGAGTGGAAAGGCACACTAAATGCACCCGAGTATGGGCCCTACCGGTTGTTCCTTCGTACTCCAGGTGACGCCGAGTTATATCTAGATGAGACCTTGCTCCTCGAGGGCAGGGGAGAGTTGTCCGCGGAGGTGAAGCTGGCCAAAGGCAACCACAGCCTGTGTGTGCGTGTGGTAGGGGCCGAAGGGCATTTCGAGTTAGCATGGCAGCCCCCTGGCGAGGAGGAGCAGACGGTGCCATCATGGGCCTTCTACGTGCCTCCCGTTACCAGCAACGGTCTGCTGGGCAAGTACTTTGCCAACGGTGAGTGGAGGTCTCCGGTGGCGCTTGCTCAGATCGATCCCCGGCTCGATTTCTACTTCCACGTAACTCCTTTGCCAGTACCCTATACAGTAGAGTGGGAGGGCAGAATCCTCATCGATGAGGAAGGTGTCTACACGTTCGGGCTCCAGTCCGTAGATGAATCGGTGCTGTACATCGACGGCGAGGAGGTGACGTCCAATCAGGCACGGGGGTACCATGAGCAGGGCAAAGTGGAGCTCAAGAGTGGCCTGCATGACATTCGTGTGCGTTATGCCGCGCGGACGAGCTATATCCACGTCTATCTCTACTGGGTCCCTCCTGGCGGCAGCCGGGAGATAGTGCCGCCTGAGGTGCTTTTCCCGCCGCAGGGGAGCTATCAGCACGAGGTGTCCGCTACCCGGCAGGCGGAATGAGGAGTGAAGTGATGGGGGGACGTACTCAGGGACGCTACGCGCGCGAGGGGAGGTTGCCGAAAGCACACGTTTGAGGTATACTAGCAAGTGCTTC
>CAZNMJ010000301.1:0-4090 GCA_964573815.1 uncultured Anaerolineales bacterium
ACAAGATGACGACGTGCCCGAATGGGAGCGCATAAGGCAGGAAGAAAGACGGAAGCGCCCGGGACATAGTTGAGCGGGACTTTGGTATCGTTTTTTCGTGAGGTATGGATGCCGCAGGATAAGATCGTCGTTCACGGGGCAAGAGAGCACAACCTGAAGAATATCGACGTAGAGATACCTCGAGACAAGTTCGTGGTCATCACTGGCATTTCGGGTTCAGGGAAATCCAGCCTGGCCTTCGACACCATTTATGCCGAGGGACAACGCCGCTACGTGGAGTCGCTCTCTGCCTACGCCCGTCAATTCCTGGGCCAGATGGAGAAGCCCAGCGTGGATCAGATAGAGGGGCTCTCGCCAGCAGTGAGCATCGACCAGAGAGGAGTCAGCCATAACCCGCGCAGCACGGTGGGCACGGTCACGGAGATCTACGACTATCTACGTCTCTTGTATGCCCGCATCGGCATACCTCACTGTCCTCACTGCGGAAGGGTGATTACGCAACAGTCAGCGGAGCAGATCGTCGACTCGATCTTGGAGCTCGCCCCTGGGACTCGTATCGTGATCCTCGCACCCCTCGTCAAGGACCGCAAGGGGCATCACCAGAGGATCTTCGAGGATGTGCGCAAGGCAGGATACGTGCGCGTGCGGGTGAACGGAGAACTGCGAGACGTCGATGAAGAGATCGAGTTAGAGCGATACAAGAAGCACACCATCGAAGCGGTGGTGGATAGGCTGATTGTCCCCGAGAGCCCCGAAGAACTGGAGTCTTTCCGCTCCCGCCTCACCGACTCGGTGGAGACTGCCCTGCCGCTGGGCGATGGAGTGGTCATTGTGACCGATGTCACCAGCGAACCTCCCCGAGACCTGCTCTTCTCGGAGCATTTCGCCTGCGCGCACTGTGGCATCAGCCTGGGGGAGATAGAGCCGCGAACCTTCTCCTTCAACAGTCCGCACGGCGCGTGTTCGACCTGTCAGGGCATCGGCACCAAGATGGAGATAGATCCCGACCTGGTGATACCAGACAAGAACCTGTCCCTCAACGAAGGAGCGCTACACCCCTGGAGCCGGAGTCTCCAGCCCGTGACCTACTACTCGCAGTTGATCGCAGCGGTCGCCCGGCACTTCGGTTTCTCCACTGACGTGCCCATTCGAGAGCTGACTCCCGAGCAAGCAGACATCCTCCTGTACGGCAGCGGGGACGAGGAGATAGCCCTCCGCTACAGGAATCAGCAGGGCAGAAGACGACAATGGGAGACGACGTATGAAGGTGTGATCCCCAACCTGGAGCGGCGGCACCGGGAGACCAACTCCGATTACATCCGCGGCGAGATAGAGCGGTACATGTCCACGCACCCCTGCCCCAGTTGCGGGGGCAAGCGGCTCAAGCCGGAGAGCCTGGCGGTGACAGTGGCGGGTCATTCCATAGATCAAGTCACCGCCATGTCGGTCAGCCAAGCGCTCAGGTTCTTCGAGGTTGCGCCAAAGGAGCTCTCCGACCGGGAGTTGGCCATCGGCGAGCGCATCCTGAAGGAGATCCGAGAACGCCTAGGCTTCATGGTGAACGTAGGTCTTGACTACCTTACCCTCGACCGTTCCGCCACCACTCTGGCCGGAGGAGAGGCACAGCGCCTTCGTCTAGCCACACAGATCGGTTCGCAGCTGATGGGCGTCCTGTACATCCTAGACGAGCCAAGCATTGGCCTACACCTAAGGGATAACAAGCGACTGATCAATACCCTGATGCAGATGCGGGATCTAGGCAATACCCTGCTGGTGGTGGAACACGACGAAGAAACAATGCGGTCCGCCGACTATATCATCGACCTCGGACCTGGGGCCGGAGATCACGGTGGTTATGTGGTGGCGGCGGGGAGCATAGAGGACATCATTGCAGCGCCGGGCTCCATCACGGGTCAGTACCTGTCGGGCAAGCGCTCTATCCCAGTGCCGGACACTCGGCGGTCCGGGAACGGGGAATCCCTCGTCATCCAGGGAGCCGCGGAGCATAACTTGAAAGAGATCGATGTGACCATTCCCCTGGGCAAGTTCATCTGCATCACAGGGGTCTCGGGTTCAGGGAAGAGCACTCTGCTGGTGGAGGTGCTGTACCGGCGGCTGGCGATGATGCTTCACCGGGCGAAGGCCAAAGCAGGTCGTCACAAAGATGTCCTTGGTGTTGAACATCTGGACAAAGTCATCAACATCGATCAGTCACCTATCGGGCGTACCCCACGTTCGAACCCTGGCACCTATACGAACGTTTTCACGTATGTCAGGGAGCTCTTCGCCAGCCTGCCCGAAGCCAAGATTAGGGGTTACAAGCCCGGGCGCTTCTCATTCAACGTCAAGGGTGGGCGCTGCGAAGCGTGCCGAGGTGACGGCATCATCAAGATCGAGATGCACTTTCTGCCGGATATCTACGTTCCCTGCGAGGTGTGCAAGGGCAAGCGCTTCAATCGTGAGACGCTGCAAGTTCGATACAAGGGCCAGAGCATCGCCGATGTTCTGGATATGACCGTTGAAGAGTGCGTGGAGTTCTTCGACAAGATCCCTCGCATCAAGAGAAAGCTGAAAACGCTTTGGGACGTCGGGTTGGGCTACATCAAACTGGGTCAATCTTCCACCACCCTCTCCGGAGGTGAAGCGCAGAGGATCAAACTCTCCCGGGAGCTTTCGAAGCGGGCCACTGGGCAGACGCTGTACATCCTGGACGAACCGACTACAGGACTGCACTTCGAGGATATCAAGCGCCTTCTGGATGTGCTGAACAGGTTGGTTGACGCCGGTAACACAGTGATCGTCATTGAGCACAATCTCGACGTCATTAAGTGTGCCGACTGGATCATCGACCTGGGGCCTGAGGGAGGCGAAGAAGGGGGATACGTCATCGCCGAAGGCACGCCAGAAGAGATCACGAAGATGCCTCACTCATACACCGGACATTTCCTGAAGCGAGTTCTCGACGGGCATCGAAGCTAGCAGACCGGAAGGGAGGGTGGACCAATATGGAGAGGTGGAAGAACCTGCTCAGAGAGGACCCAACTGAATGGCTGTTGGAGGAGGGCAATCCGTCGGTTCGGTATTTCACGCTGGTGAGGCTGCTGCAGCGGCCTGCGGACGACAACGAGGCCATCGCCGCCAAGCAAGCCATCAACGAGTCTGAACCGGTGAGGCGGATGCTGGATGCCCAGCGCCCTCAGGGATACTGGGGCCGGGACAAGAGGCCCTACCATGGCGTGACCAGGCATTTGATCACCCTGGAGCATCTGGGCTACCAGGGTCACGATGAACGGGTCGACAAGGCCATCGACTACCTCTTCGTCAACGCCCAGATGGAGGACGGAGCCTTCACCGCCGCGGCATTCGAGAAGGGTCGCCGGGGAGTCATTCCCTGCTTCACGGCCAATGCCGTGCATTTCCTGCATTGGTTTGGCTACGGCGATGATGAACGCACAGGCAGGGCGCTGGAGTATCTCCTCCGCACTCAGCTGGATGAGGGCGGTTGGCTATGCTTTGAGCGCGTGAAGAAGACTCACTCCTGCTTCTGGGCCACGGCCAAAGTGTTGCGAGCGCTGGAGATATTGCCGCCAGAGGGGCAGACCACTGAGGTACAGGAAGCTCGCCAACGGGCCATCAACCTCTTCTTGGACCGAGGCCTGTACAGACACCATAGCGAGTTCGGCAAAGTCAGTCCCAGTTGGTTCCAGTTCGGGCGACCCCTCTTCGCCAGCACCGACGTTTTGGAGGTCCTGGAGCTCATGGCGCCCTACGTCTCTCCCGACGACCAGCGCATTCAAGAGGGGCTGGAGATCGTACTGGACAAGCAGGATGAGCACGGTCGCTGGCCGGCTGAGAGGCAGATGCCTGTGAGAAAGACCTTTCCCATCGAGTTCGAGGAGATCGGCCAGCCCAGCAAGTGGGTGACGCTGCATGCCGTCAACATGCTGAGGAGACTGTATAAATAGGGCCCGCGACCTATCTGACTGGGAAATGGAGTACAAGCCACTAGCACAGGCACATCTCTCAAGGTTAGCGGAGATCAAGGCAGACTACGTGTCTGACAAGTACCTCCGCGTGATCAAGACGGGCG
>CAZNMJ010000302.1:0-4073 GCA_964573815.1 uncultured Anaerolineales bacterium
CCGCGTCGATGGTGCTGACCAGGTTGTTCTGCTCGATGTGGACTCTGGGGCTCCACAAAGGAGACCTCGATACGGACATCAGCAGGAGTTCCCTCTTGCCCTCACCGGGAACGTGCACTACAATACGTCTCTGCCACAGCCCAGCCGCTCCGCACCCTGAGTAGCTGCGGAGCGAAGTGAAGCAGCGTATCGAAGGGCGCGGACCCGCCGCAACTGCTCGTCTACTTGACATCCGCTCACGCGTTCCCATACCATTCACACCACGAAGTAGCACTCGTCTCTGAGGAGATCCGCAGATGACAGACTGGAGTCAAGACGGCGTGAAGAGCAACGTACTGGACCTCATCGGCAACACGCCCCTGGTGCTGCTCAGCAGAGTCACCAACGGCTTGGACGCCCGGGTCTTGGCCAAGCTAGAGTACATGAACCCCAGCGGCTCTATCAAGGACCGCATGGCCCTCTACATGATCGAGAACGCCGAGAAGAGAGGTGACTTGAAGCCAGGCTACAGGATCGTAGAGGCCAGCACGGGCAACACGGGCATCGCCCTCTCTTTCGTCGCCGCCGTCAAGGGCTACCCCCTGACCGTCTACATGCCCAAGGCCGTGGCCAGCGAAGAGAGAAAACGTATGATGCAGAGCTACGGCGCCCAGATCGAGCTGGTGGGCACTGAAGACCTCGATTCCTCTTTGGACCCGAGTATCCACGGCGGGGTCATCGAGATCATCCCCCGGCAGAAGTGCAAGGAAGTGGAAGCCGCCAATCCGAACATCTGGTGGGCCCGGCAGTTCAGCAATCCCGACAACGTGGCCGCCCACCGGGAGACGACGGGCCAAGAGATCCTCGAGCAGACCGGTGGCCAGCTCGACGCCTTTGTCGCCTCCATCGGCACCGGCGGGACCCTATTGGGCGTGGCCCAGGCCGTGAAGCCCCTGTGTCCTCACGCAGAGATGATCGCCGTTGAGCCCGCCGGCGCACCCTGGATCGGGAGAGGCAAAGAGGCCATACCCTTTATCGAAGGCATCACCGACGGCTTGCTCTTCGACATTCTCGACCAGGGCGTGGCCGACGAGATCATCTGGGTCACCGACGAGGACGCAGTGGAAATGGCACGACGCCTGGCGCGGGAGGAAGGCCTGTTCTGCGGCATGTCCGGCGGGGCCAACGTCTTCGCCGCGCTCCAGGTCGCCAGGCGACTGGGGAAAGGCAAGACCATCGTCGCCATCTTGACCGACAGCAGAGACCGCTACCTTACCACCGAGAGGTACATTACCTAGACACTGAGCAGCGATCCCGGCCATCCCCTGGCTCACCACGCCGGTATTCACTGACACCCCCAGCACGCTGTTCCGCTGCTGCGTGCTCCACGCGATCAAGCGACCTGGAAGGGAGCCACAGTTCGGATGAACAAATGCCACCTAGCGCTGGACGGCTGCTTGGATGCGTGCTTCGATACACCACTCCCTTCTATACGCCGCTGCGCTCTTCCATACGGCGCTTCGCGGCTACTCAGGACTATTCAGCACTACCCTTCGACAAGCCCAGGGCGCGGCTCAGGATGCGCCCAGCGGGCGATGCAGTCTGAATCCCGCCACATCGACCGGCGGCCAACCTATTGAAGATCATTCTCGAGCATTTGCTTGACAAGCCCCTTTACATCCCATACTATTCGGCAGATAGCCCGCCCGGCTCGACAAAGGAGGAGCAATGGCCAACGGTGAATCACTGGCCACGGGACTGCAGTGCTTGTCCTGCGGCGAGACCTACCCCCTCGATCCCAAGCTCTTCGTAGGCTGTTCAGCGTGTATGACCGAGCAGTTCCAGGCTCCACTGGACGTCACCTACGACTATCCTGACAGTGGGGATGGTCTTCTGGCTGAGCAGCCTCTTCCTGGTCTGGCCCGCTATGCACCACTGCTTCCTCCCCTGCTCGAGGAGATTTCCCTCGGTGAGGGGGGCACGCCGTTGGTGTCTGCACCGCAACTGGCTCGATGGGCAGGGGTCGCAGACGAACTCTACATCAAGGACGAATCGCGTAACCCCACCTGGTCCCACAAGGACCGCCTTGCCTATCTGGTGATCGGCGCGGCCCTGGAGGCCAAGGCCTCAAGCGTGGTCGTCAGCTCCACGGGGAATCACGGCGCGGCGACGGCCGCCTACGCGGCCAAGGCGGGCGTCCCTTGCATCGTCCTCGCTCCACCCCACTGTCCGCCTGCCGTCCAGTCCTTCCTGCTGAGCTACGGCGCCGCTGTCCTGATCGTGCAGCGCAGGGTGGCCTGGAACATCATCGGAGAGGGAGCGCACCGCGGCCGCTGGTACCCGGCCAGCACTTTCACACCTACCCCCACCGGCCCGCCCTACGGCCCGGAGGGATACAAGACCATCGCCTACGAGATCTGGCTACAACTCGGCAGGAGAGTCCCGGGGGCCGTGTTCGTTCCCACCGGCTATGCCGAACTCCTCTTCGGCGTCTGGAAGGGTTTCCGAGAGTTGCGTGACCTGGGTTTGGCAGAGTCTGCCCCAGTGATGGTCGCCTGCGAGCCGGCAGCCCGAGCCCCATTGAGGCAGGCCTTGGTAGACGGCGCGTCGACAGCAAGCGTGCCGCCCGAGCCCACCATAGCCTACGCCATTGCGGCGACGGTGAACGGATATCGCGGCGTAGTGGCCCTGGACGAATCCCGTGGGCTGGCCATCGCAGTGACCGACGATGAGATCGCTGAGGCACAAACTCGACTGGCGCACGCCGGAGTGTGGGCCGAGGCGTCGGCGGCGACATCGCTGGCAGGCCTCAGGAACGCCTTGAGCCGCGGCATGCACACCGAGGGCTCGGTGGTCTGCATCAGCACCTCAAGCGGCTTCAAGGACCTCGGCCTGGGCGAAGCACCTGCTCCTCAAGCAGAGCCCACCATGGAGGGCGTTGAGGAAGCCCTGATGAGGAACTACGGGATCGTGTTATGAGGAGATGCCAGGTACCAGGACCGTGAGCTCACCCCAAGCCCCGACCCTTCAAGACGTCCTGGCTGCCCAGAAGCGTGTCCATCGCTACTTGAGCCCCACGCCTCTGCACGATTACCCCTTGCTGAGCGAACTGGTGGGGGCGCACATCTGGGTCAAGCATGAGAATCACCAGCCCGTGGGTGCGTTCAAGGTGCGAGGCGGCATCAACCTCGTGTCCCAACTCAGCCCAGGCGAGAAGGAGAGGGGCGTGATCACCGCCTCCACCGGCAACCACGGTCAGTCCATCGCCTACGCCGCACGACTCTTCGGCGTGCAGGCCATCGTCGGCATGCCCGAAGGATCCAATCCAGGAAAGGTGGCAGCGATTCGCAATCTGGGAGCGGAGGTCCTGTTCCACGGGCACGATTTCGATGATGCCAGGCAACGCGTGGAGGAACTGGCCCAAGAAGAAGGCTATCGGTACGTCAGCTCTGGCGATGAGCCACACCTCATCGCTGGCGTAGGTACTCACACTCTGGAGATCGTTCAGCAACTGCCAGATGTGGAAGTGATCATCGTCCCGGTCGGTGGCGGCAGCGGCGCCTCGGGAGCGTGCATCGCGGCCAAGGCCATCGACCCCGCCATCCAGGTCATCGGAGTTCAAGCTGAGAAGGCGCCCTCGGCCTACCTCACATGGAGAGCCAGGGAAAGGGTGGAAGCCAAGATGGAGACCTTCGCCGAGGGCCTGGCGACTCGAGCCCCCTTCATGCTCCCCCAATCCATCCTTTGGGAGTTTCTGGACGACTTCGTCCTGGTGAGCGAGGAAGAGATGCTGGAGTGCATCTTGCACTTCCTGGAGAGGACGCACAACCTGGCGGAGGGTGCTGCGGCGGCCTCGCTCGCTGGTGCACTGAAGATCAAAGATCGGTTGGCCGGAAAGAAGGTCGTGCTGATCATGACCGGAGGGAACCTTTCCTTGGCGAACCTGCGGCGGGCCTTGGACTTGCGAGCGTAGACTAATGCTGGAACAATCTCCGGTCCTTGCAACCCACTGTGCCCTGAAGGGGTTTTGAGGCACTTCGGCTCATAGGCCACGGCTTGCCGCACGATGGCCACAAAGCGCCGGAATCTGGGCC
>CAZNMJ010000303.1:0-4052 GCA_964573815.1 uncultured Anaerolineales bacterium
CAAGACAAAGGGGCTCAAACGCTGTCCAAGTAGACATAGTCTATCAGACTATACCACCGTTTGGGATCGGAAGCCTCCCATGCCCGATGTTCAAACGCGCCCAGGCCCTCTTGAGCCGCCAGTTTCAGGTAGTCGTCTGCGCCTGGTTCAACCTCACCTTCGGCCTCCAGGAAATCGTACATCACGCAATCCATCGCGACCGGGTCTTGAGAGAAGAACAGGCTGTTGGGAGCCTCGTTGTCAAAGGTGACCCAGGGTTCAGGGACGCTGGACTGATTCCCTCTGCTCCCATAGATGCCATCCCCGATGCTGAGAACGGTGCTGCCAGCGAAGTGCTGGTTTCTAAGCAAGTCCACCAACGGGTTGTAGTCCGATCGGTACTCGCTGGACGAGAGGCCAACGTAGGGATGTAGAGCGCGGCAGTCATCGACAGAGCCAAAGTGGTTCTTGAAGGAAAGCGTAACCCCGGCACCGCCATGCTTTTTCATAATCGGCACATTGATCAGGTGGTCGGCGTTGGCCAGCACATTGCTGATCCGCTGGTGCCCAATGGGGGAGGCATCCAGAGGCGGCTCGAAGGTCACGGTCTCCAGGTCACTGAAGCCCTGGGAGTTGACGTCTTTGCCCGAAAACTGGATCCCCGGAAAGCGACACCCGTTTCGAAAACGGTCGGGGATCGATCTCACCGCATCATACACCCAGATATCCGATTCCGCTACGCCGATCCCCTTCAGCCCTCTGACGATACCGTTCACCACCTCGATGAGGGCGTCGATGCTATTGTCACTGTCGTCCACGCTACGCGCACAGTTCAGGTTCACTTTGATGGCCACTCTCTGCCCCGTAACATAGTGCGGAATCAGAGCCTGCCAGGCAGCTGCCCGAGTAGATGTCTCTGTCAACTGCATCAGACCCTGGTCCATCATTCTATAGAGCACCTTCTGATTCACGTAATCACCATACCACCCCGTCTGGAAGTCCCAGAACGTGGCTGAGCTAGCGTGGACATGGACAACGCGTGGCTTCCACTGTGCCTTCATGCTCAGAGGAAGATATGCTTGCGGCGTCATTTCCGCTTCC
The DNA here is from genome assembly GCA_964573815.1 of uncultured Anaerolineales bacterium. Classification (GTDB taxonomy): domain Bacteria; phylum Chloroflexota; class Anaerolineae; order UBA7937; family B3-Chlor; genus CAYGAW01. The sequence continues at coordinate 1,081 of CAZNMJ010000303.1, forward strand.
TGTGCCGCAGCGCGAGGCGCAAGCCCGAGCAGCCTGTGTCCGGCAGAGACGGCAAGACAGCCAGCTGCGAAGGCTGCCCCTGCGAGAAACCGTCTACGACTTACTCTCTTCTCAGGTTGGCCAGAGTGCTTCCGCACTGCAACTTACCTTTCTTCATCCGACTAGTCCATAATTAATACTAACCCACCTCAGGGAAGAGTGTCAAGCGGGGACGGGCGGCACCCGGCACAGCGCCTAGATCGCACACCTCGCCAGGCGCATCGCTAGGAGTATCGGTTGGGACAGGAGAAAGGGCCGTCCTGCGAGGCAAAGCCAACAAGAAGACGGTTGGGGACTGATTAGCGCGCCAACGAGGCTGAGAACAGCCTGGCATCGGAGCTCCAGAGCCCCAGTGCTCCTCCGGACGGGAGAAGGCTTCCGCGGGCGACAGGCGAATGAAGGGCAGCTCATCCAGTTGCCTCGCATTGGCAGCCATGCCCAGGGCGGGATAGAATCCATTATGGATGTCCCCTGCGACCTATCTTCTGGGATCCGAAGGAGGGATGATGAAGATAAGGGTGCTTTCTCGCGCTGATCTGCAAGAAGCCCTACCCATGTCTAAGGCCATGGAGACGGTCAAGGCGGCCTTTTTGCAGCTATCTACCGGCCAGGCGGACGTGCCCTTGCGCACCTCGCTGGACATCACACCACATGAGGCGTTGACCCTCTTCATGCCCGCCTACTTGACGAGGAGCGATGAGTTAGGGTTGAAGGTGGTCTCAGTGTTTCCGCACAACCCGGCCCGAGGGCTGCCCATCATCCATGCCCTGGTGGCCCTGTTTGATGCCGCCACCGGCCGGCCTCAGGCGGTGATGGATGGCACCTATCTCACGGCCCTCCGCACTGGTGCCGCTTCCGGAGCGGCCACAGACCTGCTTGCCCGCCAGGATGCTCAAGTGGCGGGCATCTTTGGAGCTGGTGTCCAGGGGCGAACGCAACTGGAGGCCATCTGCCAGGTGCGGGACATAGTCAAGGTCAAGGTTTTTGACACGGTCCCCAAGAAAGCGGGGGAATACGTAGCAGAGATGAGGGGACGAGGCCACCCCTTCCCAGACGATATCTCCGTGGCCAGATCCCCTCGAGAGGCGGTCGTAGGTAGTGACATCATCTGCACAGCCACCACATCCACGAGCCCGGTCTTTGCGTACCGAGATCTCGAACAGGGTGTCCACATCAACGGCATTGGCTCGTACACTCCTGAGATGCAAGAGATCGACGAGGAGACGGTACAGAGGGCAAAGGTGGTGGTTGACTCGCGGGAGGCCTGTTGGGCGGAGGCGGGAGATCTGATCATCCCTCTGGAGAAAGGCCAAATCGACCGGGAGCATGTCTATGCGGAGTTGGGAGAGATTATCAGCGGCGCCAAGCCTGGCCGGATCACCCCCGACGAGATCACATTCTTCAAGTCGGTGGGGATAGCGGTGCAGGACGTGGCCACCGCCAGCCGGGCCTTGCAGGCCGCAGAGGAAATGGGCCTAGGAGTTGAGGTCGAGTTGTGAACGGCTCCCCGTCCCCGCTGAGGCTCCGGTACACCGCTTGACAGTATGGAAAAGAAGATGGCCTCGCTTCCCAAGACGGCAGACGTAGTCATAATTGGCGGAGGTGTGATGGGCACCAGCACCGCCTATCACCTGGCCAAGAAGGGTTGCCGCGAGGTGGTGCTTGTGGAGAAGGAAACCTTCTTCGGAGAGGGAGCCACCGGTCGCTGCGCTGGTGGATTCCGGCATCAGTTCGCTACCGAGATCGACATTCGACTCTCCAAGCATAGCATCCTCATGCTGGAACGGTTCCCCTTGGAGGTGGAGCAGCAGATAGGCTTCAACCAGTGTGGCTACCTGTTCTTGTTGAGCCGAGACGAGGATGTGCTGGCCTTCCAGAGGAACGTGCAACTGCAGCGCCGGCTGGGCGTGGAGACCGAATGGCTTTCTGTGGACGAGATTGCGCAGCTGGTGCCCCTCGTCGACCTGGAGGGGATAACGGCCGGCACATTCTGCGGTCAGGATGGGTTGGCAGATCCCTCCAGCGTGGTCCAGGGGTACGTGAAGGGCGCGCGCCGCCTGGGAGCCACGCTGCTCAACGAGACGGAAGTCCTCGATATCGAGGTGCGGGCTGGCCGGGTGCGAGGGGTGATCACCAGTCGAGGTAGCATGCAAACTCCTATCGTGGTCAACGCAGCAGGGCCCTGGGCGGGTCAAATCGGGGCTATGGCTGGCGTCGAGGCATTCGTGAAGCCAGTGCGTCGCCAGATGAGTGTCACCACCCCTATCCCTCAGGTCCCGGCAGATTTTCCGATGGTCATAGATTTCGCCCAGAGCCTCTATTTCCATCGCGAGGGCCCCGGCATCCTGACCGGGATGTCCAACCCTCATGAGCCGCCGGGATTCGACCAGAGCGTGGATCTCGATTGGCAAATGAGTCACCTGGAGGCGGCAATTCTCAGGATGCCCATCCTGGCTGAGGCTGGCATCCTGGACAGCTGGGCCGGCTTGTACGAGGTCTCACCCGACGCGCTGCCCATCCTGGGACGGGTACCTGAAGTGGAGGGCTTCATCTGCATCAACGGATTCAGCGGCCACGGCTTCATGCACGGCCCCATCTGTGGGTTGCTCACCGCTGAGGAGATTGTGGATGGAGGTGCCCACACGGTGGACATCAGTTCGGTGCGGATCGAGCGCTTTGAGCGAAGAGAGGAGCTCAGGGAATACGTCGTCGTCTAGTCAAGCCAAAGCTCGCGCGGAAGCACCACACAACGGCAGCCAGTGCAAGCGAGCTGCCCTGTCACGCCGGTGGAAAGGAGCGAAGATGGCCAAATGGGTCTGTGCATTCCTGACGGAAAGGAGGTCGTGGTGAGAGTAGTTGGCATTGTGGGTAGCCCTAGAATAGGAGGCAACACAGAGCAGTTGACCCAAGAAGCGCTCAGAGTAATTGGGGAC
>CAZNMJ010000304.1:0-2492 GCA_964573815.1 uncultured Anaerolineales bacterium
TATCGTGGTGACCACGGATGGCACCACTTATTGGGTGCAGCCTGAGAGGGCCGTATACGTCTTTCTGCCTCTGAGTCTGCATGGTTTCTGGCCGTGACGACGCCACCACGGATATCCGTGTAGACGCTCTTCCTCGGCGCAGTTGACTCGCCCTTGGTCTCGACACTTGCCCATGGGTGGTGTATAATACGCTCGCATCGCCTCTTCTATCTGGCTGTCGGTACATGATTCCCTCGGTGGTGAGTAAGGGACTTTGGTGCCTCGGCCTTGACCGAAATGCAGAGCGGAGGATCGCCAGATGTTGACTTGCTTCTATTTCGCTCTGGTGATCATCGGCGGCGGGTACATCGCCATCACCTTCATCATCGGGGAACTCGTTGACTTCGGCGAAGATGTAGGCCACGCCATTGAGGGCGTTGGCGACAGCGCGGCCGAGGCGTTGAGCAGCCTGGGAGATGTGCTGGAAGGAGTCTTGGGCGGCGCTGAGGCGGTTGACGTTGGTATCCCCGATATCGACGTGCCGGAAATCGGCGACATCGGGCTGGAACACGACGTCGAGGGGCCGAGCCCCTTCTCCCTACGGACCGTGGCTATGTTCGCCGTGGGTTTCGGAGCCGGGGGCTTAATTGGCGAGGGACTGGGTTTGCCAGATCCTCTCAGCCTGGTGCCTGCCACAGGCGTAGCCCTGGCGACATCGACCATGATGTGGCTTTTCCTTCGCTTCCTCTATGGAGAGCAGAGGACCACCTCGATTCAGGCCCCCGACTATCTGGGTCTGGTCGGCCGTGTCATTATCGCCATCCCAAAGGGAAGGCCCGGGCAGGTCGCACTGATCGTCAAGGGGCAGAGAATGAACGTTCCGGCTCGCTCCGAGGACGGAACTCACATCGCCGCACAGGAGCAGGTGGAGGTGGTGTCCATGGAGGGGGGCATGGTTATCGTGAAGGAGTTGTAGAAGCGATTGCATAGGGGAAGGAGCTGAATAAGATGGGGATCATTGAGGGTATCTTCGGTTTCTTGGGTGGCGGTACGCTCTTGGTGGCTGCGGGACTCATCTTCGTGGTCATCATCTTCATTTTCGCCATTGGCAGGGTGTTGAGGTTCATCAGAAAGGTCCCGCCCAACCGAGCTTTGCTGGTCTACGGTGTGCGTACCCGCACAAAGGTCACGGTTGTGCGGAGGATAAGAAGGCTGAAACCGCCCGAGGATGTGCCATCCGATACACCGCCAGAACGCCTACACATCGATGAACAAGAGTGGGAGTTCGAGACAAAGACCGAGGAGATCGTCGTTAACTACAAGATAGTCAAGGGCGGCATGACTATCGTCCTTCCCTTCGTCCATGAGGTCAACGAACTTGATCTGGGCCTGATCACCCTCGATGTGGCAGTGCACAACGTGCTAAGCAGCAATGCGGTGCCCATTACGGTGGATGGCATCGCGCAGATCAAGATCGGCAGCGACGACACCTCTATCGCCACTGCCGCGGAGCAACTTCTCGACAAGAGTCCAGAAGAGATCCAGTATGTCGCCATCCAAACCCTTCAAGGACACCTACGGGCGATCATCGGTCTGATGACCGTCGAGGAGGTTTACAAGGACCGAGAGGCTTTCGCCCAGATGGTGCTTGAGGTGGCCGTCGACGACCTGGCTGGGATGGGCCTGCAGATCGTCTCCTTCACCATCAAGGAGATAAGCGATGAGAAGGGCTACCTGGAGGCGCTAGGGAGACCCGAGATCGCGGCCAAGCTCCGAGACGCCCGCAGGGCGGAAGCTGGTGCGGATCAGGAGGCCACCGAGAGAGAGCAGGAAGCTGAGAAGGAAAAGGCTGGCTACACTAAGGAAGCCGACGTGGCGAAGGCCAAGTACGCTTCGGAAGTGTCGCGAGAGCAAGCTGTAGCTGAGAGGGCCAAAGCGATTTCGCTGGCCGAGCAGGACAAGACGCTCGAGGAGAGGAAAGCGGGAGCTGCCACAGCGGCGGCCGAGCGCAGAGATAGAGAGTTGGATGCCGAGGAGCGTCGCCCGGCTGATGCTTCGCTCTACCGGGCGGAGCAGGAGGCTTCAGCGACAAGGGCCACAGGCTTTGCCGGCGCCGATGTGGATAGGAAGATGGGCGAGGCCGAGGCGGCAGCCAACAAGGCCAAGGGTCTGGCCGGCGCCGACGTGACGAAAGCTCAACTCCTGGCCGAGGCCGAGGGCAGGCGACAACTGGCCGAGGCGTTGAATGCTTACAAGGCAAGTGCCCTGCGGTTGGTCTTGGGTCAGGCCTTGATCGAGCGGATCCCAGAGGTCGCCGACTCCTTCGGTGAGGCTTTTGCCAATATCGAGCAGATCCGTCTCATCGACATCGGCGGGCCAGGTGCGGGCGGCGAGGCGACGGAAGGGGCTGTGGAGCGCTTCTTGGACACGCTGCCTAGCACGCTCTTCAAGTTCCTGCAAAGTACCTCAGCCCTGCTTGGTGGGCCTATAGATGATCTGGTGGCGGCCTGGAT
>CAZNMJ010000304.1:2592-4048 GCA_964573815.1 uncultured Anaerolineales bacterium
GAGGTAAGAGGACTGGAAGAACAAGACCGCTTCACGCAGATGCTCGAGGAGCTTGCGCCTCTTCTGGGTGAGCTGCCACGAGGGGCAAGCCAGGAGATAGTTCGGTCTCTAACCGGAATAGCCCGTCTGTTGGATGACCTGGACATGGCCAAGGCGGAGCTTGAGCGGAAGCTAGCCCTGTTCGAGGCCGAGGAGATCATCCGCGTCGGCGGGGACAGCCTCCCCTACGACGAGTAGACTGACCCGGACGTCGCGTTCGCCGAAGCGGTCTTCTCCTTACTTGGGTCCCTGTTGCCGGGGTCGAAAACGACGGGAGCGCTGGGATGAGTGGATGCGCAGATGGATGTAGGCTCGTGGCCTCCGTCATCATCCCGCCGGTGGGCGTGTTCTTCAAAGTGGGGTTCAGCCTTCCCTTCTGGGTCAATATCGTGTTGACGCTCCTTGGCTACATACCAGGACTGGTTCACGCAGTCTGGGTCATCGCCAGGGCCGGCCAGAGGGATGACTGAGACCCGTGTCCTCAGACCCGCCATCAGCGCTGATTGTTAGTCCCCCAAGTCCAATCTGGCTACAATACCCTTCAGCACTTCAGCCGACCGCTGCAGGCCCTCTATCTCCTCGCGGTTGAGCTCCAGCCGCAGCACTCGTGCGACACCGCCTCTATCCACAACCGTCGGCAGGCTGAGGCAGACGTCGTCGATGCCGTAGTAGTCCTCGATCAAGCTGGACACCGATAGGACCGTCCTCTGGTCTCGGAGGATGGCCTCCACGATGCGCATCAAACCTGCGGCGACCGCGTAGTAAGTCGCGCCCTTGCGCTCGATGATCTGGTAGGCGGCGTCCCGGGTTTGCTCGAAGATGCGATCCATATCCTCGCGTTCGAAGACGCAACTGTGGCGGGTGCAGAAGCTGGGTAGGCTCATGCCGGCGATGTTGGCCAGCGACCACACGGGTACTTCGCTGTCGCCGTGCTCGCCGATGATATGGGCATGGACGCTGCGCGGGTCCACGCCGAAGTGCTGGCTCAATAGATAGCGGAATCGCGCCGTGTCCAGGATGGTGCCTGAGCCGATCACTCGCTGTGGGGGCAGGCCCGAGAGTCTCCACGCGGCGTAGGTGAGGATGTCTACGGGGTTGGTGGCGTCGAGGAGGATGCCGTCAGGGTTGTGACGGCTACCTCAGGCACTATCTGGCGAAAGATGGCCGCGTTCTCCTGGACCAGGTCTAGTCGCGATCCCCCTGAAATGCGCGCGGAGCCAGCGGCGATAACGGTAATGGCGGCTCCCGAGCAATCATCGTAGTCACCGGCCCAGATGCGGGTGGGGTGGGCGAAGGGGACGGCGTGGTTCAGATCCATGGCCTCACCTTCTGCCCTGGCGCGGTTGACGTCGATGAGCACAATCTCCGATGCCAGCCCGCTGAGCAGGAGCGCGTAGGCGAAGGTGGCGCCCACGTT
>CAZNMJ010000305.1:0-4048 GCA_964573815.1 uncultured Anaerolineales bacterium
AGTATGGGAACCTAGGGGGCTTGATCTGCTGGGAGCATTGGATGCCGCTGGCCAGGGCGGCCATGCATGCCAAAGGGGAGGTCATTCACGTTGCCCAGTGGCCCTCTGTGCACGATTTGCACCAGCTGGCCAGCAGACACTACGCCTTTGAAGGGCAGTGCTTTGTGATCGCTGCCGGCTCCGTTCTTACCAAGGGGGAGATCATCGAGGGATTTCGTTCTCTGGGCAAGGCGGACAGTGAGGCGCTCGAGCTGTTGGAGGCCCTTCCGGGCGACGACGACAAGCTGATCATGAAGGGTGGCAGCGCGGTCATCGGTCCTGATTCCAGGTACGTCGCGGGGCCGATCTTTGAGGAAGCGTGTATCATCTACGCTGAGCTGGAACTCGATCGCATAACCGAGGGCCATTTGGTTCTGGACACCGATGGTCACTACTCGCGTCCCGACATCTTCCACCTGGAGGTGAACGACGAACCTCAAAGGAACGTAACCTTCGAGCGGGGGGAGCAGGGGTCATGATGGCTGCACGTGACTGGGTGCACTTCGCGCTTCTCCTCATCGATATTCAGCGGGACTTCTGGACGGAAGAGCTCGGGAGGAACTTTCCCTCGTTTCCTTACAACGTTGCTCGGCTGCTGCATTTCTGCCGAGCGGAAGGTCTGGACGTAGTCCACCTGCGCGCGAGCTTCAAGCCAGACATGTCCGATTGGATGCCCACGTACAGGTTGAAGGGAAGTATTCCCTGTGTGGAGGGGACACCTGGGGTCGACACTCTACCTTTCGCACTGGAAAAACCGGGGGAGACAATCATCGTCAAGCAGACGTTCGACGGTTTTCACAAACCACAGCTATTGCGGTATCTGCGTGAATGCGAGAAACAGTTGGTTCTGACGGCGGGCTTACTCACGTCCAAGTGCGTGCTGTTCACGTCGGTCTCGGCGGTGCAACACGGCTTCGTCGCTGCTGTCGTGGAGGACTGCTGCGCTGATGAGCCAGATGCGCATCAGCAGACTCTGGACAGGTACGAGTTCATCTTCGAGCGCACGACTGTCGATCACGTTCGTGATCAGCACTCCGAATGGGCCCGTAAGCTGGAACGACTGAGTCAGATGGGAATGGCGACCCAGGCGTAGTCAACGCCACAGGGGGCACACTGGCCGACAGAGGAGGACGAACATGGTGTTGGAGAGAATCGAGGGTATGTTGAGGTCGTCTGAGACCGATTGGCCACTGTTTCCGCCAACCGACGTGTACAACGAGGGTTGGATGCTGCGACTAGTGCTGGACTGGTTCTCAAGTCACAGCGTTGCAGACCATCCTCTCGCGTTCTCTGAGGGAGCCCGTTGGCTGTCTGAAGCACTCTTACCCTCCGCGTTTCTCGCAAGGCCGGGCGGTGACCCACTGGCCGAGGGGTGGACGCACGCCGATGGCGTGATCGGGCATCTTGGCATCGGCAGGGTGGGCAAGCGAGACTTGTCGTTGCCATCCGGTGGCGAACAGCTCGTGGTCGTCGAAGCGAAGATGTTCAGGGGTCTGTCAGAGCGTGTCACGCATGCCAGCTACTTCGATCAAGCGGCGCGCACGGTGGCGTGTATTGCTGAGGTTCTGCACCTCGCCGAGCAACACCCCTCACATCTGAAGAAGTTGGGGTTCTATGTGCTGGCTCCCCAAGCTCAGATTGCCGCAGGGGTATTCGCCGCGGAAATGACGAAAGAGTCCATTCGCGAGAGGGTCGACCGACGTGTGAGTGAGTACGATGATAGAGACAAAGACAGGTGGCATACTGACTGGTTCGCACCTACCCTTCAGGCGATCGATCTTCGTGTCCTGAGTTGGGAGGCAGTGATTGGTACGATTGCTTCTCACGACGCGGAGTCAGGGGATTCGCTTAAGCGGTTCTACGACAGATGCGTCGAGTTCAACCGCTAGGCCGGCGTCGTCTCCATTGGAGACAACCCAGCTGGTGGTCGCGGTGCGTGGATAGGTGCACTACAAGCCAGCCGACCAGGGCCAGCCTACCCGGGTTCTTCTCCGAGGCATTCGATGTTGCTCGCTCTTCGTTGTCGACGCTAGAAGGATTGCGCCAGTTCAGTCACCGTTTGAGCAAGGCGGGGGTCCGTCTGCCATCCCTCTTTCTTCTGCTCTGTAGCCGCTTGTGAGGAATATCATCATGGATCGGCTGCGCATCGGGCTGGCCCAGGTCAATCCCACCGTTGGCGACCTGGCCAGCAATACCAAGAAGGTCCTGGAGTACATGGACCGGGCCCGGGAGCTGGGAGTCGACGTGGTGGCCTTTCCCGAACTGGTTATTCCCGGCTACCCACCCGAGGACCTGCTTCTGAAGGCCAGCTTCATCGATGCCAACCTGGATTACCTGAAGCAAGTCGCCGAGGCGACCAAGGGCATCACGGCCATTGTGGGCTTCGTCGACCGGGACGCTGACATACACAATGCCGCAGCGGTCCTTCACGATGGCCAGGTGGCTGGCATCTGCCACAAGATCTTCCTCCCCAACTACGGCGTCTTCGACGAGGAGCGGTATTTCCATGCCGGTGACTGTCCTTTCGTCTTCAGCCTGCAGGAGACCCTGATAGGTGTCAGCATCTGTGAAGACATCTGGTATCCCACTGGTCCCACTGAGGCACAGGCTCTGGTGGGCGCCCAATTGGTGATCAACATCTCTGCGTCGCCCTACCATGCCGGCAAGGGGCTGGATCGCGAACGTATGCTGGCTACCCGCGCAGTGGATAGCGTGATCCCAGTGGCTTTCTGCAACACCGTGGGTGGCCAGGATGAGTTGGTCTTCGACGGCGGAAGCGTGATCTTCGACGAGCGGGGAGACTTGGTCGCCCGCGCACGGCAGTTCGAGGAGGATTTCCTCGCGGCCGATCTGAACTTGCGCGGCGTTTTCCGGCAACGGCTGCATGATCCCCGGCAGAGGAAGGGGCATCCGGCCAGCCTGGGGCAGGTAGAGTGTGTTACGCTGCCCGAGGTTACAGAGGAGCGGGCAAAGCCTCCCTGTACGGCTCGGATCGAGCCCCGCCTCGGGCCTCAGGCTGAGATCTACAAAGCCCTGATTGTGGGTACCCGCGACTACGTGCACAAGAACGGCTTCCGCGAGGTGGTGATCGGCCTCTCCGGGGGTATAGATTCCTCTCTCACGGCGACAATCGCCGTGGACGCCCTGGGCGCTGCGAACGTCCATGGCGTCTATATGCCGGCGCGATACTCTTCCCCAGAGAGCCTCGAGGACGCCCGCGAGCTGGCGAGCAACCTTGGCATCCCGTTGCTAGTGATTCCCGTCGACGACACCTTCCAGGCCTATCTGGATATGCTTGCTGAGCAATTCTCTGGCGTCGACTCCACTGTGGCCGAGGAGAACGTCCAGGCACGGATTCGGGGCAATGTGTTGATGGCCCTGTCGAACCAGTTCGGCTGGCTGGTATTGACCACAGGAAACAAGAGCGAACTGGCCACCGGATACTGCACGCTCTACGGAGACATGGCCGGTGGCTTTGCTGTCCTGAAGGATGTACCCAAGACCATGGTCTACGAGCTGGCCCGTTTTCGCAACGCGTCGGGCACGGTCATTCCCCAGAGGGTCTTGGAGAAAGCTCCATCGGCAGAGTTGCGACCGGACCAGAGGGATGAGGACGCATTGGGACCCTACGCTACGCTGGATCCGATCCTTCATCTCTACGTGGAGGAGGACCGCGGACTGAAGGAGATAGTAGCCCGTGGCTTCGACGAGGAGACGGTGCGCCGCATAGTCCGCATGGTGGACCGGGCTGAGTACAAGCGACGTCAAGCCCCTCCCGGCATCAAGATCACCCCGCGGGCCTTTGGCAAGGATCGCCGCCTGCCCATCACCAGCCGCTATCAGCACTGATGGCGGCTGAGACAGCTGGCATTCGGAGCGCACTGAACAGTCAGACAGGCAGACCCCGCATTCCTTCTGACCGTCAAGCTCTCCCATTTGTCGCTCCCGCATCTGGATGCTACCTATGTACGTGTAAGGTTACGCTTCTTTTTTGGGGCTGTGGGCACCT
>CAZNMJ010000306.1:0-4040 GCA_964573815.1 uncultured Anaerolineales bacterium
TCTAGACCACGGGACTTCGACGGTGGTCGCCGTTTCGGCTCCCGCAAGCAGCCGGAATTCATTGCCCACGCGGTCGATCAGCGAAACGCGCGTGGCGGTGCTACCACAGTCGGCGACCAAGATCGATTCCAATTGCTGCTTTTGTGCCATCTAGGACACACTCCTGCCCGTCGCTACCTGTGTTGCTGGGTTCAAGAGATGACCCACCTACCCCACGAGGCCTAGCCAGTCGCCCAGCAGGAAATGGGTGCGCTCGATCAGTAGAGAGACGTACGCCATCACCCTGCTTCCGAATACGGCCCCAAAGGTGATTACCATCACCCACTTGCCAATGGTTGCGCAGAACCTGAGCAACGCATTCTGTGGCCCCCTGCCCGAGCCCACGGTGAAATAGAAGTAGGCCAGAGTGCCAATAGTGCCCACAACAAGACAGACATTGTCCAGCGCCGCTCCCACACTGCCTGCGGCCCTAGGCGAAATGGGTACCCAGGAAGCTTGAATCTGTGGCAACAAGGAACCCAGCAAGGCCCCGCCGATGGCCAAGGCGGCGCCAACACCGAATAGGAAAGCCACGGACGAGTTGCCCAACCAGGCGGTGGTGGGCCTCGCCTTGGCCAAGAGCAGCAGTCCCAGCAGTAGCGGGATGGCATAGGGCCAGTTGCCGGTCGGATCTTGCGCCAGTGGCTCAAGGAGACGTGGCCGCAGGATAGTGTGAACGACGATGACAGCCGCGTAGCCTATGGACGACCCCACAAGCAGGTGCTCCGCCAACCGGTATAAGGGGTTGTCGGAGAATAGATAGCTGTAAACCATCAAGGTCAAGATAGCTGCAATCCAAATAGTGAAGGTCTCGCTCACGCCCCTTGTTTCCCCCTCAACCTACCCACGAAGTAGGCAACGTTTCCCGCCAGAATCAACAGGATTATGGCGACATGCACCACAGATTGGGAATCCATGCTTGCCAAGGCCGGTCCCGAGCGACCGGAGTGCAGTTCGTATTCCGCCGCTCCCACCAGCCCTGTCAGCATGCCCAGCAGTTGAGGTGAAGCCTGATTGCCGTAGTACGGCCTGGCCAAGGGATCGACCGTTGCGCTTAGCCCAGCAACCATCGGCACTTGGTAGGGACCCTGTACCTGCTCCAGCCACAAGCGCAGGTACTCCGGTGCGCCGGCGAACTCGACAACCAAGGAAATATCTTCGATGCCACGCACAAAGTCCGTCCACCTGGGATCTGCCAAGCCCTCGGCAACAGAACGCGGCCCCACCTCCACACCGACGACATATCCCAGGTTCAAGTAATCAGTTCCGTACTCGTATTCGTAGACCTCGGCCAATTCGTCCACCACCTGTCGGGACAGGCGCGTGCCCTCTGGTGTCAGGCTGACGTTGAGCAAACGGACGTTACGCTCCATGAGATGGCTAAGAACGGCCCTTTCCTGAGGGATCATTTCTCCCGCCACCCCGGGCCCGTAGTCGTGAGAGACCAGCACCACCGAATCTGCCGGCAGGCTTTCGATGGTGTCATACATGTCTATGGTAGAGGAGGTGACCACCATGTTGGCCTCAGACCAACTACTCCCCAACACCACAGGTATGAGAACAGCGGCGGCCACGATGAGATAAATGATCGAGCGCACGCTGGAGGCCACCAGCTTCTCAAGGCGTCGCGGCCGAGCGATCTCAGCACTGGGCCGGGCTGGCTCCCGCACCACGCTGTCGAATACCTCGGCCCGCTCGTAGGCAAGCGCAGAGACAGCCACCTCCGGCAGTTGGGCAGCGCGTGGAGGGATGGCCAGGATGGGCTCGGCACCCAGCGTGCCCGTGATCCCCTTGAGCAGACCAGTTGCCTCACCAGAATCCACCGCCTGCCCGGGCTCGACAACACCCTCTTCCGCCTCAGGCCGCAGCGTCTCCAGCCATGTAGGTATCTCGGCGCGCGGTATCTCCTCCTCTTCCTCCTTCCTGGCCGGCTGCCCAGCTTCTGCTATCATCTCCTCGAACTCAGGAGGCACCTCAAGCCAGTCGGGAAGCTCAGCCGGGGCGAGAGGGACCGCTTCTTCCTCTCTAACCACTTCTTCAGCGGAGACTTCCCTCACCTTCTGCAACCAAGGAGGCATAGACTCCGCAGGTTCTGCCTCTGAGATGGCAGTGACCTCCTCTAGCTCCTCCCCTTCGGCCAGATCACCCGGTTCCGCAACCGTGCCTTCTTCGCCGATGGCCTCAGACAGCGCACCCTCCTCCTCGATCTCAATCAATTCAACGGATTCCTCGGAAGGCGCCACCCCAACGGGGAAGAGGCGCGCTCCGCATTGACTACAGACAGTGCTCCCAGGTAGACTGCGATGGTCGCACATAGGACACGTCACGCTGTCGTGGATGGCGAGGGGCTGCCCGCACTCGCCACAGAACTTACTTGCATCCTTGTTGGAAGCTCCGCAGTGAGGACACTCGATCATTCGGGGCTGCCCCCTTCACCACCATACGGACGATCGAGACCCGTCAGAACTCGAACACCGGTGGCGATTGTTCCCAAAGCCACGCCGATGATGATGCCCCGCGCCCCAGCGGTACTGGGCACGGCCAGTAGCCAGTCTTTGGCTGCCGGAACGACGTCGCTCAGATACCTCCCTACGGGGACCTGACCAAGGAGCACCAAGATAGCTGCCAGCATAAACGCCAGGGATTCCGGTCTGCGGAGGCGGAAACCTCGATAGGCAGCAGTAGCCACGAAGAACGCCAGCAGAGAGAAGGTGGCCGCCTGGAGGGGCAACTGAACGTTATCGAAGATCCATCTGATCAAGCGGCTATCTGGGCCGCGTATCCCGGCTACCAGTACGACCACAGCTATGGCTAGCAGGCCAATGCTGTACACCCAGCCTTCTTCTCTCTGGACTATCCTTCTCAGATGCACTATCAGAACGTTCACCAAGCCCAGAAGCAACGCGAAGGCAACGACGATTACGGCAGAATCGACGAAGAAATTGCCAAGAGCGTTGATATGACTCTCATCGAAGAAGAAGTCGACCAACATCAGCGACCCGATGGCAATGGCTATGGCCATGGGGATCGAACGTTTCATGCCCAGTCCCATGGCGTTGATAATCCTTCTCATCTAAGCACCGTATGATATCAGCTGCCGGACTGTCCTCGCCTCTCGTCGGCGATCAGCTCAGACTGCGCAAGAGTACACCGATGATTATGGCGATGATGATGCCGGTCCTCAGCCAGTCCTGAGTCGCCAAGCTGGCGATGTGACTGGTCCTCTTCAGCAGATAGGCGCCAGCGGCGAATATCTCCTCACCTATCAGTGAGTGGTCCACCGACGCATAGACAAAGGGCAGGATTTGAGGAGACGTGGTTCCACCGACCTGGCCGATCTCCCTTCTGGCACCCACTTCGCTCATCAGCAGGAACTCATCAGCGAAGTTCCCGACCATGACGTTCCCGGCCACCTCGGCATGTTCCAGGATGTCGTTCACTCCTGCGGCATAGGCCACTTTGTCCGGAGAAATGAAGCGCACACAAGTGGGATCGTACTCGTCGAGATACCCGTAAGCGGCATACGCATTTCGCAGCACGTCTTGGGCCACGGGCAAGAGCGAGGGGTCTGATACAGTGACAATGGGCTTTAGCCCTGAGATAGCTGCCTGAGCGGCGAGGTGCTCGAGTACGGTGAGCCCAGCGAGGGACTCCGCCGTGACGAATGTACCTATGCCACCCGTCCCCATGGACACGTGCAACGAGCGCCCGCTCTCCGTGGCCTGGCCAGTGTACTCGCCCAGCGCCTCGTAGCCCGAGATGGAGCGCAGAATGGGCTTGCCCCTCTTGCGGATGCGACGATTGAGGATGAGGAGCAAGAAGAAGAAGGGCAGCAGCAGCACAAACATCAAAGCCTGCTGCTCACCTATGCCCAGGTTGCTGAGAATGCCGGCAATGGTCTCCAAGGCCTCTCCTCTTCCGAAGGGACAGGTTATTCGGAGGTGCTCAGCTCCTGCTGCAGCTCCTCCAGGCGGCAGATGACCCGCTCCACGTTCTTCCTG
>CAZNMJ010000307.1:0-4039 GCA_964573815.1 uncultured Anaerolineales bacterium
AACGAAGAAGGTAGGACTGAGGGGCACAGACGCCAGATCAGAACCCCAAGAGGTCCAATACACGGGCCCTGAAGGTCCCATATCGGGCCCCAATCAACGCAGTATGCCACTCCAACCGCGCCCCAATGAAACCTTAAACCTTCGTCACCCTTTTTTCCACACCCTCTGATGCCTGGCTTGGGTCTCTGGCCACGCAGAGCTATACTCCAGGACTAGGTCTGATCTGGTGAACAAGGCGTGGCACTCGATTGGCTGCTGGATTCGGCCGCGAAGTCATCGGGCGTTCGAGTTGCCTACTCTTCTTGAGCGCTGACTCTTAGCAGCATCCTTGCATCGTCGGAAGGTATCACAAAACTCGACCCTTCTTGGCGACAGGATGCGTCAAAGTAGTCCTCTTCAAAGTTCACCTCAATCGATTGGTCACTGTTGTTCAGGATCACGAGCCCTTTTTCGAACTCCCTTGCTCGGGCGATTTCCAGCCAGTGGTCCACATCACGGTAGTCGAAACTGACACTGTGCACCACAGGCACCTCAGAGGGTTTCTGTGGCAGACCCTCGTCCTCACCCGCCCACACAGACAGAGTCCCCATGTTGGGATGACCATTGATCGACATGTTGGTAGTAACCCCCCTCCTTCCCCTAGCCTAGTTCTGTCGAGACAAGGCCCCTGCCCCATCGTGAGGAACTGTGTCTGATGTCCCGCCACCAGAATAACCGAGGCCGAAGCACCAGTCTGGCTAGGTCCCTAGCTGCACAAGCAACTGCGAAGTGCCAAGAAAAGAACTGCGTTTTACAACACCTGGCCGGGCAAAGCGCCTGTGTGTTGGCCCTGATCGAGGACCACCACGCCTTTGACGATGACGCAGGGGATGCCCACAGGGTACTGATGGGGATCAGTGAAAGTCGCCTTGTCGCCGACGGCCTGCGCGTCGAACAAGACCAGGTCGGCCCACGCGCCCTCCCGGATCACTCCCCGGTCGGTCAGTCCGAAGCGCTCTGCGGTGACAGAGGTCATCTTCTTCACGGCTTGCTCCAGCGAGAGCAGCTTCTCCTGACGTACGTAGCATCCTAGCACGCGAGGGAAACTGCCGTAGCTGCGAGGGTGGGATTGACTCTGAGCCAGCACACCGTGAGGGCATCTCGCGCTGCCATCGCTGCCGACCACCACAAGAGGATGGCACATCAAGATGCGCACATTCTCCTCCAATTGGCTGAAAAACACACACCCCACCTGCCCCTCGCCGACAACAATCAGATCGAAGGTGGTCTCCAAGGGATCTTTACCCTCGGTCGCCGCGATCTCAGCGATATTCTTGCCCAGCACATCCGGTCGAGCGTCGCAATGGGTAACCAGAATGTCCGTCCAGTCACGGACACAACTCCGGTTGTCCCACTGGGCGCGGTTCTCCTCCCAGTCTTTCCTTAGACGGGCTCGTACCTCCGGCCCTCTCAGGCGTTCTGCGATAGCCTTGGCCCCGCCCGCCTGGGCCCAGTATGGCAGAATACCCGCCAGCCAGCTCCCACTGGCCGCATACGGATACTGATCACCGCCCACTCTCACCCCTCGCGAATAGGCATCCTCGAGCACGCCCAGCAGCCGGTCAGCGCCCTCCCAGTTTAGGTAGCCCTCCAGCTTGACGTGGGAGATCTCCACCTGAATCTCAGCCTGCTCGCCGATCTCGATCGCTTCGGCCACGGCTTCGAACAAACGGTCGCTCTCGCTGCGGAGGTGGGTAGCATAGATGCCCCCGCGGCGCGCCGCCACCCGCGCCAATCCGATCACCTCCTCGGTGCTAGCATAGAAACCAGGTGGGTAAACCAATCCAGTCGAGAGCCCCCGAGCGCCTTCCTCCACGGCCTCAGCCACCAACCGCTCCATCTCGGACTGCTGCTCGGGCGTAGGCTGCACGTCGTGAAAGCCCAATACCGCACCCCGCACCGTGTTGTGACCGACCAAAGGTAC
Organism: uncultured Anaerolineales bacterium; assembly: GCA_964573815.1. Lineage (GTDB taxonomy): Bacteria > Chloroflexota > Anaerolineae > UBA7937 > B3-Chlor > CAYGAW01. The sequence goes on from CAZNMJ010000307.1 coordinate 1,964, forward strand.
CACGTTCACAGCGATGCCCGACTGACGCAGACGTTCCAAATAGCCGGCCACGCTCGCCCACGTGATGTCCAACCCAACGCTCTTGGCCTCAGCCTGCGCCTCCTCCACGCCCGCACCCAAGAGCGGCGCCGGTGAGTTGCCGCAGTTCCCGATGACCTCGGTGGTTACACCTTGACGGATTTTGCTCTCGGCCCGCGGATCAACCAGCAGGGTGAGATCTGAGTGGGAGTGTGGATCGATAAACCCCGGGGCCAAGTGCAAACCCCGAGCCTCGATGGTACGCTCCGCCTCTTCCTCAATGCATTCGGCCACCAAGGCGATGCGCCCCGCAGAAATTCCCACATCGGCCTTGAAAGCCGGTTTCCCCGTGCCGTCTACCACAAGAGCGTTCTTGATCAGCATATCCACCATGTTCCTTGCTGTCCCTGTATTACGGTAGACAGTCGGACGACCCAGATCTCACAGCATATCCGAAAGAGTCAGTAGTAAGCCTCGGCGGCTTGAACAACCGCTGGTCGTGGTCTTGTGGGCACTCTCTTAGACTCGCAGGCAAGCCACCTGGTGGTCGGGGCCTGCACTGTGGAGTTCTGGCTCGCTCTGAGAGCACTCCTCAGAGGCCACCGGACAGCGCGGGTGGAAACGGCAACCAGACGGTAGATCAATGGGGTTGGGCGTCTCGCCCACAAGGATCATCCGCTTCCGCCGGCGGCGGGGATTGGGAACGGGAATCACCGAGAGGAGGGCCTGGGTATAGGGATGCCGGGGATCGCTCAGCACTGTCTCTGTGGGGCCAATCTCCACTATCCTACCCAGATACATCACCGCTACCCGGTCAGTGAAATACGCCGCCGTGGCGAGGTCGTGGGTGATGTAGAGAATGGTGATGCTGCGCTCGTCGCGCAACTGGCGCAGCAGGTTGAGGATCTCGGCCCGAATAGAAACGTCTAGCATGGAAACAGGCTCGTCGGCCACGAGCAACTGAGGGTTCAGAACCAGCGCCCCGGCGATCACCACTCTCTGGCGCTGACCTCCTGAGAGGTCTTCCGGATAGCGTTTGAAGAAGGTCTCGGGAGGCTTCAGACCAGCAGCGTTCAGGGCCGCCTTCACGCGTTCGACCTTTTCCTCCCGGCCTCTGGTCAGCCGGTGCACTTCCACTGGCTCAGCCACGGTCGCAAACACCGTCTGGCGCGGGTTGAGGGATTCGTAGGGGTCTTGAAAGATGAGCTGCATCTGCTGCCGCAGGCTTTGTCGCTCTCGGCTGCGCGCCAGTGCCTGGACGCTTTGGCCATTGAACAGGATCTCGCCCTCGGTGGGTTCGATCAGCCCTAGCGCACACAAGGCTGTAGTGGTCTTGCCGGAGCCGGACTCTCCTACCAGGCCCAGGATCTCGCCGCGGGTCATGGAGAAGCTCACTCCGTCCACAGCATGGACGTGGCGCTGAGGTCTGAACAGCACGGTGCCCACGATGCCCCTCGAGACGGGGAAGAGCTTGCGCAGATTGCTGACTTCCAGAACGATGTTATCCTGACCAGCTTCTTGTGCCATTCAATCAACCCTTGTCTGGATGACAGGCGACATAGTGACCCGAATTGACCGCCAGCAACGGCGGGCTTTTCACAGCACAGATATCCTTTTTGCGATGGCAGCGGGGCTCAAAATGGCAACCGGGTGGCAACGCATCGAGCGGGGGAGGGTAGCCGGGGATGGAGGCCAGCTTCGACGCAGGGTTGTCAACGTCGGGAAAGGCCTCTAGGAGGCGCTGAGTATAGGGATGCAGCGATTCATTGTAGATGACATCTACGCTGGCGTACTCGGCGGTTTTGCCGCCGTACATGACCAGGACATCGTCGCAGATCTCGGCCACCACACCCAGATCATGTGTCACCAGGATGATGGACAACTCCAATTCCTTCTGCAGCTTCTGCAAGAGATCCAGAATCTGGGCCTGGATCATGACGTCGAGGGCGGTGGTGGGTTCGTCGGCGATGAGGATGTCGGGGGAGCAGGCCAAGGCCATGGCCATCATCGCCCGCTGGCGCATCCCGCCGCTGTACTCGTGAGGGTACCGTCTGGCCA
>CAZNMJ010000308.1:0-4037 GCA_964573815.1 uncultured Anaerolineales bacterium
TCACACGCGACTAGATGTCCGGCACCTACGTCGCGCAGCATCGGTCTCGTTTCTCCGCACCCAGACTGGGCGTCGGGGCACCGCTCGTGAAAGGCACAACCCTTAGGAACCTCGAAGAGGCTGGGAGGTTCGCCTTTCAAGAGGATGCGCTGTCGTCTTACCTGTGGGTCAGGAATGGGGATTGCGGAGAGGAGAGCGCGGGTGTAGTGATGCAAGGGACGGTCGAAGATCTCGTCGGTCGGACCTGACTCTAGGATAGTTCCCAGGTACATGACCATCACCCGATTACACAAGGCGCGAACCGCACTGAGATCATGGGAGATGAAGACATAGGTCATTCCCAGTTCTTCTTGGAGCCTTTGGAGCAGGGCGATCATGTGGATACGAACGGACATATCCAGGGATGACGTCGGCTCGTCCAGGGCTACGAACTTGGGTTCTGTAATGATCGCCCTGGCGACACCCACCCTCTGTCTTTGCCCCTCACTCAATTGGTGCGGATACCGCCCCAAGAACTCAGGATCGAGGTTCACACGGGACATGGTTTGCAGCAGCCGCTCCTCCGGGCTGCCGTTGTCAGCCAATCTATGGAGATGAATAGGCTCCGACAGGGTACGCCTGATTGTGAATCGAGGGTTGAGAGAAGTATGAGGATCCTGAAAGACCATTTGAAGATGACGGCGCTGGGCACGCATCTGCGTGCGGGATAGCTTGGTCAGGTCCTTGCCATCGAAGTACACATGGCCCGAAGTCGGCTCTGTAAGGCGCAAGATCGAGCGCGCCGCCGTCGTCTTCCCGCAGCCGCTTTCCCCCACCAGGCCCATGGCCTCGCCTGCATAGACGTCGAAGGATACCCCATTCACCGCCCGGAGAGTGAGAGCGCCCTCACGAAAGACTTTGACCAATTCATCAACGCTTAGGAGCGGTCCCCCTTTCGTCGCGTTCATCTACATAGACCTACTCATAGTCATGGCATGTCACCCAGTGATCGGGTCTGGCTTGCTCTCTTGGTGGATGTTCCACCCGGCAACGCGGCTGCACGCGGGGGCAACGGGGCGCAAAGCGGCAGCCGGCCACCGAGTACGCCACCTCTTCGCCAAGGACGGCATCAGCCTTGGGCATCTCGACCGTCTTGTCAACTCGCAGCACCGAGTGGAGCAGCCGCTGTGTGTACGGATGAAGGGGCTTGCCGAAGAGTGACTCCACCGTCGCCGTCTCCATCACCTGTCCGGCATACATGACCACCACACGCTCGCAGGTTTCGGCCACGACTCCCAGGTCATGGGTGATGAGAAGGATTGAGGCCTCGGTAGCTTGCTGAACATCCTTGATCAGCTCAAAGATCTGGGCCTGAATGGTGACGTCCAGCCCCGTGGTGGGCTCGTCGGCGATCAGCAAGGCTGGCTCGCAAGCCACCATCATGGCGATAAGCACGCGTTGACACATTCCCCTGCTGAGCTGGTGCGGATATGCCCGCGCCCTCTGTTCAGCGTCTGGTATGCCCACCCGGGCAAGGGCCTGAATGGCCTGTATGCGTGCCTCGCGAGCGCCGAGACCTCGCTGGATGCGATACACCCTCGCCACCTGATCGCCCACCCGCATCAAAGGATTCAATGCGCTGCGAGTGCTCTGGAAGATCATCGCGATCTGCCGACCCCGTACGCGGCTCATCTCCTCCTCAGAGTAGTTCAGGAGGTTGTCATGTCCGAGCCAGACTTCTCCTCCCTCGATTCTGCCCGACGGAGGCAGAAAGCCCATTATGGTCAAGCTGGTCATGGTTTTTCCCGAACCGCTTTCCCCCACGAGACCCACGATCTCACGGCCGAACACCTCGAAGGAGACGTTGTCTAGGATGGTGACCCGTCCATCTCCGCTGGGGAAGCTCACGTACAAGCCCTCAATGCGCAACAGTGTGTCCCGCTCTGCCACGTTTAACGCTCCTCCTGAGCGGTGATGTCACGCAGGCTATCCCCTATCAAGTTGAAGCCGAAGGCTACGAGCACGATCACAGCGCCAGGGAAGACGGAGGTCCACCACTGCCCAGAAATGATGAACAGTGCGCCTTCTCCCACCAACACGCCCAGCTCAGGGGTGGGCGGACGGATGCCCAGCCCCAGAAATGCAAGTCCCGATGCGTCTAGGATCGCCCAACCCAGGCACAACGTGGCCTGCACTAAAGCTGGTGTGAGACAGTTCGGCAGCAGGTGGAGGTACATGATCCGCCACTCGGGGTTTCCGACGCACCGGGCAGCCTCCGCGTATCCCAACTCCCGGGCCGAGAGCACCTCCCCTCGGGTCAAGCGGATGAAGAAGGGCACATATGAGATGGCGATGGCTATTATCACATTGGGGATGGTGTTGCCCAGCATGGCGGTGATGGCCATGGCGAGGACGAAGGAGGGGAAAGCCATCATCACGTCGGTGATGCGCATCAGCACATCGTCCACCCTGCCTCCATAGTAGCCGGAGAAGGTACCCACCAGAGTGCCCACACTGAGGGCTGTGAACGCTACCATGAAGGCTATCCTCAGGTCAAGGCGGATGCCATATAGTACGCGCACCAACATGTCCCGTCCGAAATTGTCGGTGCCCATGGGATGGGCTGGACTCGGTGGTTGAAGCTTGATCTCCGGTGCCACCCTCAAGGGGTGATAGGGCACAAAAGCGACGCCCACCGTGGCCGCCAAGATCACCACTATCAGGATCAGCACACCTGCCGCCAGCATCCGACGAGTACGAAGCAATCTCAAGAGGTCCCGTAGCCGCTGTGCAGCAGATGCAATAGAAGGGTAAATAGACATGGCGGACATTCTTGCACTCACGATCGAAAACCCTCTCTACAAGGCCCCAGTCTGCATGGGACCCAAGCGGTAGGGGCTCAGGTACTGTGATCCCCTCTGCCTGCCAAGAAACTCCCCGACCGGTCGGCCCGACTCGGAGTTCAGCCCAGCCGAATGCGGGGGTCAATGACGCTATAGAGCAGATCGATAGTCAGGTTGGCGAGCACGTATATCACAGCCACAACAAGGATGAAGCCCCTCAGGGCTTCGAAGTCCTTGGAGATCAGGGACTGCCAGGCGTACTGCCCTATGCCGGGCCACGCGAAGATCTGCTCTACCAGGACGTTGCCGGCCATCAGATAGCCAAAGACGATACCGATGGTGGTCAGAATCGGTATCAGTGCGTTGCGCAGGCCGTCCCGCATGACGATGGCCCGATACGGCACTCCGATGGCCCGGGCCGTGCGAATGAAGTCCGAATGGAGTACGTCTAGCATTGCTGCCCGGACCATCTTGGTGATGGGCGCAGTCACAATGAACCCCAGCGCGAGGGCTGGCAAGGCCAGGTGGGCCACGCTGCTGGTGAAAAGCTCCCAGTTCCCCGCCAGCAGACTGTCCACCACGTACAGTCTCGTTACCGGCGGTGGGGGCTCAGTGCCAACGTTGAGCCTGCCAACGGGAGCGGGGGCCCAATCCAGGCGATAATAGAACACATAGATGAATACCAAAGCCAACCAGAAAATCGCCGTCGAAGCGCCGAGAATGGCAAAACTGCGCACGGCCTGATCGATCAGGGAGTCGCGCTTCACGGCCGCTAGGATGCCCAGGATGTGTCCGACGACCAGAGCCATGACCAGAGCAGTGAGAGCCAGTTCGATTGTCGCCGGGAGTCGCTGGCCCATGTCCCGGCGCACGGGCTGCCCGGTAAGCCAACTCCTGCCCATGTCTCCTCTCAGGAGTTTGGCGACATAGTCGACGAACTGCACCAGGATCGGTCTGTCGGTGCCCAGCTCCGCCCTCATGGCAGCCAAGCCCTCCTCGGTGGCATAGGGGCCCAGTTTCAAGGATGCCAGGTCACCAGGCAGGACGGAGGTCAGCACGAACACGGCTACGACCACGCCTAAGAGCGTCACGGCGCCCAGGAGCAATCTGCGTGCCACGTATCTACGCAATGACACCATCAGCGGCCTTCTCTCACCTTGGTAGCTTCCTCCCTGGTATGGTCGCTATTATGAAGAAGAACTGAGGGAAGCTAGT
>CAZNMJ010000309.1:0-3995 GCA_964573815.1 uncultured Anaerolineales bacterium
ACTTGTGGCTCTGAGCGCGAGCTTGATCTCCACGTTCCCTCTTTCGGGTTGTCCGCACAAGGACAGCACGAGGGTCGCCAGCTCCTCCCTGCCTGGCGCCATAGACGCCAGGTTCAATTGACCCCCAGACCGCCATGCTCTTCAAAGAGGGTCACCCGGTGTCCCCTGCGAGACGCGGTGATGGCTGCTTCCATGCCCGCTGGGCCGCCACCGACAACTACGACCTTCTTGGGACTTGCCACTGGTTGCAGTTCGTACTTGCCTTCCTGGCCGGCATGACGGTGCGGTTGGCCAGCCCGAGATTGCCGATGGTTATGGGCGTAAAGAGCTTTCTCAGCTTGGTGCCTTGTATTCCCTGGCCCAATCTCGGATGGTATCCTTGATCTTGTCCTCGATCTTGTGGCCGACGGTGTCCCAATCGTCGTCGGGTTCGGCCTCAGCCCATTCGCCCAGCCCCGACTTGATTCGCTGCTCTATCCGCTTGCCAATCTGCTCCCAGCTGTCGTCGGGCTCCCCGCCCAGGCCAGTGGCCATGCCGGTCCTGACCTTCTTCTCGGCCCTCCGGCCTATCGCGTCCCAGTCGTCCTCTGGCTCAGCGCCGACACTGGTGGCCATCTCACTGCGGACCTTACCTTCCATTTTCCTACCGATGGTTTCCCAGTCATCGGTTTCCTCGGCGCCGGCCCATCTGGCCAGATCTCTCTTGATCTTCCTCTCGATCTCGCGACCGATCTCCTCCCATTCCTCTCTGTCGGTCTTCTCATCGCTCACCACATTTGCTCCTTTCTAGATCCTCGAATGGTGTGTGTCGGGCTAGGATTCAAATCGATATTCCCAGTGATGTCATTTCCTTGAGCTCGGAGAGTACTATCTCCTGGATCTCGTCAAGGCGCTCCGGGGTCTGGGCCTCAAAGCGAAGGACCAAGACCGGCTGGGTGTTGGAGGCCCGCACGAGTCCCCAGCCATCTCCGAACAATATGCGGGCTCCGTCCACGTCAACAACCTCGTATCGCTTCTTGAAATGCCGGGTGAGAGCGGCGACGACTTGGAACTTCTCCTCATCCGGACAGTCCACTCGAATCTCTGGGGTGGAATAGTACTTGGGCACATCGGCCAACATCTCGCCTATGCTCTTGTCGGAACGGGAGAGGAGCCGCACCAATCGCAAGGAGGCGTAGATGGCATCATCGTACCCATAGTACTCGTCGGCGAAGAACAGATGCCCGCTCATCTCGCCAGCCAGAGGTGAATTCTCCTCTTTCATTTTCTTCTTGATGAAAGAATGGCCCGTGCGCCACATGATAGGCACGCCCCCTGCCTTCTCGATCTCTTCGGCTAAGGCCTGGGAGCACTTGACCTCAAAGATGATGGGGGCTCCCGGCTGGCGGGCCAGGATTTCGCGGGAGAACAGAATCAGAAGCTGGTCGCCCCAAATGATGTTTCCCTCTTCGTCAACCACTCCCAAGCGATCACCATCGCCATCGTAAGCCATTCCCAGGTCGGCCTTCTCTTCCAGCACCCTGGCGATGAGATCGGTCAAGAAGGCGGGCACGGTGGGATCCGGATGGTGGTTGGGGAACGTACCATCGACTTCACAGTACAGGCCGTGGGCTTCAGCGCCCAAATCCTGGAGGAGTTGGGGGCAGAACATACCCGCCACGCCGTTTCCGGCGTCCACGACGAGTCTGACCTTCTTCTGGAAGGGCCCTATCCGTTCTTTCAGAGTCTCCAAGTAGGCGGGTTTGACGTTTTGCTGTTCCAGTTCTCCATCTCCGCTAGGGTAGTCGGCGGCCTCGATGATCTTACGCACCTTCTGAATCTCATCACCGTAGATCGTGGTACGACCGACGGCTAGCTTGAAGCCGTTGAACTCGGGCGGGTTATGGCTACCGGTGATCATCACTCCACCTTCCACTTCCAAATGGAATAGGGAGAAGTAGAAGGTCGGCGTCGGTAGCATGCCCACATCCACGACATCGATGCCCGTGGACAAGATGCCCTTGATCAGCGCATCGCGGAATCCGGGGGAGCTTGGACGAGCATCATACCCGACGCTCACCTTCTTCTTGCCCTGGCGCCTCATGTAGGCGCCATATCCCTTGCCGAGTTCTTCCACCACGCTCTCCGTCAAATCGTCGTCGACGACTCCTCTCACGTCGTATTGGCGAAAGATACGGGGATTCACCTGCTGGGCCATATGGTCCCTCCTTCTCGTGGTTTGGGTCTGTATTGGGGCGAGGAGAGAAGTACCCTGTCAAGCACCAAACTTGGTCAGGCGAAGGGCATTGGCCATCGCCAGAGGCATGATGTCTGTTGCCGGGAAGCGCCCCAGTGCCCCTCTGGCGCATGCCCGCTCGGAGAACTCCTGCACATCGTCGTGCCGGCAGTACCTGGAATACAAGAGGAATGGGACTGGGTGCCAACTGTGGGCACGCAGCAAGGCCGGCGTGGAATGATCTCCGGTGATGATCAACACGTCGGGTTCCAGTTCGCGGATCGCCGGCACCAACAAACGGTCGGCCTCCTCAACGAGGGCGACTTTCTGGTCGAAGTTGCCGTCTTCTCCTGCGCTGTCGGTCTTCTTCACGTGGAAGAAGAAGAAGTCGTAGTCTGCCCAATGGGCCTTCAGCGTATCCAGTTCCTCTTGGATGGTGTCGCCCGTGGGTAACACCTCCATACCCACGAGCTTGGAAACACCGCGGTACATGGGGTAGCCGGCGATGGCTGCTGCTCGCAACCCGTAAACCTGCTCCATACTAGGCAGGCCAGGGTTCTTGTCCAGGCCCCGCAGTGTCACCATGTTGGCTGGATGGAGATTGGCCAGTATGTCACGCGCCTTCCCGATCCATTGGTTGAAGAGGTCAGCGGCGCGCTCGGCTTCGGGGCTGAGCGCCTCCACAGGTAGCGGAGCCGCCCCTAGCTTCTGAGGATCGGTTTCAGTGAGCGGGCCAGAGAGTTCCTCGCCCCGAAGAACCAGCACGAGCCGGTAGTCCTTCACCGGTTCGACGAACACTTCCACATCGGGCAGACTGATGGTGCGGAGCAGCTCGATGAGTTCGATGCTTCTCTCTGTGGAAATGCGTCCCGCCCTTCTGTCAGTGATCAATCCATTCTCGTCCACGGTGCAGAAGTTGCCTCGTGCAGCCATATCGTCGGCCCGCAGGTCGAAGCCAATGCCGAGGGCTTCTAGTACGCCTCGCCCAATCTGGTGGCTCACAGGATCGTATCCGAAAAGGGCAAGGTGAGACGGGCCACTTCCCGGCGTGATGCCTGGGCCGATGGGGTCATGAAGGCCGCAGATACCCTCCGCAGCCAACGCGTCCATGTGGGGTGTGTGCGCCGTCTCCAACTCAGTTTGGCCGCCCGGATGCATGGGTGCTCCGCCTAGGCCGTCCAGTAGCAGCAGGACGATCTTGGACGTGTTGGGAATCACCAGTTGGGAGATGATCTCTTGATCACTCACCGGCGGATTCGTTCTCCTTGTCGTCCAGAGCCGCCACCCCAGGGAGGCTCTTGCCTTCGAGGAACTCCAGAGACGCTCCGCCGCCCGTCGACACGTGGCTCATCTTGTCCACCAGACCCGCCTCTTGCAGCGCCGCTACGGAATCGCCTCCTCCCACGATCGTGTTGGCCGCCGTCTCGGCCAGGATCTTGGCCAAAGCGACGGTGCCGGTGCTGAACCTGGGGAACTCGAACACGCCCATGGGACCGTTCCAGACCACTGTCTTGGCCGGTGCCAGTTTCTCTCTGAAGATACTGAGGGTCTGAGGACCGATATCCAGGATGCGCCAATCGGGCGGCACCTGGTCGACGCTCACGGTCTTCGCGTCTGCGTCTGCGGCAAAGGCATCGGCGATGACGGCGTCCACGGGTAGTACCAACTTGTCACGCCCCTGTTCCAGTATCTCCCGCGCCGTGGCGAGGCTCTCGTCCTCCACCAGAGATTCTCCAACTTCGTGCCCTTGAGCCTTGAGAAAGGTGTTGGCCATGCCCCC
>CAZNMJ010000310.1:0-3982 GCA_964573815.1 uncultured Anaerolineales bacterium
CCAATCTCACCCACCAGGGCCCCTCAGGCAACAGTCTATGCAGGGCCACCAGAACTAGCAGCGCCGCCACGTAGACATTGCTTGCCGCTATTGCCAGGCGCCCAGCTCCTCGCTTCAGGCTCTGCAGTCCCATACCATCCTTCCCAAGCATGACCCAAGTGAAGGTCCTCACAGTACGAGCATTCCTCTGCTCAAGGATCGCCTTCGCCCACTCAAAGAAGTCTACGAGAAAGCCCCACGGCTGTCAAGAAGTACGCCGACCGCTCTGGTCCCCCGCGAAGGTCGCCTTTGCCGGAACGGGCGCATCGGCTATAATCGTTGTGTATAGGAGGATCTCGCTATCCACCGACCGTGTGGCGGCTTTGATAGCGAAGGGGGAGCAGATCAGCGGCGATGTGGGACAAGGCAACGCGGAATAAGGCTGAAGGCCACGACAACAGCCGGAGCTACCTGTCGAGATGGCGCGTCTGTTACCCTCAAAGTCCGCTATGTCGGTGGCTCTTCCCCGGTCTGATAATCCTCCTCACCATCGGCTCCATGCTGGCCTGCGCTCGCACCCGGCCGACGCCCGAGGCCTCCGTCAGCTCAGTCTCACCTTCGTCGACGGCCATGGCCGCCTCTCCACGAACCAGGTCCTGGCCCACGCCCACCCCCGCACCTTACGTGCACATCATCGAGGCCGGCGAAACCCTGGACTTCATCGCCGCCACCCTAGGCTGCACCACCGCGGTTTTGACCGAGACCAACGACATCGACGACGCTCGCAGCCTCCAGATCGGCCAGCGACTGATCATCCCCTCCATGGAGCTGCCAACAGGCCCGGATACGCTCCTCTTGCCCGACAGCGAGTTCGTCTACGGACCTGCCTATCTAGATTTCGACGTGGAGGCTTTCTGCGCCACGCGCCCGGGTTACCTCAACAGCTACGAGGAACTGGTGGACGGCGAGTTGCTCAGTGGGCCGGAGATCGTGGAACTGATCGCCCAGCGCTACAGCGTGGGCCCACGTCTTCTCCTGGCCATGATCGAGTTCCAGAGCGGCTGGGTGGACAACCCCGCTCCCTCAGCCTGGGCTTTGGAGCACCCGCTGGGTGAGACCGAGGCATTGCAGGGGACTCTTCTCTACCACCTCGCCTGGGCCACCGATGAGCTGAACTGGGGCTACTACGATTGGAAAGGCCGCGGCAGGGAGGTGATACGCCTCGCCGATGGCAAAGAGGCCCAGTACGCACCAGCTATCAGCGCGGCCACTGCCGCAGTGCAACGCTACCTGGCCTACGATGCCACGTGGGACCAGTGGCAGACTCTCTGCGGCGAAGGGTCTGACTCCTTCATCGCCACCTACAAGGGGCTGTTCGGCGATCCCTTCTCCCGGTCGCTGGACCCGGTCGTGCCGCCAGACCTCGACCTACTCCAGCTGCGCCTGCCCTGGCAGAGGGGACACACCTGGTACCTGACAGGTGGTCCCCACGGAGGCTGGAACGACGGCAGCGCCTGGGCCGCCCTGGATTTCGTGCCTCCGGGTCGCGTGGGCTGCCAGACGGCGACGGAGGAATGGGTGGTGGCTGCTGCCTCGGGAGTGGTGTCACGCAGGGTAACGGGCCTTGTCGTGCAAGACTTGGACGAGGACGGCCGAGAGGAGACGGGCTGGAACCTGATGTACATGCACGTGGCCACCGAGGCACCGCTGCCGGTCGGTACCTTCCTTGAAGAAGGCGAGCCCCTGGGTTTTGCGTCCTGTGAGGGCGGCTACTCAACAGCTAGCCACCTGCACTTCGCACGCAAGTACAACGGAGAGTGGATCCCCGCCGATGGCACTCACCCCATGATTCTCTCGGGCTGGCGCGCCCGCGCCGCGGAGCAGTCCTACGAAGGGATCATGACCAAGGGCCGCGAGGTGCGTACCGCCTGCGAGTGCTACGAGGACGAGATCAACGGCCTGACGGCGGAGTGAGCCTGGCGTGCTTCACCGATAGACATCTCGCCTGTGGCCGATATGTAGGACAGTCACCGACGCAGATGCGTCATCGACTTCGTAAATAACGCGATAATCCCCGACGCGAATCCGCCATCCTTCGCGGCCAGTCAGCTTCTTGGAGCCAGCTGGCCTCGGATCGTCACCCAACCCCTGGATTGCCTGTTTGACACGCTCGTACGACTCTATTGGCAGCGCCGACAACTCCTTCTGGGCGCGACGCAGGATGAACAGCGAGTACGTCATTCACGCGATCTCTCGATTTCTTCCACTGCCTGCTCAAAAGGAATGATCTCGTCGTCCGACGACTTGGCCGCATCGTACGCTCGAATCGACTCAAGTTCCTCCAGATCCTGCAGAATCCGCCGGTAGTCATCTATGTCGAGCAACACGCTGACGCGCTCGCCATGCTCGTTGATGACGTATTTCTCGTTCCGTGAAACCATGGCCATGCGCCTCCGAGCCTGACCTTCCTCATGTAGAATTATACCACGGTTGACGATGCGTGTCGACAACCAGTGTCCGCGCCGAAATGGGTGCAAAGTCTGACTGGTAACGATGGTCCTCCCGCACTCCCAATCTTGGGCAGCAGGCGCGCAGGCTACCTGAACAGCTCCAGAGAACTTGTGGATGGCGAAGTGCTAGGCGAAGGTGCGATGACCAAAGGCCGCGAGGTGCGCAGCCCGGTGGAGATCGCCCGCGAGTCCTAGGGGGTATCAACGGCATGACGCCGGAGCGAGCGTGGAGTGCTTCAGCGATAGACATCGCGTCCCGAGACCTCGGAGGTCTGATGCTCAGGTGTGCCCCAGCTGCGAGTGCTAGGAAGGCGCAATCAACGGCCTCACGGCCCCATGAGAGTTCTCTGTCACACGACGTAGCCGCACGGCATGCCGTACTCCTGAGACCTCCGAGGTCTGAAGAGTGGTGGCAGCGACACTCTGTCCCCTTGGTAAATCGCCGGTCTCCCCAGAGCCCAGTTCTGTGGGTCAGCTCCAACCCGGTGTTGGGCGCCGCTCCCTTGGGAGTACAACCTACCCGCCCCTCCACGGGCAGCACGGACACTATTCAGCTTTCTGCCCAACGATCAAGGCATAGCCCATGTACTCCTTGCCCCGCTTCGTGATTGCGTCATCGATCCGGCTCGCTTTCCTGAACCGTGCATCGCGCAGCAACTGGACCAGGATCTTGGGATAGGCTCGGATCATGAAGGACAGCACGCCACGTACCCCCATGTCCTTGAGCACCTTGGGGGTATCCACGTATTGGGCCTCGATCATCTCCACCACTTGCAGTCCCGATTCCTCGAACAAGCTGCGCAGCGTCTGCGGCGTGAAGTACCCGTATATGGCTGGATGGTCGGCGAGCAGTGCCAGCCACTCTTCCGGCGCTGATGGATCGACGGTGGATTCATTGGCCCCAATACGCCCCCCGGGTCGGACAACTCTCACCATCTCCCTCAGTGCCTCCTTCTTGTCGCCAGGTAGCGGCGTCAGGACGGACTCAACGATCACCACGTCAAACGAGTCGTCGTCGTAAGGCAGCTCGAACGCGTCGGCAACCCGAAACTCAACTATGTCTTCTAGTCCACGCCGACGCGCCCTCTCTTTGGCCTTGGCAATCATCACCTCGGATATGTCGATGCCCTGGACACGTGAACCATACTGCTCAGCAATGAAACAGGCCGTGCTCCCGGGGCCGCAGCCGACGTCGAGAACCCGGCTTGTCGCGTCCAGATGGCACAGGCTAGCAAGCGCCTTCGTGGCGTCGTGTCCTCCCAGGTGCATGCCTGGCACCGCGTCTGCGAGCTGACCCACGAAATCGTACCATTCGCGGGTGCCAACCGGTTTCTGGCTCTTCTTGTCTTCTTCGATCATAGCTCACCCTCCAGTTTGGACGACTTGAAGCCGCCCTACGACCGAGACCTCGGAGGTTTTGGAAACCTCCGAGGTCTAAATGTGCGCCCTACCGCAACCAGAGCTCCGCCGCCTCGGGATGCTCCTCCCTGGGA
>CAZNMJ010000311.1:0-3923 GCA_964573815.1 uncultured Anaerolineales bacterium
TGCTCCATCGCGTCCACGCTAGCGCTGAACTCGTCTACTGTCCTAAGTAAGCCTGGATGACCTTGGGGTCGCTCCTTACCTCGTCGGGCGCACCGTCGGCAATCTTAAGGCCGAAATCAAGTACAGCGACCCGGTCAGCGATGTCCATTACGAGCCCCATGTCATGCTCGATGAGGAGAGTCGTGGCTCTCTGTCGCTCGTGTATATCCAGGATGAAGCGGGCCATGTCCTCCTTCTCCTCGACGTTCATTCCGGCCATAGGCTCGTCAAGCAGAAGTAGCTTCGGTTCCAGCGCCAGCGCTCGCCCCAGCTCCACACGCTTGCGCAGGCCGTAAGGTAGTGTGCCAACCGTCTTCTTCCGGACAGCTTCCATCTCTAGGAAGTCAATGATCTCCTCCACCACGCGCCGGTGCTCCACCTCCTCCTTTAGCGCCGGCCCGAAGTAGAGGGCGCCAGCGAGCATGCCGTGTTTCATGTGCACGTGTCGGGCCGCCATCAGATTGTCCAAGACGCTCATACCGGTGTAGAGGGCGATATTCTGAAATGTGCGAGAGATGCCCAGTCTGGCGATTTTGTGCGGTGCCAACCGAGTGATGTCCTGCCCTTCATAGATGATCGCTCCGTGGTCGGGTCTGTAGAACCCATTGATGCAGTTGAGGAGGCTGGTCTTGCCAGCGCCGTTGGGGCCGATGATGGCCAGGATCTCGCCGTACCGACCCTCAAGGCTCACGTTCGATAGGGCGCTGGTCCCCGCGAAGCTGAGGAATACGCCGTCAACGCGAAGCTGGATACCGTCTGCGCTCATGTTGAGGCCCGTTTCCTGACCGATAGGGCACCTGGAACAGTCGCTCCCACTACTGACATACTAACACCCATGTGCGAGTGCGGTTACGAATTTGCGACTGTGCCCCGGTGGCACGCAATCTCGTGCACAAAGCCTCCGGTCTGATGAAGGCCGGCTAGAGGCTTCGACGTAGGAGTGCAACGGAGGGTGTGGTACGATGGTAAGACTACGGCCGAGCTGGCGTCAACCTGAGCTGATTAACGTCAACGAGAAGACGCCGTATCGGCGGTATTCACCTGCCAGCCGATTGTCAACCAATCGCGACAATAGCACCCTAGTCTCGGTATGGGCGAGCAGGCGAGCTTAGGGGTGGATTTAGGGTGAAGATGTTGTTCTCCGGCTAGAATTCGGTGGCGCTGGTGAAGGTGAATCTACCGATTTTCAGGGCCGGCACGCGAACGCCCCCGATGAAGTTCTCCATGAAGCCCTCTCGACCGATCTTGGTGTCCTGACCGATCATCTCCACCGCGGACAGGGCTTCCAGGATGCTCTGCGTGAAGCGCAAGTTCTTGACCGGCCCCACGAGTTCTCCGTCCTCGATCAGGAACGTCCCATCACGGGTCATGCCAGTGACGACGGTCTTCAGGGGATGAACCGGTCTGACGTAGTGGAAACGAGTCACCCACAGCCCTCGATCTGTGGAGGCCAGCATCTCGTCCATGGTGGCGTCACCAGGATCCATAGCCACGTTCCAAGGGAATGGGCCGATGTTGTTGGGGGCTGGTAGGGCGTGACCCGTCGACTCCTTCTCTTCTTCGCGGCCAGCTGTGTAGCTGTCGTACACTACTCCCCTGGCTACACCATTGGTGATGAAATCGACTCGCTGCTTGGGAACACCCTCGAAGTCGAAGGGCATGGGGAGGTTCTTGGGGTGAAGGCCGTCATCCCAAATGGTCACGTTCTCCCCCGCCACCTTCTCTCCTAGCTTTCCCGCCATGAAGCTACGGCCTTCTTGAAGTGCCTGGGCGCCGAAGCCCATGTATGCCAGATACGTCAGCAATAGGCTAACCGCATACTCTTCGAGGATAACTGTATAGTCCCCGGGCGGCACATCCACTGGATTGCGGCTGCGCAGCGCCTTGTCGATCGCCTCTTGCCCCACTGCTTCGGCATCGATCTCTTCCACGTCCAGAGAGGCTGCTGCGGCATAGCCGGCACCGGTGTCGCTCATGATCACGGCGCGTAGGTCTGCCAGCGTGGTCGGGTAGTAGGCGGACACACCCAGGGAGTTACCGACGGCATACTCGAAGCCCCTGGTGGCGAAGGCGCCTGAAGCGTTTAGGGCGTGCTCTCGTGACGGGAGACAGATGCTTCTCACAGCCTCGGCTCGCTTCTGCGGAGTGCACGCCGCGGTAGCCTCGACGAAGCCGTCTATCTCCTCGACGGTCTGCGGCTCGGGGAGAGAAATGAAGTCGGGGTTGTCTTGCTGGAACCTGGCCGCCGTCATCGCTGACTCCAGCGCTCGCTCCAGAGAGGCGTCGTGCAGGTCATTGGTGGAGGCGATCCCTATCTTCTTGCCGACCACGACTCGTACGCGAAAATCCAAGTCCTCCTTGGCCACGTTCTGGTGTATGTGGGAGTTGGCGAAACGAGTCAGCTGCTCAGTCTCCCCTATAAAGGCGACCTCTGTCTGGTCCGCCTTCGAGATGGAGAGGGTGTATTCGATCCTCTCTCGTATCTTGTCTTCACCCAGCATGGTTTCTCCTTTGCCTCACAGCTACTTCATCACGCCGACTTGGACGTGTCGAAAGCGAGCAAGGCTCGCCCCATGTCCAACATGAGCTACCTGAGCGGGCTGGCCTTTGCCGCAATTGGGTGTGCCCCATACCTCCCAGTATTTATCGTTGCATATGGCGTCGCAGGAACCCCAGAACTGGGGCGTCATACCTGCATAGGTGGCGTTCTTCAGGAGTTCGCCCCACTTGCCGTTCTTGATCTCGTAGGCAATCTCCGTACCGAACTGGAAGTTGAGCCTCTTGTCGTCTATGCTCCAGCTCTTGTTCATCTCCATGTAGATGCCTTCATCGGTGTCAGCAATGAGGTCATCCAGTTCCCATTCTCCAGGTTCAAGATTGATGTTGGTCATGCGGATCAAGGGGATGTTGCTCCAACCGTCGGCGCGCATAGTGCCGTTGCTTCGCTTTCCCAACCTGCTCGCGGTCTCCCGAGATGTGAGGTAGCCGACGAAGGTGCCATCCTTGACCAAATGGGTTCTCTGGGCGAGGACGCCCTCATCATCGTATCCGAAGGTTCCCAGTCCCCCGGGTATGGTGGCGTCGGCAGTGATGTTGACGATGTCGGAGCCATAGCGGAAGGTTCCCAGCCTCTCTGGGGTCAAGAAACTGGTTCCAGCGTAGGCGGCTTCGGTCCCCAGGACGCGATCCAACTCCGTCGGGTGACCACATGACTCGTGGACTTGCAGGGCCAACTGGGTGGGGCCCAGGATGAGCGTCGTGACACCGCTGGGACACTGGCGGGCAGAAAGCAGGGCCACGGCCTCCTCGCCAAGGCGTTCCGCGTTGCCTAGCAGGTCGTATCTCTCGATGAACTCGTATCCCGCTGTTCCCTGATGCCGGCCAAAGGTGTTGGGGTAGGAGCGTGTCTGGACTTCATCCTCGTCCACAGCCGTGGCCACCAATCCCACGCCGGTCTCGAGAATCTCTTGTTCGATGAAGCTGCCCTGGCTGCTGGCGAAGAGTTGCTTCTCTCGGATGAATAGCATGTTCCCCTCGGCGACGGCCACTCCCTCAGCCCTGCGCATCGCCTCGTCGCAGGCCAGCAGCAGATCGATCTTCTCGTCCAACGAGACCTGGAACGGATCTGACTCTATGGGGGTACGATATGTGTCCTTGTGGGCTTCTCGGGGGCCCAGGTCTATTGGCTCTCCTCTCACCAGAGCGCTGGCCTTAGCCACTTCAATGGCGAGCGCGGTGATCTTGTCCACCTGTTCCCGATCGATGCGAGCGCTGGACGCAAACCCCCAAGCACCGTCTGCAATGACTCGTACCCCGAAGCCTTGGCTTGAGTCCAGAGCGACACCTTCTACAATCCCGTTCTTGACGGCGATGCTCTGTGTCTC
>CAZNMJ010000312.1:0-3920 GCA_964573815.1 uncultured Anaerolineales bacterium
GAGGGCATATATTGCTCGTCGAGTTCGAAGAACCCCGTACCAGCGATGAAGCTCAGAAGCTCTGCGAGTTCTTCTTCGCTGATATGCCCCGTCCTGACCACCCGATCTGTTCCCACGCTAGACTGCTCATCGCTGGCCAGAACCACGAATCCGTCGCCGTAGATACTCACTTCCGCCACGTGCCTCCCCGTCGGCGGAGGCGTCAGGCCACCGTATGTGTCTGCCTCGACAATGAGGACTCCCGGACTGCGACCGTAATCCAACGAGCTGAGACAAGGAGAAGGTATGCTCTCATCTACCACACCTCCGCCCCCGCATGCGACCAGAATCAGGAGTGTGGCCAGTCCAATGCCTGACCGGATCTGTGCCCTTACCACGACAAGCGACCGAAAAAAGTGGGGTCAGCGTATGCATCACGCTGACCCCACAACCTCTCACCTACATCGGTGGGCTGATGTCGAGCGGCTGGTTGACGTTCCGGATTTCCATCAGGAAGTGCACTTCACCACTCTCATCCAGACAATTCACAGAGGCCTCAGCCTCCCTCTTGACTGGGAACTTTCCATCCACGGCCACCCAGATATTGTCCTCCACCGAGGCGAAGGTGCAGCCAGCCATAGCGGCTCCCCAGGCAGTCCCCTCGGCAGTTCGGTAGTGATGGGACTGAACGCCATTCATCATCTCCTGCCCCAAGTACTGCGCGTCCTCGGGGTCGCCGGTGAAGAAGGTCTCCCACCAGTAGAGCATGCTGAACATGTCAAACATCTCGAGCATAGAGTCATCCACGACTGGGATCTCCTGCCAGGGATCCCCGCCTTCTCGCATCCACAACTTGCCTTGCTCCTCGATGTAGATGATCTCGATGCTGGTGGACTCACCATCCGTCACGCTGGAGAAGCCCAGTTGCTCCGCCCTTGTGGGCTCGGTCTGGCGCTTTCCCTCCATATCGAGCAAGACTTCCTGCGCCTGCCCTTCGATGGTACTTAGCCCATCGATATGAAGGGTGTAAGCGTACGAACTGAGGCCCTGCAGAGCCTCCACGTCCAGTTCGAAGGGCAGTTCCTCAGGTGGAGGGGGCGGCTCTGGCGTCTCCGCCGGCGCAGCCGTCTCCCCTGGAGGAGGTGGTGCCTGCGTCTCCTCCTCGGTTGTCCCGCCGCCAGGAAGCCCCGGCATGCAGGCCAACGTGAGCGAAACCAAGACGGCAACGCTCAACAACACCGTCAACGCTTTCTTTCTCTTGTCCACTTGCTACCTCCCTTACTTCACTCTACCTCATCAATTCTAGCTTCAATCAAGGCATCAGAATAGCCTATGCCCCTGCGCCCTGCTTCGCGAGCCATGCTTCTTCTCTCAGTTGGCATCACCTCCCCCGCCTCACCTCCTCACGAGTGGATCACTCCCCTCAGAAGTAGCAACACTGTGATCACAACCGCCCCTGCGAGCGCCGCTAATAGGCACCCTCGGGCCCACGGTCGAGATGTGTCGCTCCCCCTGAACAGCAGCCAGAGCCCAGCGACGAGGCCGCCAGGCGGGATCAAGGCCGAGAGCGTGTAGAGCAAGAAGTCTGGCCTCCGTTCCCACTCCACCAGCAGCGGACTGGCGTTGAAGATCGACGAGTAGGTACCGCTGATGATGCCGATCAGAAGCGTCAACACAAAACTCCTGATGGTGATGCCGCCAAAGAGTAGCAAGGCCGTCAGGGTGAAGACCACGGTCAGCTGCGTATTGATGGAACGGTCCAAGGTCTGGATTATACTATGGTTGACGACATCCTCGATGGGTCGGCCAGCGTATCGTTTGCTATTCTCTCGGATGCGGTCGAACACGACGATGCTGTCATGCACCGAGAAGCCGATCACAGTCAAGAGGGCCGTCAGGAACAAAGCATCCACCTCAAAACCGCGCAGCCAACCAAGGATGGAGGCGAGCCCCACCACCACGAAAATGTCGTGCACCATGGCGATGATGGCGCAGGTCCCGTATCGCACCGGCCTCATCACATGGCGAAAGGCAAAAGAGATGTAGATCAGGATGGCCACCGCCGCCACGCCCACGACTATGTAGGCCCGTCGCTGCACCTCGCCCCCCACCGCCGGGCCAACCGATTCGAAACGCAATTCGGTGAAGCTTCCAAACCGCTCCTCTAGGTCTTGCTGGATCTTCCCCTTAGTCTCTGCATCCAGCGTCTTGCTGCGAATCAGGAAGATGTTCCCGGGCGAACTCTGCACCATGGTGTCACCAAAGCCATACTCGCCAAAGAGTTCCTTCAATTGGGCAGGTTGAACTACCACGGCTTGCTCAAACTGCAGCTCCAGTATCGATCCCCCGGTGAAGTCTATAGAGAAATTGAGGCCGAAGAGAATCAGGGATATCAGTCCGGGGACGACGACCACGGCCGAAATGAGGTAATATAGGTAGCGCCTGCCTACTATGTCCAGCATCCCTATTCCCTACACCCCGAACCAGCGATGGTGCTTGACCCGGTCCAGGTCAATGGTCAGCCGTAGGAAAGTACGAGTGACCATGATGGCAGTGAACATGCTGACCACGACGCCGACGCCCAATGTGAGGGCGAACCCTTTGACCACGCTGGCACCGAAATAGGAGCCGAACCAAAAGAGTATGGCACAGGTGATGATGGTCGAGAAGTTGGAGTCGCGAATGGACGGCCAGGCGCGGCTGAAACCCTGCTCCACGGCCAGGCCCAACCCCTTCCCGGCCCGCAGCTCCTCCTTCATCCGTTCGAAGATTAGTATATTGGCATCAACCGCCATACCCACAGAGAGTATGAAGCCGGCGATGCCCGGAAGGGTGAGAACCACCGGTATCAGCTTGAAAAGCGCCAGCACAATAGCCACATAGATCATGAGTGCCACATCTGCCAGCAGTCCTGGGAGCCGATAGTAGAGCAGCATGAAGAGTACGACTATACCCAGACCGATGGCCCCGGCGATGAGGCTCTTCTGCAGGGAGTCCTCGCCCAACGTAGGACCGACGGTACGGTTTGTCTCCACGCGCAAGGGGATGGGTAGGGCGCCGTAGCGCAGCCGGATGACGATGCTCTCTGCCTCCTCTGGCGGAAAGCCGCCTTCCCTGGTGATGCGGACGGATCCGCCCGGAATCGGTTCGTTGATTCTGGCACAGCTCACCACCTCCTTGTCCAACACGATACACATGTTCTCTCCCACATGCGTCCTGGTGTATCCCTCAAAGAGCGCAGCACCCTCATCGTTCAACTGAAAACGGATTTCCATCAGCCCCACCTGGTCGAACCCGATGCCAGCCTCACTCAGGTGGCGTCCCGTCATGATCGTCTCGTGCACAGGCTCCTCTGGGCTGGGGGCAACGGTGGGAGTGACAGGGATTGTGGGGCTCAACACGGGTGATGGCGTGACGGTCGCCGGAGGGGTCGACGTGAGCACAGCGGTAGGCGTCGGCACTGTCGTCGGTGTGATGGTTGCAGTAGGCGTGATGACAGCGCCAGGGGCTACCTCCTCTGTTGTCCTCACTATCATTCCCGGTGGCAAGTAGGTGTATCCAGCATCGATGAACTCCAAGAGGCCCGTCTCGCCGAAAGTCTCGATGGCCCGCTCTGGGTCCTCGATGCCCGGCAGCTCGACGATGATCCGGCGGCTGCCCGACAGCTGGATCAGGGGCTCGGAGACCCCCAGGCTGTTCACCCGCTGCTCGATGATGGCCCTGGTGGCGTCCAGGGCAAGAGGATCGACGCTCTCCTCAGGGGGCAGGTCCGCTTCCAGCAGCACCTGCAACCCCCCCTGGAGATCCAGTCCCCTGCGCAACTCGATGTCACGGTCTACATTGATGGGGCCCAGGTGGACGTGAATTCCCGGGTTGCTGGGTAGAACCACCCAGGCGGCAGACAGCGCCAAGACGATGATCCCTGCCAGCAGGGCCAGGGT
>CAZNMJ010000313.1:0-3916 GCA_964573815.1 uncultured Anaerolineales bacterium
AATCGCTCGTTATTCACCCCTTTCTGTTCGCGGTATTCCCGATACTGTTTCTCTTCGCGTACAACATCGATCAATTCCCCGCAACCGTGACTCTGCTACCCGTGGCTCTCGTGGTTGGCCTCGCGGCCGTGTCTTGGCTTGGCCTGAGTTTTGTAATGAAGGACAAAAGAAAGGCGGGATTCATCATATCGCTTTTGTTTCTCCTACTCTTCTCATACGAGAACCTTTTCGAGGCCACGAAGGCTTTGATTGCTCGGGTGGACTGGATCGAGGGCTCGCTGGTACGGCTGGGGATCTCTGCGGTTGAGGTACGACAGTTCGTCCTGCTTACGTCAGGGGCGGTCTTCGCTGTCCCGGTCTACTTCATCGTCAGGACGCGGAGGAGTCTACATAACCTCACCAACATCGCGAACGTCGTGGCTGGGGCCGCGATTGTGATCAGCATCACGAACATCGCGATCTATGAGACCAGTGCCAGATTGGCGGTTCCTGGCGACGTTGGCGGGGAGACCGCAGAGATTCCACCGGCGGATTTGTCCGGCGAAACAGCGCTTCCCGATATCTACTACATCATCGTGGATGGATATGCCAGAGGGGATGTGCTCCAGGAGATATACGAGTACGACAATAGCGAATTTCTCGACCACCTGGCGAGTCAGGGCTTCTATGTCGCTGACAGGAGTAGAGCCAACTACTGCCAGACTACCCTTTCGCTGGCTTCGTCCCTGAACTTGAAGTATCTCGATGATGTGGCAAAGCGCGTTGGCACGGACTATCGCCGGCGCGGCCCGCTGGCCGACGCAATTCGCGACAATACGGTCTTCCGCTTTCTCAAGCAACGCGGGTACACTATCGTGGCATTCGCATCTGGCTATTTTGCCACAGAGGTCACGAGCGCTGACGTTTACATGGCCGCCCGCTGGACGCCGGGGGAGTTCGAGGGTGACCTCATCGAGATGACGCCTATTCCCTTCGTGGGACGCGCGCTCGGGCTTGGTGACTGGCACGATATGTTCGATAGGTACGGTTTGCAGAGAGAAAGGATCCTGTACACATTTGACCATCTGGCGGACGCGACGGAACTCGAGGGTCCCGTGTTTGTTTTCGCGCATATTATAGCACCCCATCCTCCATTTGTGCTGGGGTGGGACGGTGAGGCCATTGATCCTGGGTTTGGGTTTACGCTCAAGGATGGGAACCATGTGATCAAGGAAGGGCGCCTTACGCGCGATGAGTACTTGAGGAGTTATGTGGACCAATTGATGTACACCAACCGTAGGCTTCAGTCGACGCTGGATGAGATTCTATCACGGTCGGCGGAACCTCCGATCATCATCTTGCAGTCTGACCACGGTCCGGGATCGAGGCTTGACTGGGGCGATCCATACGACACGGATTTGAAAGAGAGACTTTCCATACTGAATGCGTACTACCTGCCGGGCAAGGGCAGCACAGAGCTGTATGCTGGAATCACCCCGGTAAACACCTTTGGAGTGATATTGGATCTCTATTTCGGTACGGACTGCGGGTTGCTCCAGGACGACAGCTACTTCTCAACCTGGAGTCGCCCTTACGCGTTCATTGATGTGACAAACGAGTTGGACTACAATACCAGCCGAGTACCCCGGGACTGATAGGTCCATTATCTTGCCCTGTGCAGTCCCGTTCTGTGGCGGCACGCTTCCGATGTGGACGTGCCTTGTCATATCTCGGATCAATTATCTGCTCGGCGGTTTGAGCCTGGCCAGTGGACCCCGGAACCAGGCCGCGTAGCGTTTGGTGGGCGCGCTTCATTCTCTGCCGCCCATCGTTCGGGCCAGTGCTTCTCTGAACATCGACGTCTGGAGCTGCCGGACAGCTCCTGAGCAGCTGGATTGTTAGACATCGGTTAGGAAGATCAGTGGTGTATCGACGACCCACAAAGCCGTTGAGGAAGGATATTGCACGTCACGAAGGGCTCTTCCGCGCCGTGGTGGTCGGCATTGTCCTGACGTCGCTGATGTGGCTGGTCTTCTCTACAGGGTATCAGTACGCTGCTTCATCCAGCCCCTTCTGGGACGAGTTCATCACCTTGTGGAGCGCTCGCAGGATCACAGAGGGGGCCATGTCTCCTCTGCAGTGGGGACCTGGAGCTGATGCTCTTCTCTTTCGCGACCTTGCGGCTCTTGTCCTGCACGTCTTCGGCTTCGACGTTGTTGTCGCTCGGGCGCTCAGTATCTTGACAAGCGTGGCAACGGTCCTTGTGCTTTTTTGCGTAGGAAAGCGGATGTTCTCGGCGCCTGCGGGCCTCTTGGCTTGTGCGCTTATGACGCTCAACTCTGAGCTTGTGATCTGGGGTGCACGTGCTAGGCCATATCCACTTCTTTTGCTGCTGATCTCGCTGACAGTGTTGCTGTTCTATCGGTGGATGATCCAGCCTGAAGACGCAGACCAAATACCACGCGGCCCCGGCCTGCTCTTTGTGCTTTGTCTGGTACTTGCTCTGTTTACCCACTTGCAGACTATCTTGTTGCTGCCAGGGTTTGTCTTGGCTGCCCTGATGGCACATGGACCAGGCCTCTTCACTCGAAAATGGGTGCTCCTTGTTTTTCTAGTCTGTGGGGCGGGTGCCATAGTGGTGGTGGCGTTGTTTCTCCAAAGTGAGACGATGCCTGGAGCTGTTCCGTTGAGCCAGGAGGTGTGGGCAGGCTTCGGTCATATCTACTTGGGCGTCAAGAACCTAGGAGTGTTCAGCAAACTCTTTCGACGCACGCCCGGGGGTTTTGTGCTGCTCCTGTTTGCCCTGGGCGGCTTGGGGTACTTGATAGCCCGGGCCCTACATAGGATGCCTCGACGTTGGGAGCCATCCGCAGAACAGTCTTCCCCCTTGGAAGAGGGTCCAGGGATTCTTTCGCTTACTCATACGGACAGACAGAACGAAGGGCTGATGCTGCTGTATGTCTTGTCACTGTCCGCCGCAGGCATAATCATTCTTCTCCTCGGGCCGGGCTGGGGAGGCGAAGTAAGATACGTCTTGTTTCTGCTGCCGATCTTCTCCTTGGTCGTGGGTGCCACCGCTGTTCGGTTCCTGGGCTTTCTTGTTGAGCGCGCAAGGGTTGGCGGTGAGGCCTTTCAGCGATGGTTGGTACTTGGGCTGGTCCTGGCGGGTGTAGGTCTGATGGGAGTGGCTGCGATAGCGGATAGGCAGAGGTTTCGCCAGGAGTGGGGGTATGATCTGGCTTTCGAGTATGTGGCTGATCATTGGCGGGATGGAGACGTCGTGGTGACGGTAGCTCCCATGGCCTGTCTCGTGTCTTTGGAACAGTGCGACTACATCGCGATTCAAACCGCGTACGAAACCTACGCCTTAGAGGAGGATGGCAGGTTGGTGGAGGCAGTGACCAGGCTGCCTCTGATCATGACTGTTCAGGAGATGGAGGAGGTGCTGGATGAGCATGAGCAGGTTTGGTTTGTCACGGATGAGGGGAGGCTCTTGAGCAGATACAACCTGGACTTTGTTCAGCTGATCTGGGATAGGATGGAACTGGCTTCCAATGAAAGGGGGGCCTTGGTTTTCCGGTCTATGGAGCAGGAGGAGCCCTCGATCCGGCGCGTAATGGACTCGAACCTTGAGGACAGATTCACACTTCGGGGTTGGGATCTGAATCGCAGAACCTGTGCTGCTGGTGACGAACTGGAATTGACTTTGTATTGGCAGGGAATCGACTACGCCAGGTATCTTGGGTTGGACTATTCAGTATTCGTGCACTTGGTGGACCGCAAGGGCAGCCTGCTGGCTCAAAGCG
Source organism: uncultured Anaerolineales bacterium (assembly GCA_964573815.1). Lineage (GTDB taxonomy): Bacteria > Chloroflexota > Anaerolineae > UBA7937 > B3-Chlor > CAYGAW01. The sequence continues at coordinate 3,786 of CAZNMJ010000313.1, forward strand.
ACGGCTATCCGGTTCGAGGCCTGTATCCTACCAGTCATTGGCGCTCGACAGAAGTGGTCATCCCCGACCGAAGAGATATCACGCTCCCGGCGGATATCCCGCCAGGCCGCTACCGGCTGGAGGTGGGGATG
>CAZNMJ010000314.1:0-3906 GCA_964573815.1 uncultured Anaerolineales bacterium
ATCATTCACCATAGTGTGACCATGAACTACGACCCCGAGCCGCCGACCACGGTGCGCGCCATCTACTACTACCATGCAGTAACACTGGGTTGGGGAGACGTGGGCTACAACTACCTTGTGGACTGGCACGGCAACATCTATGAGGGACGGTACGGTGGCACAGACGTGGTAGCAGGGCACGCATACAGCTACAACTATGGAAGTGGGGGCATCTGTGCCATGGGCACCTACGGCAATACCAGCAATAGCGTTCAACCCAGCGCTGACTTGTTGGACGGGCTGTCAGAACTGTCGGCCTGGGAGTGCAGCCGCAGCCTGATCAACCCCAACGAAACCTCGTTCTTCGTCGATCGAGTCACAGAAAACATAGCCGGGCACAGGGACTACAACGCTACCGCTTGTCCAGGCGACTACCTGTACGGGAAACTGCCCTCTTTGCGAACCCAGGTCTGGAACCAGATCCTGGCCTACACCCCTACATACGTCGCCGATTATCTCTCCTATGATGTGCCGCAGGTGATGCTGTCGAACCATACCAGAACACTGTCCGTTTCCATCAGGAATGCAGGCACGTTGACCTGGCTAGCCGAGGGGACGAGCGCGGTGACGCTCGGCTATCGCTGGCACGACGAGCAAGGCGGAGTGATTCCTGGACAGGCGGAGAGTCCCCTACCTCACGATGCGTCCTACGGGCACACAGTTGAGTTACCTGACGCTGCCATACAAGCTCCTGCGCAGTCCGGCCAGTATCTCCTCGAGCTGGATCTCCTTCATCGAGGTATGGGCTGGTTCTCAGAACAGGGCAGTCCAGTTCTTACTATCCCGGTGACAGTAGTTGATCCCAACACCTCCCACCACACCTACTTCCCACTGGCTCTCTTCAACCGGTCCCAACCACTCCCCACACCCATGGTCGAGGCGCGAGCCCTATGGGTGCCTCGCTGGTCGTACAGCAGCGAGGCAGATGTGAAGAACATTGTCAACAAAGCAGCGCAGGCCAACTTCAACATCCTCTTCTTCCAGGTACGCGGTCAGGGCGACGCCTATTATTTGTCCCAATACGAACCCTGGGCCGACCGCCTGTCGGGCACTCTGGGACAGGATCCGGGCTGGGACCCCCTGGCGACAGCGATAGAGGAGGCCCATGCCGCAGGACTACAGCTGCACGCATACGTCAACGTCTACCCGGTCTGGCTGGGGACCACACCTCCCAGAGCAGATACCGTGCCCCAACACATGTATCATCGCTTCAACGAACTCTACGGCAACGAATGGGTGCAGTGGCATGAGGATGGTACGCCAATGGGCCTCAATTCCTCCTATCTGACGGCGAGTCCTGGCCACCCGGCGGTACGTGAGCACATCGTTGCCGTCTGTCGGGATATCCTCCAGAACTACGACGTTGACGGCCTGCACTTGGACTACGTGCGCTACTCCGGCCCCTACTACTCGCATGATCCAGTGAGCCAGCAGCGGTTCCAAGACGCCCAGCCTATCGCGTGGGCGGACTGGCAGCGCGCCCAGATCACCGAGCTTGTCAGTCTTCTCCATGACGAGGTCGAGGGACTGCGGCCCAACGCGGTCCTCACGGTAGCAGCGTGGCCCATCTATCAGGACAAGTGGGGCTGGGTCAGCTACGAGAACGTGAAATATGACGGCTACAATGGCTACTTTCAGGATTCACGAGGTTGGCTACAACTGGGCACTGTGGATGCCCTTGCTCCTATGCTCTATGGGACAGCGGTCCAGCACTATCTAGATCGCTTCGAGATCCTCGCCCGCGACTTCGTCAACGAATCCTACGGGCGTCACATCTACGCTGGCATCCACGCTGACTACGACTCCTTCTCCGAGATAGAGACCCGCATAAACATCGCCCGCCAAGCTGGCGCGCAAGGCCAGGCTATCTTCGCCTATTCGGTGGTGGAGAGCAGAGGCTACTGGGAAAACTTCCGCACCGGGCCCTACGCTGAGCCAGCTCAGGTGCCACCCACGCCCTGAACCTCCGCTCCATCGCGTGGGGGTTGGGCGATCATCGCGGACGGCTTTGAGACCTCTGACGGTCGCAAGATTCTCAGCACGTGGTAGCGCTCTGTACGCGCGATGGCTGGTGCCAACGGCGGCAGCGCGCGCCACATGCCACGACGCCCATAGTTGCCGCAGCACGACGGCAAGAAGCCATATGTGCGAGAGCCACCAGTCTCCTTCCTGGTGGCTCCTATGTCGACGTTGGGTTCAGTCCCCAGCACTGTGCAGCTACTGCTTATCCTCCGCCAAGACAATCTCTCCCAAGCGCAGCGCCTCCTCCTTAGTTGAAACTTCGCCAGTGACCTGCGCTTCCTGAATGGCCCGCAGCAGCCGACCGACAACTGGACCCGGCTCGATGCCAAGACCGCTCACCAGATCATGGCCGGTGACCAGCGATGGTGGCCTGATCACCTCTTCGTACTCCTCGTAATACCGCTTCAACAGCTCCGCCACGGTGTCACACACCCTGGCCCACTCAGCCACCTGTTCACCGCGATGCCGGATGACCAGGTTATCGCCCAGCGAATGAAGGAGTACGTCCACACCTGTGCCTCGCGTATCTCTGAAGAAGCGATGAGTAGCCCGCGGAGTGATCTTGTCCTGCTTGGCAAGATGTAGCGGCCGCATGTGATGCCTGATCACCGTCTGCACCAGCCTCACCTCACGGTTTCCGAAGCGCAGCCGTCTCAGAACACGAGCCGCCACCGCCAGTCCTTCCTCCGCATGGCCGAAAAACCGGATGCGGCCCCCCTCATCCACCTTGCCCGTAGTTCCCTTGCCTGAATCGTGCAGCAACCCAGCCAGCTTCAACAGCATCGACCGGCTGCGCTCATCCACAACCCTCTGCCTCAGGTGAGCCAGTAAGTGCGGGGCAAAGGGGGCCAGTTTGGCGCCGAAATGGTCCCACATCTCCCGCTCCGACGTGTCATCCCCAGCCGCCGGCTGCCGCCCTCCTTCGACCAAATACTCTATGGCCTCAAATACGCTATCCAACCCCCCAACTGTAGACAGAGAATGCTCGAATGCATCTTCGTGATGAGGGGGAGGTTGCTCGACACCTCGCAGAACCTCCAGTTCAGGGATCAGCAAGCAGAAGATACCCAAGTGATCCAGGTGGCGCAGGCTTGCCTCAGCTCGCTCTGTGCCCAGAGTCTTGCACAGTTCATCCCTCGCCCGTTCGGCAGAGCTCCCCTCGATGAGATGCGCGTCCCTTTGCATCAATTGCGCGGTACCGTGTTCGATAAACATCCCCAGTTCTGCCTCCAGGCGAACAGCCCGCAGGAGGCGAACCGGATCATCGAAGAAGATGCTATCCGACACCGCTCGCACCACCTCGTTCTCCAAATCCTGCTCGCCGCCGTGGGGGTCTATGAGTTGAGCTTGAGATCCAGTGTCTTGGAGGTCGATGGCCATAGCGTTGATGGTGAAATCGCGGCCCGCGAGGTCCGTCTGTACATCGCCGCCTCGTAGGCTGGCGAAATCTACATAGTAGCGCTTTTCTCCATCACGTAGGACCACGCGCGCCGTCTGCCGCTCTTCATCCAAGAGAACGAAGGCCCCGCCCAGGAGGTTCGCCACCTGCCTTGCCAGCTCTATCGCCTCACCTCCTACGGCCAGATCGAGGTCGTGAGTCCACTTCTTCAGCAACTGGTCGCGCACGTACCCGCCCACCAGATATCCCTCAACCGAACTGTCGGCAAGCAACTGGCGCAGCGTATCCAGAATCCCTCGCCTCTCAAACCAGGAAGACAAGCTCGCCCCCTTCCGAGTTTGCCGCATCTGCCCAAGCAATCCAACAGATTCTATCACACTGACCGAAACGCTTTCAAACCCCCAGGCAATTGAGGGTCTCCAAAAGGGCTGTTAGACAGACACCCG
>CAZNMJ010000315.1:0-1250 GCA_964573815.1 uncultured Anaerolineales bacterium
ACGCCTACGGCAACGACTCCCACCCCCGCGGGACCGACCCAGTCCTATGTCAGTCCAATTCTGGGTATCTCCCTGTCCTTCCCCCAGGACTGGCTCCTCCGTGAAACCGAGGACGGCGTGGTGTTTGGCACGTCAGAGCGGGTGATCGCCGGCGGAGAACTGACTGAGGGGGCGGGGCTGAGTGTCTCCGTCGATCCGCTGCCCAATGCCCAGTGGGAGAATGTGGAGGAGATGTGTGTAAGCAAGGCGTCGGTCTTCAGATCTGAGAGGATGGAGATCGGCGAACCGCAGCAGCGCCACATTGGGGGACAGCCCGGAGCGATTGCTGACCTGCGAGGAATCCCTGGGCTCGGCGAGACGCCCATCAGAGGATTGGTTGCAGCCACCGTGTGGGGGGATTGGGCATACACCTTCGTGGCGGTGTCAGTCGAGCATGAATGGGCCACACACGGCGCCTCCCTGGAAGCGACCATAGAGAGCGTTCAGTTCATGCCCAAGGAGCTAGCCGAATACGCGCCCGATCCTTGGGAACCCGATGATACTCTGGGTGACGCCACTGAGATTATTACTACCTCCCAAGGCCACGACCTGCACACCCTGGGGGATCGAGACTACGTCCGCTTTGAGGCAACCCGGGGGCACGTGTACACCATCGAGACCGCCAATCTGGGACCGGACATAGACACCAGCATCTTCCTCTTTGATGCTGAGGGGAAACTGCTAGCTCAGAACGACGATGCCCGTGCTCTGGAGGAACCATGGGCGTCTCGTGTGGTGTGGACGGCTGAGAAGACGAATACCCTCTACGTGATGACCCGGGATGTGGGAAATGACGACGCTGGCCCAGGTACATCGTACGATGTCACAGTCTGGGAGCAAGTTCACTTCGTGGAGGACGAGTACGAGCCTGACGATTCCCCAGATTTGGCCACTCTGCTGAAACCTGCAGAGCCCCAGCCGCACAACCTTCACGTCCCAGGCGACCAAGATTGGCTCCGCTTGCAGGCTACAGCGGGCCACACCTATGTCATCGAGACGTTCAATCTAGGGCCTAGCGTGGATACTGTGCTGCATCTTTTCGATGAGCTGGGAAACGAGCTAGCCTGGGACGACAACGGTCGCGCAGAGGAGGAGGCCCTTGCCTCCCGCATCCAATGGAGGGCGGCGAGCGATATCCCATTGTGGGTCATGATCCATGACTCTGGGGATGATGACGGCGGACCAGGGACCGAGTACAGACTGAGGCTCGT
>CAZNMJ010000315.1:1350-3904 GCA_964573815.1 uncultured Anaerolineales bacterium
TCTTGGAATCCAGCTCGCCCGTGGGCTCGTCGGCCAGCACTAGCGAGGGTTCGTTCACCAGGGATCGCGCGACAGCAACCCTCTGACACTGCCCGCCAGACAATTGATTGGGTAGATGGGACAAGCGATCGCCTAGGCGCACCAACTCCAGGACATCTTTTGCCCGGCGACGCCTCTCCTTGCCACTCATCTTCCGCTCGTGGAGTGGAACCTCCACGTTCTCCAGCGCCGTCATGGTAGGGATGAGATTGTGGAGCTGAAAGATGAAACCCATGGTCTGATTTCGGAAGCGGTCCAGGTCCTTGACCTTGGTTAGGTCCTCGCCGTTGATCAGCACCTGGCCGCTGGTGGGCCGGGCCAAAGCACCCATCACATAGAGCAACGTTGACTTGCCGCTGCCGGAAGGCCCCATTACAGACAAGAACTCCCCGCGCCTGACCTTGAGATCCACCTCGTCCAGGGCGCGTATCTCCTCGCCATCTCCGTATATCTTCACTACATCCCGCGTCTCGACGATAATGTCATTGTCTGTCATCACGCACCCCCTGTGACGGCCCTATCTCCCCCACGAGATGACCCTCTCACTCACGCCCCTGTATAGAATCGCAAGATCATCCGTCACATTCTCCAGGATCTTCCTCTGATCGGTGCCATCTGCATTCATGACGTAGAACTCCCAGTCGCCACCCCGGTCCGAAAGGAAGGCTATCTGGTCACCGTCCGGATTCCATGTCGGCGATACGTTATTGGGCCGCCTATCCAATAGTGCGGAACTACCAGTCAAGGGCCTCCGACCACTGCCGTCGGCATTCATAAGGTATATCTCCCAATGGTCGTGCTGCCAGTGCATGAAGGCGATCTTGCTGCCATCAGGGGACCATACTGGGAACTGGTCGTGCACGTTGTCGGTGAACGGCGTGTTATTGGATCCCTCCACCGTGGTGATGCTCAGACCGTGATCTCCATCGTAGAGCATCCACTGCCCATCGGCGGACCAGGTCGGGGAAAAGGCGAAGCGATCACTGTAGGGTTGATGCAGATAGCCATCGGCTATGTCCACCACGCCGAGGTGCCACTCCTGCTGAAGCATCGGGGGGATGAGCGTTATGCAGCCGTACCCCTCAATGCACGTTCTCCAGGGCGCGGTCAGGCCTTCCGTCTCGAAGTAGAAGGCTATCTGGCTCCCATTGGGAGACCAGACGGGGCTACGGGCGACATTGGAGCTGAATATCAGCCGCTCGTTGCTGCCGTCGCCGTTGATGGCGTAGATTCCCCACGGAGTTGTCCAACGTGAGAAGGCCACCTGGCTGCCGTCGGCCGACCAACTGGGATCCATCCCTTGGGTGAGATGGGCCAAACCGGTCCCATCGGCATTCACCGTGTAGATATCGCCCCCACTCGCCACCTGGAAAACGAAACGACCTTGCTGCGCCGGCGTCGGCGTCGGGGTAGGCGGCAGAGGTCTAGGGGTAGCCGTCGCCGTCGGTGTCCTGGTCGGCGGCAAAGGCGTGGCTGTCGGTGTACTAGTCGGCGGTATCGCCGTAGGCGTGGGTGTGTTCGTCGGCACCGCCGTGGGCGTCGCCGTGGGCGGAACTGGGGTGCTGGTTGGCGTAGCCTCTTCGCCAGCGCCAGGAGGTACCATACCCACACATCCGCTCAACAAGACCAAGAGTATGCCCAGTAGCAGTATCTTACCCTTCATAGTATTCAACTCCCCACAAAGATGTCCACGAACGCCGTCATACCCCAGCGCAGGCCTGAGTCCTGCTCATCCAGCTCGATGGTGACCTTGTAGTTGGTGCCACCTTGTTCCAGATTGGCCATGGGAGCTATGCGGGTCACCACACCCCGTATGCTCCGTTCGGGGAGGGCATCGAAAGTCAAGGCCACCGTCTGTCCCTCCCGCAACAGGTAGATGTCTACTTCGTTCAGATCCGTCGTCTCTACCATGAACTCGCCCACATCACCGAGGACTACCGCCGGGGCACCCGGTGAAACCGTCTCTCCTTCCCTCACCCGCACCGCACCGACGGTTCCCCCGAAGGGGGCCTTCAGCCCCGCATCGTCCAGTGCTGAGAGCGCTTGCCTCAGAGCCAAGTCCGCCTGCGCTACCTGAGCCTCGACAACTGCAACATCCTCTGGTCTCGCTCCAGCACGAAGCAGCGCCAGGGATGCGCGCGCTCTATCCACTTCAGCTTGGGCCATGGAGATATCCTCAGCCGATGGGCCTTTGACCAGCGCGTCGTACTTGGCCTTGGCTATCTCGTACTCCACCGTAGCCTGCTGCAAGGCCAGCGCCTGTGGCATCTCGGCGATTTCCTCCAACCACGAAACCTCGTCGTAGGCCGCCTGAGCCTGCTGCAGCGCAAGTTCAGCCGTCCCCAGCACACCCCTTGCCGCGGTGATCTCTTCCTGGCTCGCTCCCGATCTCAACTTCGAGAGCTGCGCCTGGGCCCCCGCCAAACTGGCTTGTGCCACCGCGACTTCCTCGGCTCGAGGAGCAGCCTCAACCTGAGCCAGAGAGGCCTGGGCGGTGGCCAGAGAGGCCTCCGCC
>CAZNMJ010000316.1:0-3901 GCA_964573815.1 uncultured Anaerolineales bacterium
CCTCCCGATCCACCACCACCAACCCGTTGCTCATCCCCTGCAATACGTTGTCGCTAAACCGCCTGACCGCTCCCATCTCACTGACGGTACGCTGCAGTTGGCGGATCAAGTGCGCATTCTCGATGGCAATACCGATCTGGTTTCCTACCGCCGTAAGCAGGCCGATGTCCTCGTCGGTGAATCGGCGAGCCTCCCGCCCGTAGATGTTCATCACACCGTGGACACGATCTTTCGACACCAGAGGAACCCCGGCCTGCGTTCCGACGTGGGCACTGCTGGCGTCTGAGCCAACTGGTTCTGCCGATCGACTGAAATCCGCCGTGACCAGCACTTTGCCGCTCTCAGCTACCTCTTCCGCTTGCCTTAGAGACCCCTCTGGCCAACCTACCTGTCGCATGAGATCTGCAGTCAGGCCGCGCTTGACAACAGGAACCATCTCTCCGTCGCCAGCGGCGCTCAAGTAGACAATACCACTCTCGGTCCGCGTCAAGTCCAGGACCTTCGTCAGCACTTGCTCTAGCATCTCCTCGACGTGTGCGGAGTGGCTGACCAGGCTGGCAATGGCATTGATGGCCGAGAGATCCTCACTCCTTCGCAGCACCTGATGCCGCATCCTCTCGCGTTCTCGGACGTCCCGCGCAATGCACTGCACGATCTTCCGCCCTCCCTGCCTTAGTGGGCGAGCTTTCAGCTGCACTGGCACTCTATCGCCATGCCTGTCGATCAGGGACACATCGTCAAGAGTGCCCACCCCTTCCCGGAACGCCCTCTGCACGAATCTTCTCACCTGTTCTTTCTGACCTGGAGGAACAAGGTCCTCCAAACTCATCCTCAACAAGCTGTCCTTCTTGTAGCCCGTGAGCGACTCCACCTGGTTGTTGACCTCGAGAAGGCTCAGATCTCCGCTGAGCGTGAATACGGCCTCATCCGTTCCTTCGACGAGCTTCCGATACTTGTCTTGGGATTCGTAAAGGATTGCAGTATGCTCGTCGGCACGCCGCCGCATCTTGCTCAGCAAATAGGCCGTATTTCCCAGAATCAATGCCACGATGACAACGACGAGAGCCACAGTAATGGTCGAACTGGTTGCCGCCGCTTCAGCCTGGCCCGTTGGCGCCCCGAACCAGGCCCGGTCTACCTGCTGTTTGAGCCCCACGGCCTCCATTGCTGCCAGTCCGCGGTTCAGAACACTAACCGCTGTCTCGTCATCCTTCTGCACAGCGAAGGCGTAGCCGACTGTCTCAGCTGGAAGACCCACCAGCTTGATCTCAGCCGCCAGCCCTGTCTCCTGAGCCGCGCGCAGCCCGGCGATTTCATCGGCCACCAAGGCTACAACCTGCCCATCGGCCACGCTCTGCAGTCCCTCCTCCGCCGACGGCACCAGTATGGGAGAGATCCCCGTCTGTTCCGCCACCGAGGTCTCGGCAGCCGTCCCCGCCTGCACGGCGACTTGATGACCCTCCAGATCCTCCAGAGCCGCGACGTCGAACCTGTCTGCACGGACGAAGATACTCAGCGAACTACTCATGTAAGGCTCTGTGAATCCGTATTGCTCGCTGCTTTCGGCATCGCGCACCATGCCCATCACGGCGTCAACTTCACCGTTCTGTATGGCGATCAAAGCCTCCTCGCGAGGCATAGGTACGACCTCGATCCCGATTCCCAGAATGGGCCCCAGGCTCTCTGCAAGGTCTACCTCGTATCCCTGGTACATCCCGTCCTCGTCCGTGTAGGAGAAGGGGGGTTCCTCCCATCTGCCGGCGATTCGGACTTCACTCCTTTCCGCCAGCCACGCTTGTTCTGCGTCACTGAGCGCCCCAAGCAGGGCAGATCTTCGCGCGCCCCTATAGGCATACCCAGCTATGATCAGAACGAGGGCCAGACCCAGGAAGCCCGCGGCGATAAGAACATACTTACTTCTCACCCTCAAGAGTGTTGTGATGTTCGACATATCACCTCAGCTCCGACGGAAGAATACCTGCTGCCTGGCGATACTTCGCCACGGTACGTCTCGCTATCGAGATGCCGGCCTGGGAGAGCAACTCCACAAGTTCCCCGTCCGTGAGGGGATGACTCTCTCCGGAGACCCACTCCTCTATCAAGGCCTTGGCCTTCAGCGAGCCATCGAAGAAGTCGGCCAAGGCCACGATGCGCCCCCCTGGTATCTGAGCATACTTGCCGGCCACCGCTCGGCTGATGGTAGACTCGTGCATGCCGACAATGTCGGCCAGCCGAGTTCGGGTCAACGGGCATAGGCACGTGGCGTCGCCGAGCAAGAACCCCCTTTGATGCTCCACCAGTACTTCTACAACTCGACGCAGGGTGTGCCAACGCTCTTGCCAACCGGAAATGAAGACCTTGCTTCTGCCGACGAATTGGCGCACATGGTCGTATTCCTCAGGATTGGCCTCCGTGCCTGCGCTGTTCAGCGAGTCCAAGAGGGCCTTGTACGTGTTGTCGAGCCCTAGACGATAGCGGCTCTCCTCAGGGAAATGGATGGTGAACTCCTCCTCATCACCTGAGCCCCGAACGGAGATGATCACGTCGGGTCGAATGTATTGAGCATCCACCGGCTCATCAGCAGGCGAGGGAGTCTGAACGCAGGCATGGAACGGATAGGGATGCAGGTTCTGTTTGATGAAGTCCCTGGCAAGCCCCACCTCTTCGACGTCCAACTCCAGCTCCTTTGCTATCTTGTCCAGCTTGCCCTTGCAGAGCGATTCCCAGTGGTCTTCGATCAGCCGCCTGCTCAGGTCCGCCATCCCGTCTTCGCACTCGAGGCACTGCAACTGGATCAATAGGCTCTCGCGAACCGTTCTCGCCCCGATGCCCGCCGGGTCTTGCCTCTGTATCACGGCCAAGACCTTCTCAACCCGGCTCAGCGGCACGTCAAGGCTTGACGCGACCGAGTCCACCTCGCAGTCCAACAACCCTCGATGATCCAGATTCTCCAGCAGGAGAGAGGCGATCTCGAGTTCGGAGACCTGCAACTGGGGAGACAGCTGCCAGAGGAGATGATCGGTGATAGACCAAGGAGTGGCCACTTGGGATAGCGGGTCCCAGTCTTCCTCCTGAGCCCATCGAGCGCCAGTAGAGCCCCCCCAGTCCGGTGTCCATTCTTCGGCCACCGATTGTCTGAGTTCGCCGCGGCAATTGGGACACACCGAGCCCGACAGCATCGCACCGCACCGTTCGCAGCGATTGGCCTCAGCCACGCGAAGCGCCGGGTTTTCCGCCAGCTCCTGGAGGATGACCTGCTCCAACTCGGCGGAAGCGAGCTCAAGCAGCCCGCTGACGACGATGGTCTTAGGACTGACCTTGGGTCTCGGTATTGGAGCACCCGAGAGCCGCGTGCGTATGGTAGGTTCCATGTTGCCTCGCTGCGGGAAACACCGACTGGCCCCCGGCACCACCGACCGGCTTCGCAAATTCCCGCACCAACTTGGTTCCGGACCCCAAACCTGCGTAATCTTACACCATTTTGCCAGATTGTACCACATCGAACTCACGAAACACTCACGAAAAATGCCGCACAACGGGTCCACATACAGCACATACCATGGCTTATTACGCACAGCGCTGTAGAATCTCCGCCAGGAAGGACGCGCAGGAACACTCGGAGAGGAATAACGAGAGGGCATCTTTGAGGGAGAACTCACGCTGTGAGAAGCACGACCCGGAACCTAGTGGTTGAGAGTAAGCTCCATCTCTGGGCCCACCATCGCGGGTCCAGGGCCGTCAGGGTTGGTCGAGCCTGGATGCCTTGCCAGCATAGCTGGTGACACCATCATGCTCAACAAAGTGAGTTCACCAGATGTTTACTGGCAGAGAGCAGATTGGGGGAACGGCATGCCCGTTGGGGCAAGGTTGGAGCGAGAGGAGTTCAAAGCGGGGTGGGAGA
>CAZNMJ010000317.1:0-3863 GCA_964573815.1 uncultured Anaerolineales bacterium
ATCGCCACCGCAAACGTCCGCTGTGTAGGAATTGGCAATCGAATGGCTAGCATTGAGGGAGGAAGATCATGCCAGATTGGAAGAAGTCAGTCCTGGTGGTGACGCTCGCAATCATGGGGGTAGCGCTGGCCGCTTGCCAGCAGCCCGGGCCGCCAGGGATGCAGAACCCATCCCTGGTCTACTGCGAAGAGCAGGGCTATAGGTATGAAGATCGAACTCTTAGAGAGCCTGCCGTCGAGGTTGTAACGCCTGCACCTTCAAGTGAAGCTGCCGATGATTCGGAGGTTCCACCCCCACCGCCTCAACCACTCGATAGTGGCATATCATACAGTGTGTGCATCTTCCCCGATGGAACCGAGTGCGAAGCGTGGTCTTTCTTCCGGGGTGAGTGCTTGCCCGGACAGCTAGAGCATGCTGAAGACGGTCTGCCCGTTGTGAATGTCGTGCAGGAGGCCGGGTTAGCCCAGACGGTGGCGCTTGACATTCTGAAGCTCAACACGCCGCCCTCTGAGAAGCCTTATTCCCATCTGATGACTATCAGTGACGAAGGGATGCTTGATCAGATCATCGCTGCGTTGGACGTCCCTATCTGGACCTTTTGGCAAGAGGATTGCACCACGCCCTACAAACTGCATTTCCATCTAGCGGATGGCAGCGTGCAGGAATTCGAGTATCACGCCCAGTGGGGCCGTACGACTGAATGGGACTTCATAGAAAGATGTCACCCAAATCAGTACTCTATCCTGCGCGGGGATCAGGAGTTTCTCGTCGTAGGGGATGGTGGCGTCCCACCGGGTACGTTTGATGCGCTGATCCAGAAGCAAATTGTATCCACCTGGGCCGAGAGCATCAATGTGGCCGACGCACTAGAGCTGGCTCGCACCGTCGAGATCGAAATCCTGGAAATATCGGTTGAGGATATCTCCCGGCTGACCACGGACGATCCGAAAGTGATCGAGCAGATTGTCGCGGCGCTAGACAGGGAATACGAGTTCGTTACCCGGGCGGGTTTTCACCCACCTTCTGAAATACAATTCCATCTGGACGATGGGACAGTGCAGATACTCCACTTCGGCAGCCAAGGCGACACCCCAACCGTTCTGCGCGGCGATCCTGGCATTTGGGAGGGCCGGGATATCCGGCCATCTGCCGACTTCGACGTGTTGATCGAGACGTTAGTGGCATCCGCTCGGTAGGTCGTGCAGGGCGCCCAACCTGGTCCGCGGCCGCGATGCAGCTGTGGTCTACGTCATCAACCACTGTGGCGAGCGGGTTCCTACTCCGAGACTGACCTGGTTGGAGGAGGAAGACATCACGCCGGAAGGCTTAGCCGTCCATGTGGCCTACTGGTACACGCCCGGGCACTGGCTGGTCACGATATGCGGGGCGAGGCGCGAGCCTGCGGTGTACCGCGTGCTTGTGGCCAACGAGATCACTGAATTCCAGTGGGAGGGAGAGATAGACGCAGCCGGGCAGGCGACGGAGACGGCTGCTCCTTAGGTTGGAGGTGAGGGGCAAGATGGGAGGAAGAGGATCAAGGCCTGGCAATCTGCTTCTGGTACTTCTGGCGGTCGTGTTCACCGTAGCTCTGACTTTCGCCACGCTAGAGGCTCCGAGAGTATTGAACCGCGTCATAAGCGAGAATCTCGAAGTTCCAGATCTCCATCCCGTCATCGAACCTGAACTCATAGAGGAGTTCATCAGCCGGAACCACGTAAGGCCTATCGGATACACGTGCCTGGCGGTGGTCGTCATCCTGATGGTCGTGGGCCTCGTGACTGAGAGGAGGGGTCTGGCATCTTTGGGCGCCATAGCCTTTTTTCTGCCCACCTTCGGCTACTTCGCTGCCTACATGTTTTTCCTCGCCGGGCTGGGCATGCTGAGGGCTGTGTGGCTGCCCTTTTGGGGACCCCTGTTGAAGCTGGGTGATATCTCGCTGGTCCCGTACGCCATTCTTGTCTATCTGCCTGCGCTCCTGGGAATAGATATCAGAAGGGCACTGGCATACGTGGCCATAGCGTTGGGCCTGCTGATCTTCCTGTTGGGCACACTGGCCTGGTTCTACGCCAAGCTCCAGAGGAAGGAGACGGTTGACTTCTGGCTCTACAGATACTCCAGGCACCCGCAGTACCTGGGTTGGATCATCTGGAGCTATGGACTGATGTTGCTGGCCATTCAGGCTCCCATTCCTTTGGGTGGTGAGAACCCAGGAGCGAGCTTGCCGTGGTTGATCTCATCGCTGATCATCGCCTCCGTGGCCCTGGGAGAAGAGATCAAGATGAGCACAGAACGTGGCGAGGGGTATGAAGCGTACCGAAATAACGCCCCGTTTATGCTCCCTCTGCCTGGGCTCATCTCTAGAATAGCGTCGGCTCCGATGAGAGCGGTGCTCAGGAAACGCTACCCGGAAAACGGCAGGGAGCTCGTGATCGTCTTTGTGGTCTACCTCGCCATATTCGTGGTGCTATCGCTGCCCTTTGTGCTGCTGAATTGGCCTCCGCACCTGGGTTGGTCGGATTGGCCACCCTACTGGCACTTCATTCCGAGAACTCGGTAGCGTCATGCCGTGCCAAGCGGATCATAGCTGTACGGAGCCCCCGGTGGAACCTTTTCTACCCGATTGGCGTCTTCATACGGGTCAGAAAAGTAAGGAGGTTGGATGAGATGGTTAGGAATAGAACGGCATGGTTCTCTGTACTGATCGCGGCTCTCATTCTGAGCTTGGTGAGCTGCGCGGGGCCAGGGCCTGTGGAGGAGCCCGCAGCGCCTGAAGCTTCGCCTCAAATAGTGGAGGCGCGTGATGCGGCGCTGACCTACGTGCGCGAGCACTTCGAGGACGCTCCGGCGGAGTCTCTGCCCTGGGTGGAAGAAAGGCTCACGCCCGAAAATGTGCCCGGCGGGGCTACCTGGGGGTACACCGCCGACGGCTGGATGGTCACGGTTTCGTATGCGGTCCTGCCCCCTGAGTGGACGGTGTATAGGGTGTCGGTGTCCAAGGAAGCCACGGGGTTCCAGTGGGAAGGGCGTGTAGACGCCTCGGGACGCGTGCCGGAGGGACCTGAACACATGCTGGTGGCGCGTGATGCTGCTCTGCGCTTCGTCACTGAGCAGTATGGCCAGCAAGGGCTTGGCTCAGGCCTCGCTTGGCAAGAGGAGCGCTTGACGTCGAAAGGAACCGTTGGGGTGGAGAGCTACCAGTACACTGCTGGTGATTGGGTAGTCACAGTCTCCTATCCCGTTCTGGCGCTCGAGCAGACAGTGTATGAGGTGTCCGTGGGCAATCAGAGTGCTGGTTTCCATTGGGAAGGAGAGGTGGACGCTCAGGGCACGGTGGCGACGCTTGGCGGAGAGGGGCCGGAAGTCTTGTTCGACAAGGTCGCTGCCCGTGATGCGGCAATGAGCTACATCTATTTGCATTATCACTATCCGGCCATAGATGTCAAAGCGGTCGAGTGGGAAGAGGAGGATATCACGCCTGAGGGGCTCGTAGGATCGGCGACGTTCCGGTACACAGTACAGAGCTGGGTTGCAGAGGTCTCCTATCCGATTGTGGCTCCGGAGGCAACGATCTACGAGGTCAAGGTGGCGAATGACAACCTGGGTTTCGAGTGGCAAGGAACTGTTGACGCCGAGGGTGTGGTGACAGAAGAATAGCCGCTATCTCGCCTACGGCACTGCTGAGGGCCAGGGGATTGTCCCCTGGCCCTTCACTATGCTCTAGGGGAAGGTTGCGCCTTCTGCCGCTCGACTGATCGGTCCTAGGTGTGTCATGCCGCCAGGCGCTTCGTCGACTGGACTCTAACCAGGAGGCAAAGCCTCAGATGCGGGACACAAGGTCTCGTGCCCCCCTGCACAGTATTCCA
>CAZNMJ010000318.1:0-3825 GCA_964573815.1 uncultured Anaerolineales bacterium
GAGAACGTCGGGGAGCGTGATGCGCTCGAAGGGATGGCGATGGTTAAGATAGCGTCCGGCGAAAGTGGCAGGCTGGTAGTTGATGCCCATCACGGCTGGGTGCTCCAGCCCAAAGCGGAGGATATCGCCGACTTCGTTATCGTTGACCCCCTTGACGATGGTGGGCACAAGTATGACGAACAGGTCAGCCTCGTACAGGTGATCGAGGGCCTGCGCTTTGACCGCCCGCAGGTCCCGGCCGCGGAGTGTCCTATGTGCTGAGGCTTTGAGACCGTCGAATTGGAGGTATACCAAGGGCTCGTAGGCAGCTAGCTGGTGCGCGAAGTTGGGATCCTGGGCCAGTCGTAACCCATTCGTGTTGAGCATGACGTGCCGGATGTCTCGTGACCTGGCCGCCGCCAGGATGTCGAGGATTTGGGGATGGATGGTTGGCTCGCCCCCGCTGATCTGGACCACCTCGGGCTGGCCTTCAGTTTCGACAAGCCGGTCGAGGATGCTCTCCACCTGGCCCAAGGTCAGGTCATGGGCCGCACCAGGGTGACCGGGACCCGAATTGGCGAAGCAGGTGGGGCACTGGAGGTTGCAGTGGGTTGTGATCTCTATCACGCCGACGCAGGTGTGTTGCTGGTGCTCGGGACACAGTCCACAGTCCAAGGGGCAGCCCTCTTGGACGGTCGTAGCGAAGTCAAGGGGAGTGCCACCTGGCTTGTTGTACCTGAGGGAGCTCAGGTGCCAGGTCGCGTCCGAGGAGATCAAGGCTTCGTGCCAGCCATGCTGGGGGCAGCGTTTGCGCATGACGACGGTGCCGTTTCGAATCAGCACCTGGGCCTCCACGACTTGGCGACATTCTGGACACAGACTGCGGGTGCTTTCGTGAAGAACACCGTCGCGAGCTGCTTGCTTGGTAGTGGCGACCAACGTTCAGTTCCTCTTCCCTACATAGTTAGTGCATCAGGCGGGCCAGTCTGCGGATGATCCGGCCGGACGCGCCAGCCAGGAGTTGTTCCACGCGAATGTGAGCTGCGGCCTGCATGATGGCCGTGGAGTAGGTGGGGTACACATGGATAACATCCCCGAAATCGCTCACTTTCAGCCCACGATCCAGGGCCAAGACCCACTCGTGGATCATTTCCCCGGCTCGCCCGGCGACGATCGTGGCGCCGAGCAGTGTGCCATCGTTCCTCTGCACCAGTTTCATGAAACCCGCCGTGTCGCCTTCAGCCCGGGCCCTATCGACCCTCTCCATGGGCCAATCGCAGATCCCCACCGCATCGCCCAACTGCTCCCGAGCCTGGGACTCTGTCATACCGATGCGGGCCACTTCGGGGTCGGTAAAGGTGGTCCAAGGCACGCGATCAGTGACTCCCTTGGACGCGCCTGGCAGCAGCGCGTTGCGGACGGCCATGGCTGCCTGCCAGCCGGCATAGTGGGTGAACTGGTAGCTGCCGACACAGTCGCCAGCGGCATAGATGTGTTTCTGGCTCGTGCGCAAGTTGTCGTCCACCTGGATGCCTTGCTCGCTGAAAGTCACGCCAGCTTGGTCCAGATCCAGTCCCTCTACGTTGGGGAGCCGGCCGGCCGCCAGGAGCAGGGCATCGCCAACCAGTTCTTCGCCGCCGGCCGTCAGTTGGATGGAACTTCCCTCTCGGCGAACGCTATGGGCTCTGGCGTGAAAATGCAGACCGATGCCCTCGCTGGCGAACACGTCCGCCAGCACCCGCGACGCTGCTGGTTCGTCGCGAGGCAGCAGCCGATCACGGCTCACGCTCATCGTCACCTCCGAACCTAGCCTGCGGAAGGCCTGAGCCATCTCGCAGCCCAAGGGCCCTCCGCCAACAACTAGCAGGTGCGTCGGCAGAGCTTGGAGATCCCAGACAGTCTCGTAGGTCAGGTAATCCACGCTGTGCAGGCCGTCGATGGGCGGGATGAACGGATGCGCACCCGTGGCGAGCAGGAAATGGGGCGCGGTGAGGGTAGTCCCGTCGATGGCGATGGTGTGGGGGTCGAGAAAACGTGGGCTACCCAGGAAGACGTCGATGCCATCGGCGCGCAGCGCTTCCGGTGATTCCTCCTCGTAGACGTCAGCGATGACCTCACGTACGTGGGCCAGGACTGCATTGAAATCTACTTCCGGCTCGACGGGTGCCAATCCGTGGCGGTCGGCGGTGCGCATTTCGTGGGCCACCCTGGCAGCCTTGAGCAGGGTCTTGCTGGGCACGCACCCCGTCCAGGTGCAATCGCCGCCGATGCGATGCTTCTCCACCAGAGCCACCCGGGCCTCGAACTGGACGGCCAGGCCAGCGGCCGTGAGCCCTGCCGAGCCGCCGCCGATCACGATTAGATCATACTTCTCACTCATACGCGCCTCCATTCCCCCGGAGTTCGGCCCCGTTGGGCGACGTCGAAATGCTCATCAATGCTGCGCCACATCCTCGCTGCTATCGCAACTATCTCATATGCAGATCCAGAACCAGAGGGCGTATTCGGGGGAGACGGTGACGCGGACATCGGAGGGGACGTGGATGTGATTACCGGCCAGCCCCCTCTTGCCCGCCTCGTAGACGAATCCGCAGCGGTCGTAGGACTCAACGTCGTCTATCTGCTCCACGTAGTAAGTATCCACAGGGTCGGCGGTGCCGATCCGCTCGTACCACGTCAGCTTGAGGCGGGACAGCTCTGCTTGTTCCCCCAGGCTCAGCAGCGCATCCAGAGCTGTGACCACGCCAGGCTGGAGTAGGTCGCCGCGCACGTCGTGGGCGGTGACCGGCACGTCCTGGAAGATGCGGGTCCAATCAGGGCTGCGGATGGTTACGTCAGGGATGATGACCTGTCCTCCATTAGTGGCAAGCCGATTGAGTTCCTCGCGAAAGCTTGTGTAAATGGCATCCAGGCGGGCATCGTTCTCCCGATGTACCCACAGCTTCGTCCCGTTCTTGTAGGGGTACATGTCCATGCGAAAGGCATTGGCCTCTGTCCACCCTCCTGAGTACTGGGCTCGGTACCACCACCCGCTCTGGCCGTTGATGGCATCGATGGCGTGGCTGTCCATGGGCTCTTCAAAGTGGTACTCCAACTCCAGGTCGTTGTGCTCGGCTGCGTGGACCAGGGCGTCGAACATTGAGAAGTGCCCTGGCTGGAAGATGTCGGGTCGCAGCGTCTCCACTTGGCTCGTATCGAAGGTGAATTCGCCCAGATCCTCAATGCCCACGGTCCCGATGCCGGCGGGCATCTCCCCGGCGTGGGACGCCGGTGGCACCCAGGCACCCTCTTCCGTGGGCAGGAGGTAGGATGCCGGCCGGCCCGGTGTCGGCTCTGGGCCGATTGCGGTCTCAGTGGGCATCGGTGCTTCAGGCGACGGCGTCGGCCCTGGGGCGGGTGCACACCGGGCCAACAGTGCAGCGCTACTCCCCGCCAGCAGTTGCAGGAATCGCCTCCTGGTGACTACCACATGTCGTCCCATCACAGCACCTCCGTCTTCAGTTCTCCTCACGTCTTGCTTGAGACCGCCAGGCATGGGTTCTCTCTACTGGATCGAGGACGGCGGGCGGCTGACAAGCTGCTCCTTGGACTCTGTACGCCAACGTACGATCCTCTCTTTGACCGGCCTCACGCGTATCGCCAGGAGCACCGCCAGGGCAGTCGCATAGATGAGGGGCCGGGTGTATGCCTGCTTCACCAGCCACGCAAAGTGCACCACCGCCACTATGGCCGCCAGGTATGCCAGTCGGTGCAGCAAGGTCCACTTCTTCCCGAGTTTGTCTACCGACCAGCGATTGGAGGTGAGCGCCAGCGGAACCATGATCAAGAAGGCGGCAAGGCCAGCAA
>CAZNMJ010000319.1:0-3822 GCA_964573815.1 uncultured Anaerolineales bacterium
AGGTCGCCAGGGAATGGAATTCCCTGGCTCAAATCATCAAGTCCCTCTGGGACTTGATTAATGCTGCGGTGCGGATCCGTAGATCCCGTTGCGCGGCTCTCTGAACTCTGAACCATGTCAGACTACGTAGAACTACACTGCCACACCAACTACTCCATGCTTGACGGAGCCTCCCATCCCGAGGAGGTGCTCGACCGGGCGCGAGAGCTGGGCATGGACCGCCTGGCCGTTACCGACCACGACGGACTATACGGCACAGTGCGCTTCTGGCGGGGAGCACTTGAGCGAGGCATCAAGCCCATCGTCGGGGCGGAACTAACCCTGGATGGTGGATATCACCTCACCCTCCTGGCCCGGGACAATACAGGCTATTCCAACCTCTCCCGCGTCATCAGCCATGCTCAGCTGACCCACAGCAAGGGTCAGGCCTCTCTGCCTTTCGCGGCCCTGGCTAATCACAGGGAAGGCGTGATCTGCCTGTCGGGTTGCTCCAGGGGAGAGATCGCCTCCCATCTGCTGGCCCATCGCGAGAGAGAGGCCTTGGCCTCGGCGAAGAGATACCTGGACGTCTTCGGCCGGGAGAACTTCTGGATCGAGCTTCAACGCCACCTGCTGCCGGAGGACCAACGCCTCGTGAGGCGGCTGGTGGACCTGGCCGACCACCTCAAAGTGGGCATCGTGGCCACCAACAACGTGCACTACGCTGGTCGGGAGGGCCACCATCTGCACGACGTGCTGACCTGCATCGCCAACCACACCACGTTGGACGAGGCAGGCAGCCTCCTGCGTCCCAACTCGGAGTATTACCTCAAGTCCACTGAGGAGATGGAGGAACTCTTCTCTGACCTGCCTCAGGCCATCGGCAACAGCAGGGCCATCGCCGAAGAGTGCGACGTCGACCTCAACTTCTCCGCCCATCGCCTGCCCCCCTTCGAGCTGCCCCCGGGAGAGACCGCCTCCAGCTACCTGCGGCGCCTCTGTCTGGAAGGCATCGGGCGGAAGTACGAATCCGTAACGGAAAAAGTCTTGCGACAGCTGGACCATGAACTGGAGGTCATCGAGCGCACCCAGCTGGCCGAGTATTTCCTCATCGTGTGGGACATCTGTCGCTACGCCCACGAGAGGGGTATCCCTGCCCAGGGACGGGGTTCGGCTGCCAACTCGGTGATGGCTTATCTCCTGGACATTACCAGGGTGGACCCCATCGCTTACAACCTGCTCTTCGAGCGCTTCCTGAGCCAGGAAGCCAACACCATGCCGGATATAGACATCGACTTCTCCACCGACCATCGGGAGGAGGTGATACAGTACGTCTACGACAAGTACGGAGAGGAGCACACGGCGATGGTCTGCAACGTGGTCACCTTCCGCGCCAGGAGCGCCGTGCGGGACGTGGGCAAGGCCTTGGGTTTCCCCTTGCCCCTCTTGGATCAGGCGGCCAAGGCCCTCGACACCAGGAAAGCCTCGGCCGTGGAGGACGAACTGGAGAGGGTGAACGGTTTCGCTCACAAGACGGCTTACCTCCCCTGGCGGCAGCTGATCGAGCTTTGCCGTGACATCGATTCCTTCCCCCGCCATCTGAGCATCCACGTGGGCGGGATGATCATCACCGCCAAGCCCCTGGTGGAGATCGCGCCTCTGGAGAGGGCCACCATGCCCGGGCGGGTGGTGGTGCAGTTCAACAAGGACGACGTGGAGGACCTGGGCCTGATCAAGATCGACCTTTTGGCCTTGCGCATCCTCTCCCTGGTTTACGAGGCGCTGCAATTGATCAGGGAGCACAGAGGCGTGAACCTCGATCTGGAGAGCATTCCCCTCGACGATCCCACCGTCTACGACATGCTCTGCCGGGCGGACACCATCGGCACCTTCCAGGTGGAGAGCCGTGCCCAGGCGCAGACGCTGCCCCGGATGCGCCCTCAGAAGTTCGAGGACATCGTGGTGGAGGTGGCGCTCATCAGGCCGGGGCCTTTGCAGGGGAATATGGTGCATCCCTACCTGCAGCGTCGCGCTGGGCTGGAGGAGGTGACCTATCTCCATCCCGCCCTGGAGCCGGCTTTGGCGGAGACCATGGGGGTGATCATCTTCCAGGAGCAGATATTGAAGGTGGCCATGGTTATCGCTGGCTTCACGCCAGGGGAGGCCGACATGCTGCGTCGGGCCATGAGTCGCAGCCGCTCCCACGAGGCGATGGAGAAGCTCAGGGGGCGCTTCGTAAGGGGAGCTCTGGCCAATGGATTGGACGAGGACACGGCACACGGGGTCTTCGACCAGCTGGCGGGCTTCGCCGAGTTCGGCTTCTGCAAGAGCCACGCCGCGGCCTTCGCCAGGACCGCTTACGAGACGATGTATCTGAAGGCTTACTACCCTGCTGAGTTCTACTGCGCCCTGCTGAACGCCCAGCCTATGGGCTTCTACAGCCCGGCGGTGGTGGTGGGCGACGCGAAACGGCATGGGGTGAAGATTCTGCCGGTAGATGTGAACCGCAGCGTGGCCAGGTGTATCGTGGAGGACGGCCATCTCAGGCTGAGCTTCTCTTACGTGGACGGCCTGGGCGAGGCCAGCCTGGAGATCCTCGAGGAGGCGAGGGGTGATGGTCCCTATTACTCCTTGAGGGATTTCTGCCAGCGCACCAGATTGCAGAGGAAGGTGGTGGAGAACCTGATTTTGGTGGGGGCCATGGATGGTTGGGGGAAGGCGCGCCGGGAGCTGGTCTGGGAGCTGGGCGGCATCAACTACGGGGAGGGGGAGATGGACCTCTCGCCGCCCTTGGAGGAGATCGACCTGCCGCAGCTATCCCCGGGCGAGGAGATAAGGATGGAGTATGGCATCTTAGGCCTGCCGGTGGGCGACCAGATCACGGCTCTGTATCGGGCTCGACTGGACAGGCTGGGAGTGTTGAGGAGCGGGGAGCTGGACAGGAAGCGGAACGGCGAGAAGGTGCGGGTGGCGGGCCTGGTGGTGGTGAGGCAGCGGCCTCCGACGGCCAAGGGGTTCGTCTTCATCACCCTGGAGGACGAGGACGGGCTGATGAACGTGATCGTGAGGCCCGACGTCTACGAGCGGTACTACAAGGTGATGCGCAATTGCTTTCTGTTGATCGTGGAGGGGACGATACAGAAGCAGCCGGGGATTCTCAACGTCCTTGCTACGGGGGCGGTGGGGATAGGATAGAACTTCTCCCTATCCGGCCGGCGGGTAGCCGCTTGCATACTTCGGCCAACGTGGTATGATACAGTTGAAAGTTATCTCGCAGCGGCATCTGGTTGGCACAGTTTTGGATCTCGAGTAGCCTCTACGAAATGCTGCAGACAAGCTCCCATTTTCTGATGTTCAAAGTAGTAGATACCTAGACCCAGCGGAGGGAGTTCAAGACAATGGACAAAGAGATTATCTTTCTTGTGGAGGAGTCGCCAGAAGGCGGTTACGAGGGCAGAGCGTTAGGATACTCGATTTTCACAGAGGCAGACACTTACGAAGATCTCAAAAAGATGGTCCAAGACGCCGTCAACTGTCATTTTGACGCGGAGCAGAGGCCTCGCGTTGTTCGGCTGCATCTGGTGAAGGAAGAGGTCCTGGCCCTATGAGACTGCCCCGAGCCTGATCATACTCGACGATTCCGTGATCTCTTGCCCACGCACTCCAACATCTCGAACGTCCTCAGCTTCATGCCTCGCCGACCGAGACCGCGCACTCGTCGAGCGCGGCATATCCTCGTCGATCAGAAACTTCCACATCTAGCCTGTCGCTCGCACTTCCTCCGTAGGCAATATGCTGGCGGCGTAGCTCAGCGCTGCTTGGATGTCTTCCAGCGTGATTTCG
>CAZNMJ010000320.1:0-3811 GCA_964573815.1 uncultured Anaerolineales bacterium
CTGCTCCACCAAGGTCAGCGAAGTGCTGGAACGTGGCCTTGACCGCCTCTGCCGTGAACGGCTCTCCGTCCTGGAAGGTCACACCCTCACGCAGGTAGAAGGTCCACTCGGTGGCATCTTCGTTGGTCTCCCAACTAGTCGCCAGGCCAGGCAGGACCAGCTCGTCGCTCCCTGGAGGAGCGTAGTACATGAGGTTCTCATAGCACAGGTTGATCACAACGTTCTCACGGGCGAAAGAGAGGCCCGGGTCCAAGTCGATGAAGTCCTGTGGCATGAGATACACAGCGACCTTGGGCTCAGCCGGAACCTCGGTAGCCGTTGGCTCCGGTGTTGCTGCCGGTGGCTGGGTTGGAGGTGGTGCCTCCGTCTCCGCCGGCGGCGCCGCGGGCGTCCCGCATCCCGCCACCAAGATCCCGACCAGCAGCGCTACGCTGCATACAAACCAAACCTTTCTAAACATTTGATCCTCCCTAATGCTGAGCTTGTCTACCGTTTGAATCGTACCCGTTACGGATGCTATGTCCCTCTCCAGCATCACCTCCCTTCATGTCTCGCTGGCCCGCCCGAACACGTGCGCCAGGGCGCCTCATCGAGCGAGTTTGCGTATTGTAGTCATGGGTCTGATCACTGTCAATCTACGCCAGAGCTTCCCTGGCGCTTCGGTCCCAGGGTCCAGCTTCCCCCGATCGCTCAGAAGGCGCTAGTGCTCGAGACTGTCTACGTAGGTGCGCCCCTCCTTCATCACCAAGAGCAAGCGCGACCTGTCTTGCAGGATGGAGATGTCATCGAGCGGGTTCCCGTCCACTACTAGGAGATCGGCCAGTTTGCCCGCCTTGAGGGTCCCGGCCCGGACGTCCAGGCGGCACACCTCCGACGCCGTCTTGGTGGCGGCCACGATGGCCTCCATAGGAGTCAGTCCATGCCGGACGAATAGCTCCAATTCCAGTGCATTCCTGCCATGCATCTCCTCGTTCAGCGCGTCCGTCCCCACGGCTATCTTCACGCCAGCCGCTGCAGCCTTCTTGAAGCTCTCCAGAGTACACGCCTCGATCAACTCAGCCTCGGTCCTGGACGTGCGAGCCCACCCGTCGCCCGGCCGCCTCTCCAGAATCGCTTGGTCCACCGACAGAGTAGGGACCAGATAGGTGCCAGAGTCCAGGAACATCTGGATCGCTTCGTCATCGAGGCAGCTACCATGCTCTACAGACCACACTCCAGCACGAATGGCATTCTTGATGCCCTGGGTGCTTATCGCGTGGGCCATTACTGCTTTGCCCCGGGCCGAAGCCTCTTGCACCATGGCCCGCAACTCCTCGGCCGTCCACTCTAGATGCTCCGGCTTGCTCACCGGCAGCCCCGTGCCCCCACTGGTGCATATCTTGATGAAATCGGCTCCCCGGCGTAACACCTTGCGTGCTGCCCGCTGCACTTCGGGCACGCCGTCACACGTCTCGGCGCCGAGGAGGGACAAGCTGACACCGCTGGGATAGTACAGATCCAGGTGCCCGCCGGTTTGGACCAGGGCGCCGGCTACGACGAGCCTGGGTCCCTTGACCAGACCCTTTTCCACGGCCTGACTGAACCCCGGGTCGTTGAGCGTGCCTGCGTCGCGAATGGTGGTGAAGCCAGCTTGAAGCGTTCGCTTCATCATCTCGGCGGCCCGGAAGATCTCCACCGTCTTGGGGGTGAGGAGCCTCTCGCGCACATTGGAAGTCGTCCACGAGATATGGACGTGGCAGTCAATCAAGCCGGGCATGATCGTCTTGCCTGACACATCCATGAGCTGGGCACCAGGCGGTATTCCTACCTCGCCCTTCCTCCCCACCGCCTCGAGCACGTCTCCGTTGACGATGAGGACCGAATCGCGCAACGCCTCCTTCCCGGTGCCATCGATGAGTGTTCCGCCAACGAAGGCTACACAATCGCGACGGCGAAGGTCACGTTGCTCAGGCATCACTTCTCGGCCCCCGTTTCGGTGCCTGAGACCTCAACGGTAGTTCCGCTGAGTGGACCAGACCACGCACCAGTGTCATTACCTGACCCGTCCTGAGGGGCGAGCAGGGTTTGAATAATGTGAACCCACGTGTTACAATCTGACATACTGGCCCCATTATAGTGGAGCCGTTTCTGGTTGTCAAGGATGGTTCTCACATTGTACCCCTCGCATGCACTATACGGGACTGCATCCCGTGACTGGGTCGCTGCGTTGGCGCAGCTGTCCTCCGTACGGTGCGAGGCCTCGGCAACACCTGGAGGCCAGACGGCGAAGGAAGGATACCGGCAATGGACAGAGCAGACCTCATTGGGCTGCACCCTGGCGAGATTCGTGCCGCCATCAGGGACGGGGGATTCAACGAAGACACGGTGGGATTGGCAGAGGGCTATGTGCAGGCAAACCTGGTCGTCGTCCCGCAGGATCAAGCCCTAGATTTCCTGGTCTTCTGCCAGCGCAACCCTCAACCCTGCCCCGTGTTGGAGGTCACCGACACCGGCGAGCCGGGTCTCAAGTACATGGCGGAGGACGCGGACATAAGGACGGATCTGGCCATGTACAAGATCTGGGAAAAGGGCCGCTGCGTCGCTGAGGTCGAGAACATCACCGACTACTGGAATGACGAACTCGTGGGCTTCTTACTCGGTTGCAGCTGGTCTTTCGACTGGGCCCTCTTGAAGGCGGGTATCACCCTCAGACATATGGAACAGGATAGCGCCGCCCCCACCTACCTGTCCAATATCCAGTGCAAACCGGCAGGGGTATTCCAGGGCCCCATGGTGGTCACCATGCGGCCGATCGCGAAACACCACGTGGCCAGAGCTGTTCAGGTTAGCTCCAGGTATCCCCTCGCTCACGGAGCACCAGTTCACGTTGGAGACCCCAGGCAGATCGGCATCGCCAGCCTGCAAGACGAGTACCTTGGCGAAACGGGATCGCTGACCGAGCTCAAGCCAGACGAAGTGCCGGTGTTCTGGGCTTGCGGCGTGACGCCACAGGCGGTGGCTATTGAAGCCAAGCTGGACTTCATGATCTCGCATTTTCCCGGTCGCATGTTCATCACGGATGTGCCAATAGAGGAGATCGCCGTCTTCTGACATCGATCCGACATCCTGTGTCCAACCAGATCCCGTTGCCCGCGGCTGCATGAGAGTCGACTTGCCCGTCGGCCGCAGCATGTGAACTAGGGTACGGAAACACTATTAGGAGAGAGGTAGTCAATGCCAGACGCGCACGTTGAAGAGCCGAACGCCAGTATCGCAAGCTGGTCGGTGGACCGCGTGGTCACCGCCCTGAAGGAAACGGGCTTCGATGCGGTTCTAGCGAGCACCGTGGCTAATGTGTTCTACCTAACCGGCTATCCTGGTTTCGACCCCCAGTACGCCGTTGTCACCGCAGAAGGTGTGGCCCACCTCATAGTGCCGAGTAGCGACTGCGACCTCGCTGCCATGTATCGACCGCGCATGGACAGCCTCACCCTTTTTGGCGCTCTTTTCGTCAACCCGGCCGACCGACAAGCAGAGATGTCGGATGACGAGCGTTTCGTCTCCGACTTCATACCAGCCATGAGTGGCGGCTCTGACTGGCTACAGGCTCTAGGAGATGTACTTGGATCGGAGAGCCTGGACAGGGCACGACTGCTGCTTGATGAAGACGGGTTAACGCCCGCACAATTCGACGCAATTCGCAACGCGTTTCGCAATGCCGCCTTCGAGTTGGGGTCGGACACCCTCAAGAGGTGCCGAGGCGTGAAGGCCCCGGCGGAGGTCGAAAGGCTGCGAAAGGCCTCTCGTATCACAGAGACCGCAATTGCCGGCG
>CAZNMJ010000321.1:0-3787 GCA_964573815.1 uncultured Anaerolineales bacterium
GGGGGACCCCTCTGCGCAAACCAACGACGGTGCCAGCAAGCAAGAGGGCGACAGGCGGGATAGGCCCGGCGAGGTCTCCCCATCTCCAAGAGAGAAGGATGCCCAGCCAGGGCAGAGGAAGGGGGGCAACCGCCAGTATCTTCTCGCTACGAGTCAAGAACTCTAACGCCTTTCATTCTTTCTTGGGAGATCTAAGCGGTCTCCACCCAGCACGATCGCGAAAGGACTTTCCGCCTTCTCGGTTGCGCATACGTCTCCAGGCCAAGACGCCGGCAAGAGCTATCACGAGGGATATCCCCGCCACGAGCTCTGCTTTCCATGTCGCGGGATCCCCGAAATGGGCCAGCATCTGTTGCCACACACTGACCCCTTCGTGACGCTCGAACGCCCAGCTCAGGAATGGCCAGTAGAAGTTGGTTGGCGCTCTCCAGACGCGGTCCAGAAGGACGTGTGACATCGAAGCCAGCCCGAGAACCAGGGCCCACCGGAACCTGATCCCCAGCAGAACCAGGACGACGTTGAACAGGAGGCTGTGACCGACAAGCCAGCCGGCCATCTCGCCTGGGAAGAGCAGGAGGTTGAACGGGGTGTCGATCATGTCAGGCAAGACAGCCCCAAAAGCAACGAGACGGTAATCGACCTTGCGCCTGGTCATCCAGGCACCTGCGGCGGCGACTCCTATATGGGCCAGCGGCATCATGGGGAGTCGGTGTCCTGCTCATCGTTTCTGTCCATATTTGCGCCGTAAAGCTTTGGGGTTGACTCTGGCGGTTTCTTCATCTGCGCTCCGCTTGCTTCCATGCCACATCTTTATCCCATCAGTTGCAGTGATGAACCACTCTCTCCCCCCTAGTTTCTCATATGCTGAGGTCATGACATCCATGAGCGAATGAGGAAGATATGGCTCAACCCAGGTGTGAAACCTGTAGTGGAGACTCGTGAATCTGGGATGGGCAAACAGCCTCCTCATCTCTTGTTCCTCCCTTTGGACCACACGTATGATGGCCCAAGGGTCAGCGCCGCTGGGCGCAGGCCTCACATCGCACCAAGACCCAGCCATCCACCGGGACGCCGAGCTTCATATAGAGGCCGCCGATACCCCGCCAGCGCTGGGCTTTGGCCTAAAACCTCGGTATCAATGGGCTCCGCGATTCCGTCGTCATGCTCCCCTTCTCCTGCGGCGGGCCAGGTACGCGACCACCAGCAGGCCCACCCAGATCGGGCTGAAGATGCCCAGCCAGATGAACACCCTCCCAAGCGCGTGACCTACTGCCGACAGGGCCCGCACAGAGCTCCTCAACGTGTCCGAAGGGCTCCACGAAGTCGCCATGGAGCCCGGCTCGCGTACTCTAACCTGGACAGTGTCACTGGCTTCAACGGCGCCGGCCTCACTCGTGGCGGTGACGGTCAGGGTCGAGACGAAAGGCTCCGGCCGGTAATTGGGGTACACGTGTGTCGCCACAGCTGTAGTCCCCTCCGACACGCCGCCGATCACTGGAGCGGAGCCGTCGCCGAAGTCCCAGCGAAACTGGAAATCAGACAGGCCAACCGGGCGGGTGAAAGAACCGTCGAAAGCGACCACCTCGCCCTCCATCACCTCCATGTCCGCGCCGGCGTACACTTCGATTGGCTCCACCTTGACCACCGTGGCGATAAGGGTATCCGTGCCCCCCGCTGCCCCCGCGTCTCCGCTGCCGGTGATGGAGATGGTGACTATGAAGGGAGAATCCTCGCTATACCTGTACACGTGAGTCACGGTGGCGGTGGTCCGGCTGGAGGCATCCGGCTCCGGGGCTGTGCGGTCACCCCTGACGACCGGTGTGCCGTCGCCGAAGTCCCATTCGAAAGCGAAGTCGGTGATGCCTTCCGGCGGCGTGAAGGATGCCCTGAACCTGACCGACTCACCTTCCTTCACCGTCAAGTCTGGCCCTGCGTCCACCTGCATGCTCATTTCCACCAACTTTAGGTGCACGTTGACGAGGGAAAACGCCGAGGACTGCTCCAGGTAGCTCAGCCGCCCCTGCAGCGTCTCGATCTGCTCCTGGACCCGGGTCAGCTCCGCCTGTACCTTGAGAGCTTCCTCTACGCTCTCCGCCTTGTCCAGGAAGCCTATGAGCGCAGCTTCGGTGGCCTGAAGGTTCCGCACGCGGGCCTGCGTATCCACGTATTCGTCGGTGAAGTCCTGGCTGGTGGAGATCGCCGACTCGACTTTCCTCGCCAGCCTCTTCAAACGGTCCAGGACCTCATCCAGGCGCTGGGCCGGGACGCGGATAGAGATGGAACCGGCGTGCATGTGGAGCTGGCTGGAGGAAACCACCCAGCCTCCCATCTCTGTGGCAAGGGCGCCGATGCTGTCCATGGCCCGTGATAGATCCTCCACCACTAGGGTCATATCCACCGTGCGCACGATCACGCGCTCGATCGGACCGGCCTCGTAGGAAACACGCCTCGCGGGTGGAGTCGGTGTCGGCGTGGCTGCAGGCCGAGGCATAGGCGTGGGAGTCGGCCGAGGTGGCTGGACCGGCCAGAGCGTCGGGGTGGCAGTGGGAGCGGGACGGTCGAAACCCTGGGGCGTAGGGGTGGGCATCGCCCGAGCACAGGCTGTGACTGCCAGCGTCAGCGCCAGCCCGACGCCCAGTGCGATATGTAGACTCCGCTTATTCAGTTTCATATCCTCTTTCCTCCGCCTGAAGTATCACGGAACCGCGAAAGGGCTTTCATCGGCGTGGCAAGACTCGCTTGTACCGATGACACGCCCGGTTTCCGCATCGACCACGGCGACGTAGAGCTCGACGGGACAAGGAAGGGCACCAGGACAGGTCCACTCGAAATGTGTACGTAGCGACACAACCCAGACAGGCGTCTCAGGGTTAGGACCGCCACACCCCGCCAGTTCGCAGTACTCTCCCGAAATCACGTGTCCTACCGCCGCCTTCTGAACACCACGAGACCGGCGACACCGAGCGCCGCCAGGCCCACCACCGTCCCAACTGCCGCCACGATTATGATAAGACCGGTCTTTCTGTCATCGGGAAGTGTCTTCACACCAGCGAATTCCACGATCCTGACGGCATCCACAGGTATCCCCAGCTCGTTGAGCACCTTCGTGACCTTGTCCTGTGCAGACAGGTCGGATATCCCTATCTCGATACGGTTCGTCTGTTCGGAAATACATGATGAAGTGATCTCATCCACTGCCACCCACAAGTGCTCCTTGAGCAGCCGATACCACTCAGCTAAATCGGTGAACTCGAAGTCGGCCTGCACTATCCTTACTTCCCTGATCGACTCCGGGTCCTTGACCGCAGCACGTGCCGCTCGTTCCGCAATCTCCCGTTTGCTCACGTCCGTCATGAACACGGTCACGATGGACCTGTCGTCGCGATCACGATAGTAGCCGCCGAAGCCAGGATTTTCTTTCGCTATCTGCTCCAGCCGGTCGCGCTCGGTGATGGGCATTACGGTAGTAGGCGTGGGTGTAGGCGCGAAGGTAGGACCGCTCCCGACGCACGGCCCTCCCTGTGGCGTGCGAAAGGCCCCAATAACGAGCAGGGCCATCGCACCCAAACTGACAGCGACAAGTTTGGTGAGCATGTTGTGCCTCCTAACCAGGTGGCGAAGGGGGACTAGGTTCGGTTGGACAGGTGAAGAGGAACTCTATGAGGTCCCCGGTCTCGGCATACATGATGACGGCCACGGTCTCGACAGGAAAAGGAGGGGGTACAGGACAGACCCACGTGAAGTCCCCACGTAGGCAGACAACGCAGACGGGCGTGTCAGAGACAGG
>CAZNMJ010000322.1:0-3786 GCA_964573815.1 uncultured Anaerolineales bacterium
GGCAGTACTGTCTTTCGTGGGGGCGGCAATACTTGGTGGGGCGCTGGTTCTGCTCTGGCGGTCCTAGCCCGTGACGTAGATAGGGTTGGTGAACACCCAGCCGCGAGGCTTGAAGAGGCGGCTACGATAGGCCTCGACCCGATAGACGCCGCTTTCCTGCGCCGTGTGGCTGAGTTTCCTGCCTTTGGTCTGGGCGATGACCCGACCATCTTTCAGCAGGCGCAGCTCTGCTGGAAGAGGAGACGAGATCTTCAACTCCAGCCCACTGCCAATCGAGATCTCCTGGCCCATACCTGCGCTCGCCTCCCCGTTGCTGGCCGTGAAGCGAAGACCGAAGGAGTCGCCGACCGCATCGTAGGCGGCGAAGCAGCATCCGTCCTTGAGGGCCTCATAGACCAGCGCCTTGTCGTGCTCAAGCTCGCGGGTGAAGGGCTCGGGAGTGAGGATATGCGTTCGAGCCGCTTTGAAACAATGGTCGTAGGGGAGGATGGCGCGGCGGAGAGGGCCAAAGCGGTAGGTATTGCCATGGACGTCGGTGCCAGCGATAGCCGCTGTCTTGCGGGATTCCAACAACTCATCCCACTTGGCGAGGGTCTCCGGGAAGGGCCCTCTCATGATTACCTGGGGGAAGTAGACGAAGAACAGCACCCGGCGTAGGTTGTGGAGGTAGCTCTTGAACTCGGACATGTAATTCCATATCTCGAGGCCGGTGTAGCCCGTAACCTCCCAGTCGACCCACGGCAATTCTGGCTCTCTTGTGAAGGCGGGACTGTGCTCGAAAGGATGGGCGATGAAGCCGAAGCCTCCTTGCGCGTTTACTTCGTCGATGACCGCCTGGGCACTCTTGTTGTCAGCATCGATGTGCTCGTCGATGTCGAAGGCGAGATAGTGGTTAGCCTCGGGCGCCCGCTGTGTATCGTGGAGCTCTTCCCCCACGAGCAGCAATAGGTCTCCGTACCAGCCGTCCCTGTCTTTCACGAGTACGTTGTGATCGGCGACGATCAGGAAATCCAACCCAGCGCGGGAAGCGACGTGGGCCACCTCCTCGTGAGTACTTGCCCCATCGGAGGACGAAGTATGCAGATGAATGCCACCTACGTATTCGAAAATCATGTGCTCAGTGTTTGCAGATGGTCAAGGTGAACGATCTCTGGCCAGCGCCGCCTGGCGCGCAACTGCCGTGGTGGTGACCATGCCTCAGCCGCTCTCAAGTATCAAGAGAGTCCGGACTCGGAGGGGTGAACGTGCCATGGCTTTGATACAATCGGTCAAGAAACTACCAGCACAGCGCCCCGGTCCTGTCGCTAGTCTGGACCAGCCAGAATCTCCTTCGCTTTCTCGGCCAGGTGCTCCGGCACCAAAATCCGTACTTGGCCCATCCCATCCACGGTGAAGCCGAAGATCTCGCTCTCATACTGCAAGAGGACGGGGATACCCTCGCTTTCCAGCTTTCCCTTGATCACGTAGGCCTGGAGCTGGCCGGACGCAGTATACACTTTCTCCAGCTTCGACTCTCTCTGCTCGGACATGCTGATGCTCCTCCCTCGCGCGGCCGAGTTTCGCTGGTAGCGGACTTCATTGGTTGCTTCAGTAATCCTTGGCTTGCACGAACACCGCACTCAGTGGCACAGTAGCTCGTGCTCTGGTCTGCGCTTCTCCTATTCCACCACTATGGTAGCGTCGGCAGGCATGCCGGGCTTTAGGTCATGGTCAGGGTTGGGAATAAGGATCTTGACGGCGAAGACAGTGCTCACCCTTTCCTCTTGAGTTTGCACGTTCCGGGGGGTGAATTCTGCCTGCGAAGAGATGTACGTCACCTTGCCCTCGTACACTTTGCCGGGGAAGGAATCGACCTCCACACTCACCGGTTGGCCTAACTGAATCCGACCATAACGGTTCTCGGGTATGTAGACGGTCAGCTCTACCTCATCCAGGTCGGCAACGGTCATCAGCGTCGCGCCTGGAGATGCGGTCTCTCCCACATGGATGGAGCGATTGCTCACCAGGCCGCTCAAAGGGGAGTGAAGGGTCATTTTCTCCAGCTGAACCTGTAGAATGCCCAGAGCAGCCTCAGCCTGACTGACCTGGGCCTGAGCTCTGGCTATCTCCTCCTCTGTAGGCCTGGCCAACAGCGCGTCGAGGCTGGCCTGTCCCACCTCTGCCGCTGCCGCGGCCTGCTCGTATTGAGCTCTCGCTTGATTGACGGTAGTGTTCAAGGCGATGGGCCTATCGCGCATCTCGATCAGGTTCTCGAGATGGGCTTTGGCTCCCTCCAGAGTCTCCTCAGCGATGGCCACCGCTGCCTCTGCTGCCTTCACCTGTTGGTCTAGCGCCTGGTATCTGGTCTTGCTCTCGTCATCGCCGGCACCGGCGTAGGAATCGCGCTCTATTTCCATACTTCGCAGTTGCGCTTGCGCCTGCGCAACCTGCCGCTCTGCCAGTTCCACCTGAGCGCGGGCCTCGTCTATTTGGGCGTTCAGTTGTTGAGGGTTGTCTCGCACCGCCTGAGCGTCGCGCCAGGCCCTTTCGGCCCCGTCGCGTGCCGCAATGGCCTGCTCCAGCATGGCTTCGGCGGTGGCTATCTCTCCCGGTCGGGGTCCAGCCTGCGCCAGGGCGAGATTGGCGCGCGCTGCAGCCACGGCCGCTTCAGCCTCGCCCATCTGAGCTTCTACAAGGCTGGTATCGAGGCGTATGAGGACATCGCTTGCTTCTACCTCGTCGCCTTCCTCGGCTAGAACGTCCGCCACACGACCACCGAACTCCGACGCTATGATCACCTCCTCGGCCTCGATGGTGCCCGAAGCCTTGAGGCCCCCCGTCTCGGTCCCTCCTCCACAGGCAGAGCAGACCAACGCGAGGGCTATGCCGAGGATTAGTAGACGAACTATGGCCGGAACTCCTGCTTTGAATCGCATCCGTTGGCCTCCCTTTACTTCTCCACCAGAATCTGGGCATCGGCGGGCATGCCAGGTTTCAACGCGTGGTCCGAATTAGGAATACGTATCTTCACTGCGAAGACAGTGCTCACCCTTTCCTCCTTGGTTTGCACGTTCTTGGGGGTGAACTCTGCTCGCGAAGCGATGTGCACCACATCCCCGCTGAAGGTCCTCTCGGGGAAGGAATCCACTTTCACCTCTACTGGCTGGCCCACCTTGACCAAACCAATGTCCTTTTCCGGTACGTATACGGTCAGAGTGACTTGATCCAGGTCGGCCATGGTCAGCAGGGAGAAGTTTGGCGGGGCAATCTCGCCCACATTGACCATGCGTTGCAGCACCACGCCCGTTCTGGGTGCCGGAAGCGTCATCTTGTTCAATTGCACTTGCAGAGTATGCAGTGCAGCTTCAGCCTGTTGAACTTGAGACTCTGCCAGGCTGACCTCGTCCTCAGTGGCGCCAGCGCGGAGGGCATCCAGTTGGGCTTGCGCCACCGCAACGCTGGCTTCGGCGATCGCATATTGAGCCCGGGCAGCGCCGACCAGGGCATTAGCCTCCAAGGGGTTGTCCCGCATAGCCAGCAGGTTGTTCAGGTTCTGGCGGCCGCCGTCTCGCGCGGCCTCAGCCGCGTACAGGCCTTCCCAGGCCATCCATGCTTCTTGGTTCGCCAGGTCTCCCTGTTTCCGTACCTCGCTCAGAACCAGTTCCTTCACCTTGATGTGTTTGTGGAGGACTATGTCAAGGCCGGGGACGGGGATATCGACGTCGAAACCTTCCTCCAGCTGGGGGTAGGTACGCTTGAAGAACTCCTGCTGTGCCTCCGCGGCGCGCACGTTTGCGATGGCTTGCT
>CAZNMJ010000323.1:0-3784 GCA_964573815.1 uncultured Anaerolineales bacterium
CGTATATCAAGCGCTCGCTCACAGCCGCTCCGGATGTATAGACATTGCCTAGGCGGCGTGTACCTCGACCGACGCGCCCACGCTGCTGTTCAACAGTCGTTGTGCGCTACCGTTGACCACGGCTATGGCCAGGTGGGCTGAACTGTCGATGTAGGCGATGAGTTCCCCATCTTCGCCCTGGGCAAAGGTCTTGCTCAGACCCTCTATCTCTCTCTCAGCTAGTCTGATAATCAGGCGCTCTCCGAGAAGGAGCAAGTCTGAGCGTGGGATGTTTGTCAATAGATTACCAAAATGGTCGATGTGAGCTACCTGACCGGTGATCTTCCCTCTGTGGATCTCAAGGCGAGGCAGGGGGATCATCACGATGTCCTCAAGCTCCGTCCCCAGGGCGTCGATCTGCACGCCGAGGGAAAGGTGAGCGGCTACGGGGGCAAAGATGTCGCGACCATGGAAGACGTTGCTCAGCTGGGGCAACCAGTACTCTCGGTTGGTGAGGTTGACGATGCGCACTTCCTGCTGTGCGGCGCGGAGTTCCTGGATGACGTAGGTCAGGACGCCGTTGTCAGGGGCGACGAAGGAGGCGTCGGGACTGTGTACTGCGATAGCACGGCGGCGGGTGCCGACACCGGGATCGACGACCACCACATGGATGGTGCCCGGTGGGAAGTAGGCGTAGGCTCGGCGCAGCACGTAGGCCGCAGCTGCCACATCCTGCGGGGGGATATCGTGAGTGAGGTCTACGATGGTCGCCTCGGGGTTCAGACCTAGGATGACTCCTTTCATCACTCCGACGTTGCCATCTTGCATGCCGAAATCAGTCGTGAGGGTGATGACGGGAGGCCCAACGTTGTCCATGTGGTGGTGCACGGGTCCAAAATTCCAGGAGTCAGGTAAGAGTGTTTGACCGAACACACCCTTTGTGTTATGATGTCAGACAAATCAACAGTATAGCACCTCTTGAGACTGGTCGCAACTAGACAGTATGTATAGACACTCGGCCTTGGATTCGGCTGCCGCGGGATCACGGGTCAGCGCCAAGCAGCTGCTGACCGCAGAGGATATCGATCCTCGCCGTCAGGAGGAGGCGAAGGCGTATGCAAGGCTCAAACACCGGTTGTTGGTAGCTGACATGGCCTTGGGGGGAGCCTTCGCCCTGCTGGTCCTGGTCACAGGGATGTCGGCGTCGATGACAGGCGGCATCGAGGCGTTCTTGACTCAGCCGGTGTTGGTGGTAGGAGCCTATTTCCTCGTCTTCTCGGTGGCCTACGGTTTGTTGCTGCTGCCTTTGGAGTATTATGGTGGCTTCGTGCTTCCTCACCGCTATGGCCTGTCTACGCAGACCAAGAGGGGATGGGTGGCGGACCAGGCAAAGGCCGGTGTCCTGAGCCTGGGGTTGGGGCTGGTGGTGGTTGAGGTGATGTACTTCCTGTTGAGGTCACTGCCGTCGCTTTGGTGGCTGGTGACTGCGGTGTTCATGCTGTTGTTCACGGTTATCTTGACAAACGTGGCTCCTCTGCTCATAGTGCCGCTGTTTTTCAAGCTTACACCTCTGGGAGATGAGGAGCTGGTGGCACGGCTGACGAGGCTGGCTGAGAGGGCGAAGACCAACGTGAAGGGCGTGTTCACCATAAACCTGAGTAGCAGGACCAAGGCCGCCAACGCCATGGTGATGGGCCTTGGGTCCACGCGGCGCATCGTATTGGGGGACACATTGTACGCGGACTACGGGCCGGACGAGATCGAGAGCATTCTGGCGCACGAACTGGGTCATCAGGTGCGACACGACATGTGGTGGGGGCTGCTTTTGCAGTCTACGTTGACGCTGGTGGGGCTGTATCTGGCCCACGTGGCGCTGGGTTGGGGCGTGAGGGTGATGGGGTTCGCTGGCCTGGATGACGTAGCCGCCCTGCCATTGCTTGCGCTGGTGATGGGGGCCTTCATGGCTATGAGCACGCCTTTGATCAATGGCTTTTCGCGCTGGCGGGAGGGGATGGCGGACGAGTTCGCCCTGCAGATGACGGGGAGGCCGGAGGCCTTCGTGTCGGTGATGGTGAAGTTGGCCAACCAAAACTTGGCCCAGGTGGATCCCGAGCGCTGGGTGGAACTGCTTCTGTACAGCCATCCGGCCATCATGAGGCGAATCGAGCATGGTGAGAACTACAAGGCGAGTGCGATGCGGAATGGGCGGAGGCAGGGTGTTGCATCGAGGTGAGGGACGGTGCGCGTGGAGGCCAGCGTAGATGAGGCTGGGGAAGCGACCTAGAGTGGATGGCGGAGGGTCTGTGGATAGGCTAGTGGAATACAGCCGACGAGGGAACCTGCAGAAGTACGAGAGCCGAAACCCTGTGCAGCGGATGCTGATCTGGTATTTCCACCATCGAGTGGCGGAATTGGTGGCTATGAGCGGTGCGGATAGCATCCTCGATGTGGGTTGTGGGGAAGGGTTCACCATGGATCGATTGCTAAGTGTCGATGGGCATTTGCCGATCCAGGGGGTGGACTACGACTTTCCGGCGCTCACGCAAGCCAGGGCGAAGCATCCTGAGATCTTCTTCCAGATGGGAGACATCAGGAGACTTCCTTTCGCAGACGAGAGCTTCGAGTTGGTTCTTTGCCTGGAGGTGTTGGAGCATCTGGTGGATCCGATGCCGGCTTTGGAGGAGTTGCGGCGGGTG
The DNA here is from genome assembly GCA_964573815.1 of uncultured Anaerolineales bacterium. GTDB lineage: Bacteria > Chloroflexota > Anaerolineae > UBA7937 > B3-Chlor > CAYGAW01. The sequence continues at coordinate 2,676 of CAZNMJ010000323.1, forward strand.
AGTGGGTGGCGGTGTTTGATCAGTGTTCCTAACGAGCCGTTCTTCATGCTGTCCAACTTCCTGCGCGGCAGGAATGTGCGGGCCTGGGGGAATGATCCTGAGCACTTGCATAGGTGGAGCGCAGGTGAGTTCTTGAGCATGGTCAGAGCGTGCTTCGAGGTGGAGAGGGTCTACTATCCGTTTCCTTGGGTGCTGGCGGGGTGTCGGAAGTAGCTATTGAATGTTGCACGTGAAACATGGGCGAGACCTCTCCACCCCTGTGCGACTACGAAGGATACGATTACCGGGGCGAATTCTGGGTTGCGCGTGACTACGAAGACGCCGTTGAGCGGGTGGCCCTGAGGAAGCTCCTGCCCCCGCGCGGCCGTCGCCTGGTGGAGATAGGGGCTGCCTTCGGGCGCCTGGCCGATCTCTATGAGGGATACCAGCAGGTGGTACTGCTCGATCCGGCCGAATCTCAGTTGCGCGAGGCCCAGAGGCGGTGTGGTGAGGACGGAAGGTTCGGCTATGTGGTGGGCGATGTGTATCGGCTCCCCCTCGTCACCGGGGCTTTCGACGTTGCCCTCACGGTGAGAGTGCTCCACCATCTGGCCAACGTGCCCACCGCTTTCGCCGAAATCCACCGCATCCTTCGTCCCGAGGGAAGATACATCCTCGAGTACGCCAACAAGCGCAACCTGAAGGAGATATTCCGCTACTTGCTGGGGCGATCCCAGCGTGAGCCCTTCTCAGCCGATCCTGTGGAGTATGCCCCGCTCCACTTCAACTTCCATCCCTCATACATCGATGAAGGATTGAGAGAGAGTGGTTTCCACGTGGAGAGGGCGTTGGCGGTATCCTCGCTGCGGCTGGGTTTCTTCAAGCGATTGCTACCCTCTTCCTGGCTCGTGGGGATAGATGCTCTTCTCCAAGGAGCCACTGCTTCTCTAAAGCTAGCGCCGAGCATCTTTCTACTGGCCCGAACCGCGAAGCAGAGAGAGTAGGGCGGCTGGCTGTTCCGGTGTCCCTCAGCCCCGGGCCTCACGATGTGGGGGCGGAAAGGGGTTGGTTGCTCCCCTGTGGCGGTGTTGGCTGTCTATCGCCAGCCTGCCCCATAATCGGCGGTGGCA
>CAZNMJ010000324.1:0-3756 GCA_964573815.1 uncultured Anaerolineales bacterium
GGAATTTGGTTGAGTGTCCAGCGCGAGAGAAGTGTTGGGCCAAGGAACGTATCGGGACGTCCAGATCTGTCAACGGCTGCGTGCTGGCTCGCGCCTTTGGTGGTGCATAGACGTGCGGAGTGGAGGCCACAGCTTGTGGAGCTTGCGGCCAGGCTGCGGCGCTCAGGCCGTCGTACGTGCTACTGTCAGCGGTCCAAATCTGGCATTCGGAGCAGCAGACAGATAGTGGGTCGACAAGTCGCCAGTTCTGGTAACCCGCACTCCTGCCGCGGGGTGTAGACTCCTAAGACTTCCCCTCACACTATGGACCAAGAAGAGAGAACGGTCAACAGGCTGGCCTAGAAATCCCCTCCCCGTTCGTGTGCTCGCTCCACCTTCAGTAGGGAAACTCCAGGCCCATGCCTGCTAGGTCGCCTCTAACGCCCGCGTAGAGATCCAGATACTCTGGCGTAGGAACCGACTTGGCTGCGTCGTAGCATTCCCGGAACTCGCTACCCAGGGGTGCATCGGGGATCTGATCCTCGTACTTGGCCAGTATCTTCAATAGCAGTTCGTTCGCCCCCTCCCGCGTCAGCTTCATGTGGGCGCAGGCATGGCCCACCTCCGCAGCCAAACGAGCCTCCACGGGAGTGGCTCGGTTCTTGTATTTGTTGCGCGCTGGCGCCGCCTCCCAGAGGTTGGCGCCCGAGACGCTGCTGGCCATGGCATGAGCCGCGGCCTCGTAGAGAACCATCTCCGTCGCCGGGCCGGCGTTCAGGAAACCATTGGACACGGAGATCAACTTGCTGTTTCTGGCAACGGCCTGATGGCTCACGCTGGCGACCCAGAGCAACTCCCGGGTGGTGCCGGAGGTGTAATGAATGTGGAAGGGGAAGTTCATCTGGTAGTGGGCTTGATGGACCAAGAGGCCCATGAGATGATAGGCCACCTGCAAGATGGCAGTCCCCTCAGCGCGCCCAGCGTAGCCTCCGTAGATGGGCCCCGTGAGGCTCCCTGTGAAGCAGCCAAACTGCTGATAATGAGCGACCTTGTTTAGAAGGGCGTTGTCGATCTTCAACTCGGTGAGGGCTCCCACGAGGCGACTATCCGTGGTTCTGACACCCCAATCGGAGTTGCTGATGGAGATCTGGCCTGTGTCCGATTCCGCTGTGCCCGCGGCCACCAGGAAGATGCCCGGGCGTCCCACCAGCTTCGCTGCCTGGCGCAGGCTCATAGCGTGCTCGATGCTCCCTGCCAACTCCGTGGCAGTCTTGGCCTTGATCTTGAGGCCCATGCTCTCCTCGAGGATGGGTGCACAAAAGCCGTCGGCCAGAGGCTCCTTCAGGTAGGCGATGGACATGGGCGAGAACAGGTCTTCGTCGCAGTTGATGTCCGGGCTGAAGATGACGAACGGTGGGTCGGGATCTTCCACCTCCCTGTGCTTCAGCCAGCGGGCATCCTTGCCGGACCCCACCAGATACTTCCCTGGCGTCAGATACAGGGCTTCCTTCACTTCGCCTTCGTCGAAAGTGATGATGCGGTGGGTATCCACGCTGAGCACTCCGACGTCCAGGAAGAACTCCAGCCCCGCCTGCCACACGGACTCGGCAAGCTCGTCATCGCTGGGGATGGGAGTCGAAGGATCATACTCGATCCCATACTTGTCTATGACCTCCTTCATCTTGGGCATGAAGCGCTCCATGATGAAAGGCTCGTCCTCGGAGAAGGGACCTGTGCGGGCCCGCTCGAGTATCTCCCACATCCTATAAGGTGGTGCTGGCATCGCCCCTCCTCTCCTTCATCGCACCTTCCAAGACGGCCACCGCCTGTGTGGCGTTCTCCGCCCAGGAGTCGGCCCCGATCTCCTCGGCCCACTCCTCAGTCACCGGCGTCCCACCCACGGTGACGTGAAAACGGTCTCGCAGACCCATGTCTTTCAAGATCTCGATGATCTCCTGCTGGCCAGGCATGGTGGTGGTCATGAGGGCCGAGGCGCCGATGACGTCGGCCTTCACCTCCTGGGCCTTCTTGATGAAGTCGAGGGCGTTGACGTCGGGCCCCAGGTCGTAGACCGTGAAGCCGTTCACTTCCAAGAGCAGCGCCACGATGTGCTTACCTATCTCGTGCACGTCGCCCTCCACTGTGCCGATGACCACGGTGCCTTTTTTCTCCCGTCCCGCGCTCTGGCGTTCAAGGTGAGGAGCGATGGGCTCAAGTGCTTTCTGCATCGCCCGGGCTGCTAGCATCATCTCTGGAAGGAAAACCTCCATCCGCTCGAAGCGGTCTCCCACCTCGCGGATGCCCGCGGTGAGGGCGTCGACCACCCCCAAGGGATCGAGTTGTGCCGACACAGCCTGCTGCGCCAGGGCCACGGCTTCTTCAGACTGGCCATCCTCGACAGCCTGAACCAGCTTCTTTAGAATCTCCATCGCACCTTCCCTCCTCAAGGCCCGAAGTCAGCCGATTATACGTCATCGGGGATGGGCAGGCAATGAGTTGAGACCGGAATTGTGGAAACGCTCCAACGCCAGAATGGGGCGTGCAGCAGTGTAAAGGAAGCTTCAGCATGCGTGCTTCGATACGGCCTGCGGCCTACTCGGCATGCATGGGTGCGCGTGACCCTCCCCAGCGCCTCGCGTCGAGGGACAGGAGCCGACAGGCGGAGGTGATCGGGGCCCCGGGTTTCGCGCAGACGAACGGTTGCGCGCGGGGCGCGGGGGACAGCGCCTAGCGTGCCCTTTCGGATCCTCCCGGAGGTTCGGAATCTCCGGGAGGATGCTGCCCTTGTGAGGATACCGCCGGGATGGTATAATCCCCGCCACAAGACCGCAGCGCAGAGGGAGAGTGATGAGATTCCTGGACAGGCTGGCCACCGGTGAGACGATCCTGGCCGACGGGGCCACGGGGACCATGCTCCAGGCCGCCGGGTTGGAGAAAGGTGATGCTCCAGAGGAGTTGAATCTTAGCCGACCAGAGACAGTCCTCCACGTGCACCGCGGCTATGTCAACGCGGGCTCGGAGATCATTTTGACCAACAGCTTCGGGGGCACTCGGTTCAGACTAGCCAAGCACGGCTTGGCAGAGAAGGTCTACGAGTTGAACCGTCGCGCAGCGGAGCTGGCCAGAGAGTCCGGTGAAGCCCTTCGACCGGGCTCAGGGCAAGTCATAGTCGGCGGTTCCATGGGCCCCACGGGTGAGTTCTTCGCTCCCGTCGGGATCCTCGCCGCCGACGAGGCGAGGGCGACCTTCGCTGAGCAGGCCAAGGCGCTGGCCGATGGAGGTGCGGACCTCCTGGTCATCGAGACCATGGCAGATCTCCAAGAAGCGAAAGCCGCCATAGAAGGGGCGCGAGAGAGCACCGACCTCCCGCTGGTCTGCACCATGACCTTCGACACCAAGTTGCACACCATGATGGGAGTCAGCCCCCGGAAGGCGGCGGAGACCCTCACCAACTGGGGCGTACAGGCCATAGGCGCCAACTGCGGCACCGGCCCTGAAGAGGTGGAGAAAGTGATGGAGCAGATGATAGAAGCGCTCCCCGAGGCCGTCCTCTGGGCCAAGCCCAACGCCGGGGTTCCCCGTCTGATTGAAGGGCGCGCCGAGTACGATGCCACACCGGAGTTAATGGCGGACTACGCGCTACGCTTCGAGAACTTGGGCGTGAGGATCATCGGCGGCTGTTGTGGCTCCACGCCAGAGCACATTGCGGCCATGGCCCGAGCCTTGGGCAAACCTTCGAACTTGTGATCGAAGCGCGGGCAGCCTGCGCCCTTCTTA
>CAZNMJ010000325.1:0-3672 GCA_964573815.1 uncultured Anaerolineales bacterium
AGCCTTTTTCCAGCGCCGGCACTTCTCTACGTATACACGTTTGGTGACAGTAACCTTGTTCGCTCTTACAACCAGTGCGAGTAGATCCGTCAATCCATGAGGAGCATAGATTTCCAGCTCGCCAGCTTCGGCTAGGGTAACACCAACCGCACTCGCTGTGGTTGGGAAGCTGTAGATGGCATCCTCCGTGCAAGTATAAGGTTTGATCGTTTTGCCGAATCTTTGCTCGTACCAGAGATGAGTCCTGGCCTCATTCGTGACATCTAGTTTAGCTGGACAATCTGGATATCGTCCAGAGAGTTCCTTCTCAATTCTCTCTTCGGTTGTTCTCGTTAAGTCCCTTTCGTCAAAATAGACGATGTCCAAGTCCTTGATTTCGTGATTTGGATCGAACCCATGATAGTGGTTCCAGACTGTCTGAGGGATAGCCCCACCGCCGATATACCAATTGGGAGGCAGAGCTTCTCCACACAACATGAGGGCCTTGGCTAGGACTTGGTTTGCGAAGAGGATCTCTTTGACAATGCCCATCTGTCTCGAGAGAGGTGCGAGAGCCACATCCCTATTTTGCACAGTCCTACTTTCCCACCTTCTCAGCCGGCCTGAGACGGATTGCCGACCACACATCGTTCACCGATACTTGCGCCACGGGCCTCCAGCCGGTCTTGATGACCTCAGCCCAGATCACGTCCCGGGTCAGATCACTCCCCAGCTGGGAACTCTTCTTGGGGTAGGAGATCCACAGCAGTCCGTCGTACTTGACCGCCTCGATGGCCGCCGGGCTTCTGCTTCTGAGTTCCGCGAGAGTCTTCACGAAGAGCTGAACGAAATCGAAGGTCCCCTCAGGCTGCTCAGCCACTTCGACGCCTTCCGGCAGATCACCGAGTTCATCCACGTACCCTGGGGGCGCCTTCAAGATGAGCATCCTGTGTCCGGGCTGTATCCTGAGCTTTTTCACCAGCTGACTTTTCGCCATCTAACCCTCTTTCAATAGAGCGCCTTCTGATTCGTCAGACTGCCACAACGTCGTCAGAGGACAGAGCAATTGTACCACAATCCTACCAGTCAGTCAGCCCCATTCGGCCAGGGCGTGGAATATCCATCTCCGTATACTCGCGAGCCACTGCGCGACTCGGCCCACTGAGCCCGCACCGGATCGTTGAGCCATCTGCATGCAGTGATTCGCCGGTGGAGCGCCGGACTGAGGTCCTGCGCTACGAGCTCGCTCACCGGCTGAAGCCGGTTCCATCTCATGCTTCCGACATGTTTCCATGTCAGTCGTAGCATCGGGTCGCCAACCCGATGCGCTTCTGCGTCCATCCTCAACGCCCCCTCTGGCCCAGCCTAGACCCCGTTGCTGACCTCTCACGGGCCACCCGCGCAACACGGACGAAGACAGCACTCCGAGCACAGAGGTTTGCTCCTGCACGTCTCCTTGCAGTGGACGACGACAAGGGCGTGGAACTCGTTGTAGAGGCTGGTATCACGAGGGAGTTGTTCCATGAAGAACCCCTGGATCTCGTCGTAGGAGGCCCTTTCCATCCATCCGTACCCCAGCCTGGAGAAAAGGCGTCTGGTGTAGGCGTCCACGACGAAGACCAGGCGGTCAAAGGCATAGAGTAGAATACTGTCCGCGGTTTCGGGCCCCACACCCTTCACCTTGAGCAGTTCGTCCCTCAGCTGCGTGACGGGAAGGCGCCAGAATCTGTCTAGATCCATGTCCTGGCTCATGAGGTACTCGAGGATATTCCTCAGCCGGTCGTACTTGACGTTATAGAAGCCGGCAGGGGCTATCAGAACCTTCACTCCGTCGGGGTCCGCCTCTACAAGAGCGCGGGCGTCGAGCAGCCCTTCCCTCCTGAGATTCTCTATGGCCTGAGCGACGTTCTGCCACGCGGTATTCTGGGTCAGTATAGCACCGACGATTACTTCGAAGGGGCTGTCCCCAGGCCACCAGTGTTGAGGGCCATAGGCGCAATACAAGGCATTGAATACGTCCTCCACAAACAGGTTGTTCTTGGAACGAACGCCCATCGCCAGTCTCCAATGGAGCAGACCGCTGCCCCATCAAGTCCGCACCGCATGGTCAACATCGCCGAACTGCCCAACATGATACGAAAAGAGCTCCTCCCAGGCAACCGAGGAGGCTGGCCTAATTCTCGTCTTGCCGGATACCGTACACAGCGAAGGCATGACTTGGTGTTCACGGACCAAGGTGCCTTCACGTGCGTGCAGTCAGTACCAGACCCGTCAGCTCAGTACTTGAACCAGGCCGACAACTTTGGTACAATGTCTGGTGTCTCTACGCTGGTGATGGGGGCATCTTTGATTCTCATGCATCGGAAATGCCATCTTGCGGCACCCGCCTCGCTACACGCTACCGAAGAGGAGGAGGTTGATATGCGTACCACCTCGAAAGCCATAGAGACAACCGGCATAATCGACGACAAACAGCACCTGGTGCTAGACGAGCCATTGCCTGTTGCAGGCCCCACTCGGGTGCGCGTCATTATCCTGCTCCCTGAAGAGACTGAGATAGACGAGGCCGAATGGCTGACAGCCGCATCTGCCAGCCCAGCCTTTGAGTTCCTCAAGGACCCACGAGAAGACATCTACACTCTCGATGACGGGAGACCGTTCGGTGATCAGGGGTAAGGTGGTCTTGGTCCCTTTCCCTTTCGATGACTTCTCCACAACGAAAGTGCGTCCGGCTGTCTGTCTTACGGAGCCTATAGGCCCGCATCGGCATGTCGTCTTGGCCTTTGTCAGCAGTCGTGTCCCTGCTGATCCACTCAGAACCGACCTTGTGATAGACTCAGACCACGAAGACTTCACCATGACAGGGCTTCGGGTATCCTACACTCTGCGCTTGCACCGCTTGATGACGGCCACCACCACTTTGATCAGACGGGAGCTAAGAGAACTCTCGCCGGAGATGCTCATCGAGGTTCGGGAGAGGCTAAGAGATCTGTTCGCTATCTAGCAGCGAGACGAGCAGTGGTCAGGTATCTTGCATGCATCACCGTTCAGGTTCGTTGGGCGCAACACAAGTGAATAGAAAGGCACGGAAAGCTTCCCTCTTCGTAGCGTTGACCTTCCTCGCCAGTTGGCTGCTGGCAGCTGTGTTCTATGCTGTAGGTGGCAGGCTGAACACGCTCTCTGCATTTGTAATGTTGAGCACCTACATGTTCATGCCCATGACCATGGCCATCATCGTGCAGAAGCTGATCTACAAGGAACCTCTGAAGGAGCCGCTGGGCATCTCCTTCAGGCCCAACCGCTGGTTCCTGGTGGCGTGGTTACTACCGCCCGTCGTGGCCATTGCCACCATCGGCACCAGCCTACTCTTCCCAGGCGTGCAATACTCTCCAGATATGGCCGGATTGCTGGAGCGGCTCGCCGCCAGCCTCACACCAGAGCAACTAGAGCAGGCACAACGCCAACTGGAGACCTTTCCCGTTCATGTGTTCTGGATTAGCCTGCTCCAGGGTCTCGTTGCCGGTATCACCATCAACGCCGTGTTTGGCTTCGGCGAAGAGCTGGGCTGGAGAGGCCTCCTGCAGCTGGAGTTCGCCCGCCTCGGCTTTTGGAAGTCATCGGCGCTCATCGGCCTCATCTGGGGAGTCTGGCACGCGCCGATCATCATCCAGGGATACAACTACCCTCAACACC
>CAZNMJ010000326.1:0-3649 GCA_964573815.1 uncultured Anaerolineales bacterium
AGTTGAGACCCAAGAGGCGTGGTTATTCCATGCCGGAGATGCTTACGTTCGTGATATGCAGATAGAGCCTGATGATCCGCGGAACCCTTTTCCGGTGTGGGTCAGACCTTTTGCTCAACAACTGTTCCCTGAAGAGCCTTTGGAACGACTTCGCCTCTTGCGGCGGGAACACGGCGGACACATCACCATCTTCAGTTCACACGATCCGATTGCGTATTCGAGGCTGCGAGGCGTTTCAATTGAAGAAGCTGTTGGCTTATCACGTGGACCCAAGGGATCAGCCGCATAACCACTCGGTGGCGCGGTTCGCTAGAAAGGGGAGCACGTTCGAACCGCTGCCGGTGGTAGGCCGAGACTAGGCGGCGCGACGAAGCCCCCGCAATCACGAGAGGGCCTCAACGCATCTCCCTTGGGGCTCTTTTCTTTGCGCTGCTGAACGCATCCGCAGTCGCGCAAGATAGCCGCCTCCCCCTCGGATGGGGGAGGGGAATCTCGTGCGCCCGTCCCCAGCCTCCCTCGATCCTTGGATACATCCTCGACTTCGCCTCGGCCTACCCTTCGACACGCTCGGGGCGGCCTCCCATCAACGGAGGAGAGCGAGGCAGTGAGGGGGGGCTGGGCTGGACGGCATCGAATCAAGCACACGCGGTACAGATTCGTACTTGACAGCTGGCGACAATTTGTATACTATAGGCTACAGATTGTATCCAGTTGGGTGGCAGAGATGCTTGAGCGGTTGCTTTCCTCCAAGGCGCGCGTCGCTATCCTCCGCTTGTTTCTCCTGAGTCCGGAGGAACGATTCTATGTGCGCGAGGTCGCTCATCGGACCGATCAGCCTCGGCGCGCAGTCCAGCGCGAGTTGCGCAAGCTGGAGGGAATCGGACTGCTTGAGCACACGGTGGATGGGAATCGGAAGTACTATCAGGTCAGGAAGGACTGCCCCATTCTCCCAGAGCTGAAGTCTATGTTCCTCAAGACCGTGGGTCTGGGCAATGTCCTGCGCGAGCACCTGGGCGAGAAAGGCGAGGCAATCCAGCTTGCCTTCATATTCGGCTCCTACGCTCGTGGCGTAGAGAACGCCACGAGCGACATCGATCTCTTCGTCATTGGCTCCATCAGTTCTAGGGAACTTTCAGGCTTCCTGGCGCATGTTCAACGGGACTTGCGTCGCGAGATCAATCAAGTCGTCATGAGCGCGGGGGAGTTCGAGGAGAAGGTAAGAGCCGAGAACCATTTCGTCTTGTCCGTCCTCGATGAGGCCAAGATCTTCCTGGTAGGCGATGAACGGGATCTTGAAGGACTTGCTGGCTGAGGGGAAGCTCAGAAGGCATAGAACATCTCCTCAAGAGATCGCCGATCTCTTCGACCTGGTGGACAGAGATATCGGCGATGCCTCAGTGCAGGGCCTATCCGCCGACCGCCGTTTCGCCATCGCATACGAGGCAGCCCTCAATCTGGCCACTATCACTCTCTACTGCAGGGGCTACCGAACCCATGGCCACGGCCACCACTTCCATACGTTTCAGGCTTTGCGGGAGACAATGGGCCCGGAGGGAGTGGCGTTGGCGGACTATCTGGACATGTGCCGCACCAAGCGCGCCAGCACTGTCTACGACCGGGCCGGCGGCGTCTCGGATCAGGAAGCGAGCGAACTACTTGAGCAGGTCGGCTCCTTCCGGCTCTTGGTGCAGGAATGGAGAGAGACCAACTACCCGGGTCTGTCTCGAGGCCAGTGAGTGTGAATGCTTGGAAGGTCGTGGAACCGGACGATGGCTCCCATATCTGCACCGCCGGCACCCACTGGTTCAGGCACCCGGTGACGGCGGGGGGGAGGCGGCGCGACCAGGCGCACACGATCCCGAGAGGGCCTCAGGGGAAGTATCGTGAGGCCCTTCTATGTCCACGTAGTGGGCGAGGAGTTCTCGGTTCCCCCGCGTTGCGCGACCCAGCGGATCCCTGTGGGACTCAGAGGCGGTGGTGGGCACGCCCTGGTGATCAAGATGGCCGAGGACCAGCACCAGGCCCCTTTGCGAGGCCCTGACACTTACTCACGCATAGCACGCTTCAATCACTCTCAGCCAGGGCTGCGCTCCTTGCAGTTTGTAGTCTCTTGAGTTATAATGTAACCACAGAGAACAGGAGGTGTCGGGATGGGAGAGACGTCCGTCGGTATTCGGGAGCTCAAGGCCCGGCTGAGCGCCTACCTGCGGCAGGTCAAAGAAGGGGCCACGCTGGTCATCACCGAGCGCGGCGAACCCATTGCTCGCATCGTGCCCCTTCAACCTTCGCTGGAGGAGCGCATGGAGGAACTGGCCCGGGCAGGGCTGGTGTCCTGGAGCGGGCGTAGGCTGAACGCTCGCGAACCCATAGCACGGAGTCGCAGCGAGAAAATGATCTCTGAGCTGCTGCTGGAGGACCGGGAATGATCCTCTATCTGGATTCCAGCTCGCTGGTGAAGCGATATGTGCAGGAGCCGGGGTCCGAAGAGGTGACCCAAGCCACTCAGAGGGCCGCCCTGGTGGGAACGGTGGTTGTGAGTCGCGTGGAGGTGGCTGCCGCCCTGGCCAAGGCGGTGCATGTGGATGCACTGACCCGCCAGGAGGCGTGGACGAGCCTCCGGGCCTTGAGGGGGGAATGGCCTGACCTGGTGCAGTTACAGGTCACCGACCTGCTCGTCTCCCGTGCGGATGCGCTGGCCTGGGACTATCACCTGCGGGGCTACGATGCCATCCAGCTGGCGGCGGCGTCCCTCTGGCAGGAGATGATGGGCGAACGCGTGACCTTGTCCACCTTTGACCGCCGGCTGTGGGGCACGGCGCAGACCATGGGATTCCTGGCTCATCCCGAGGGCCTGCCGGACCTGCTGGAGGCGTGGAGGAGAGAGGCCTGATCTTGGGTCTGCTTGGGGCTGGAGATGCCGCCGTTCTTGCGCGCAGAAGACCGACCGTATCATGGGAGGAGGAAACCCAGATGAGTAAGTCGAGGGCACTGAAGGCTCTGGCGATCACCGTCTTTGTGAGCGGCATCAGTGACGCGATCGGAGGATTGATCTACCTGGTGTTGTTTGGCAGGGGGACCGGGGATCCACCGACCCATCCCTTCCACGCCATCTTCATCGCCTCGTTTCTGTTCTGCTTCGCCTACTTGCTGATCATGTCCGCTTTCAACATCAGGCGTTATCTGCTCATCCTTGGTGCTGTGATAATCGGGAGGATGTGGTACGCTGTACAATTCTTTGCCTTCATGCTTGTCGTGCCGGACTTCCCCAGCACCTTCTGGATGACGGGGCTCCTGGATCTGTTATGGTGCATTCTCTACCTGGTATTCACATACATGAGCGACGAGGTTCGAGTGAAAGAGTTGTTCCTTCCCCACCGGGAGGTCAGCTGACACCGTCTGTGAGGGTGGTAACCGAAGCCGCTCCGCACCAGGGCTACAGCCGGTGGTGAGGCGGAGCTAGGCGGCGCGACCAGGCGCACGCGATCACGGAAGAGCCTCAAGGGATTCCCTTTGGGGCTCTATTGTTAGTGGAGGTGAGCGCTCCTCAAGAGCTGCGCACCCAGAGCGGCGCCCTCAGCATCCTGAGCGCCGTATCGAAGGATCGAAGGGCCTACAGGATATCAAAGCACGGAGCGGAGGACACATAGAG
>CAZNMJ010000327.1:0-3574 GCA_964573815.1 uncultured Anaerolineales bacterium
CGTGCCGTGGATGAGGTACTCGCGCCAGCACCGTGTCTCAGAACGGAATCACCCATCGACTGTGACCGCGCATCCACCTGTGTGACTCGCCGCCTGTGGCAGGAACTCGAAGACAGGACTGACGAATTCCTCGACTCCAAGACCATTCAGGACTTGTGTGATGAGGCCCGCGCACTAGCTGACTCAGGGTAGCCTGGAGATCGTTCACACGGCTGTGACGATAGACTCAGGAGGACAGTTGATGACCGGTCGTTCCCTCATTGGCAAGCGGATGCCCAAGGTAGACTCTGTGGCCAAGGCCACGGGCGAGGCCAGATTCACGGCAGACCTGTCGCTGCCCAGGATGCTCCACGGCAAGGTCCTGCGGAGCCCCTATCCCCACGCCAAGATCCTGTCCATAGACACTACTGAGGCAGAGAGCCTGCCTGGCGTGAAGGCGGTCGTCACCGGCCGATATACCGCGGGCGAGAAGTGGGGCGTCTTTCGTTACACTCGCGACCAGCAACTGCTTCCCGTGGACAAGGTTCGGTACGTGGGCGAGGAGGTGGCCGCGGTCGCCGCTGTGTCAGAGGATGTCGCCCAGGAAGCGTTGGACCTCATACAAGTGAAATATGAGGTCTTGCCCGCGGTGTTCACCATCGAAGAGGCCATGGCGGAGAAGGCCCCCCTAATCCACGACGGGTTCGAGCGGAACATCAACATCCATGTGGCCATCGAGGTGGGAGATGTCGAAGGGGAATTCAGCCGAGCACACTTGCTGAGGGAGGATACTTTCGTCTCTGAAGAGGAATCCTATTTCATGAGCGAGCCATATGCGATCCTGGCCAACTATAGCACCTCAGGCAATCTCGAGATGTGGATGCCCAACGCCTCTCCTCACACCAAGGCCAAAGCCCTGTCTAACGTCCTGCAGATTCCTCTAACCAAAGTCCACGTTCGAAAGACCACCATTGGCGGCGCCTTTGGAGGACGTTCCGACGTGTTTCCTGGAGAGTTCATCGCCGCACTGCTCTCCATAAGGACGGGGCGCCCCGTGAAGATCGTCTATACGCGCGAGGAGAACACCATGGCCACGCGGCAGGGCCACTCTATGATCGCCACCATCAAAACGGGAGTGGACAAGGACGGTGTGGTCACTGCACGAGAAATCACCTGCCACATGGATGGAGGGGCCTACAGTAGCACGGGGCCCATCGCCACCTCTGTACCCTTCCTTTGCCTGGAGCAGGTCTATCGCATGCCCAACGTCCGCTACAATGGCTATCGAATCTACACCAACAAACCGATTCGCGGCATGATCCGCACTCACGGCCGCGCCTTCGCCTGCGGTGTGGACATGCAACTGGATATGATAGCCCAGGAGTTGGGCATGGATGCGGTGGAGATTCGACTGCGAAACGCGACCCGCCAGGGGGATATCCTACCCACCAAGTCCGTGGTCCACAGTTGCGCCCTCGATGAGACGATAAAGCGGGCAGCGGAGGAATCTGCGTGGAAGGAGAAACGGGGCAAACTCCCTCCGTACCGAGGCATTGGCATGGGCTGCAATTCGGTCCAGACAGGTTTCCCTCTGGGCATCCGGGGAGATTCGCAAGCCATCATCAAGTTCAACGAGGACGGCGGGGCCACCGTGATCTCTGGCGTCGTGGATACCGGGCAGGGCAACGACAACATGCTCGTCCACATCGCCGCGGAGGAGCTGGGCTTGCCCGTCGAGGACATCCGGCTCATCTCCGCGGACACAGAGGTCACCCCCACCGATGCAGGCTGCTACTCCATGGTCAGCACCTTTGCTGGTGGCAATGCGGTCCGTCTGGCCGCCCAGGACGCCAGTCGCCAGCTCTTTGAGATCGCCGCTGACATGATGGGGGCTGAGGTGGAGGATCTGGTGGCTAGGGACGGGCAGATACTCATCGAACGTGAGTCCCCCACGGGGATCCCTATCCGGAAGGTGGTGCGCAAAGCTCTCATTGAGGATAGGCCAATCATGGGCCGAGGCCATTATGCCCCGCGCGTGGACCACAGTCGGGAATGGATCAAGAATCCAGAGGGACAGCTGTCCGAAGCCTTCTCCTTCGGAACTACGGTGGCCGAGGTCGAGGTGGATCCAGAAACGGGCAGAGTGCAGGTCTTGCACGTCACCGCTGCTCAGGACTGTGGATATGCCATCAATCCCGTGGTGGTCGAAGGCCAGTTCGAGGGAGGGATCGCCATGGGAGGACAGGGGGGAGTCCTGACCGAAGGCCATCAGTGGGACGGTGGGCAGATGTTCAATCCCACCTATCGGGAGTACAAGATCCCTTTGGCCTGCGACATGCCCCGGATCCATCCCATCATCGTCGAGTCTCTTGATCCCCGCGGGCCGTATGGGGCCAAGGAGGCCGGGATGTCCATCGCCATGTCGGCAGCTCAAGCATATTGCAACGCCATCTGCAATGCGATAGGGACATGGATTCACGAACTCCCATTCACGCCTGAGACGATTCTGAAGGCCATCGAGAAAAAGAAAACCCGTGACACCTAGCGCCACCTTCTATCAGCTGTGTGCCTCACCCGGGAGAAAGAGAGTTGCCAATCGGGCCAGTGATGGGCTGAAGAAGATGATTCGTCCAAGGGAGCACGCATCTGACGATCAGTTGCTGCCCTTACTCGCCCGTCGCCGAGTTGATCTTCGACCCTGGGACAGCACGACTCTCTGCAAACAGTGGACCACCGGTTCTCTGGTCAGATGATCTGGTGGCTCCGCACGGCTCAGGAACGAAGCTCGCTTTCTTGAAGCCGCTGCACCTGAAGGGAATGCTGACTGACACCGAAGATGGCAACGACCGAAACGACTGCTCTTTCGGATAAAGAACTGGAGTACTACTCCCGACAACTGGTGCTTCCGGACATGGGGTATGACGGCCAGCTAAGGCTTGCCAATGCCAGCGTTTGTATCGTCGGTCTGGGTGGACTTGGCTCGCCTGCAGCGCTGCAGTTGGCGGCCATGGGCGTGGGGCATCTGAGGCTTGTAGACTACGACGTCGTAGAACTATCAAACCTGCAAAGGCAGCACCTGTATGACACAAACTCCCTGGGGTACCCAAAAGTCGAGGTGGCAGCGGAAAGGCTAGGCAAGCTCAATCCCTACATAGAGATAGAGCCGCTGCCTCTGGCGGTCGGTGCCCACAATGCCCAAGACATAGTTGAAGATATGGATGTGGTTGTGGATGGCCTCGACCGGATGACTCCACGCTATGCCTTGAACAGAGCCTGCGTACAGCCTGGCATACCCTACGTCTTCGGCGCGGCGATCAGCACCTTCGGAAACGTATCTACCATCATACCGGGAGAGACGGCATGCCTGGAGTGCTTTCAGAGAGGTCTTGAGGACGACTCGTTGCCGACGTGTGCCGTGGTAGGCGTCCACCCCTCGATCATCAGCGTGATAGCGAGTGTCCAGGTGTCCGAAGCGGTGCGAATAATCCTCGGGCAAGAACCTCAGCTAGCGGGCAAACTGCTCCACTGCGACATCGCCCATCTGGAGTTTGAGGCGATGGAACTGGCGAGAGACGAGGATTGCCCCGTGTGCGGT
>CAZNMJ010000328.1:0-3561 GCA_964573815.1 uncultured Anaerolineales bacterium
CCGAGGACCCCTATGCTAGACTACGGGCCATTCAGCAATGGCCTGAGGTGCAGGTAAGTTCCCGCGATCTGGTGGATGAATGCGGCGTCTTCATGTGGGTGAGGTGGGTTGGGCCGGGCTTCGGGACCGAGGAGCCTTATATCCCGATGCGCTACCGCTACCAGCGTTGAGCAGAGGCGCACATGCAAATCGAGGGATACGAGTTCCCGGACGATCTCTACTACGATCGGTACCACGGTTGGCTCCGGGTGGAAGGGAACGTGGCCAGGCAGGGCCTCACCGACCTGGGGCAGCATCTGGCCAAGAAGCTGATATTCGTCGATTTGCCCCGCCCTGGGCGCACAATCGGCCGGGGGGATACATTGGTCTCGGTGGAATCCCACAAGTGGGTGGGGCGGCTTCCAGCCATGATCAGCGGGACGGTGGTTGCGGTCAATGACGAACTGGAATGGAACGCGGAGCTGGTGAACACGTCGCCCTATGAGGCAGGGTGGCTGGCAAAGCTCGAGCCTACCGACCCGGCGGAACCGGAGGGGCTTATGCACAGCCAGGACCCCGAGTTCGCCGAGTTCGTCAGAGCCGAGCTCGAGAAACACAAGAAGGTGCTATGAGCCCTCCCATGACTCTGCTGTGGCCGGTGTTGTGGTCCAGGAAAAAGACTGGAAGGGGTGCCGTCCGTGTTTGATGTGGGATTCGACCAACTTGTGGACATCTTGAGTCGGCTGGAGAGCCGGGCCATACGCGTGTATCCCCGGCAGTGTTCGAAGTTGAGACACCGGCGCTCCACATGTACACTGTGTGTCGACTACTGCCCCGTACAAGCCATCACCTGGGGAGAATCCCTGCAGGTTGACCCTGATCAATGCACGGGCTGTGGGATCTGTGCCGCCGTGTGTTCCACGGGTGCCATCAGCAAGCGGGCCGAGGATGGCATTGTGGTGATGGATCAAGACAAATGCATCGGCTGCCACTACTGCTTCTTCGCCTGCCCCTTCGGCATCCCGCAGTATGGCGACGATGGCACTATGCAGAAGTGCGATTTCTGCTTAGATCGGCTGGAGCAGGGCAAGGAGCCAGCCTGTGTGGCGACCTGTCCCACTAAGGCCCTTCATGCTGGCACCATGGAGGAGTTATCCAAACTGGCAGCCGAGAAGGCTGCTACAAAACTGGCCGGGGCTACCCAGCCCTCCATATTGATCTCAAAATAGCAGCGCCCAATTAGAGGGCCGTGTTCAGGGTAGCCTTCCTTATCTGCCGTGGGGTAGAATAGCTGGTGACCGGGAGGGATTTCCCTGAACACAGCTCCTTTGATGGGAGCAAGTTATTGTCAACCATCTATATGTATAAAAGGAGGAAACCGATGAGCGAAGGAAAAACGGCAACGGACTGGAGGCTGAGCCGACGCACTTTCCTGAAGGCGACCGGAGCGCTGGGAGCAGTACTGGCGCTAGCGGAGAGCCAGGTAGGCTTACTCAGAAAGGCCGGCCATCTGGTATCAGCGGCGCCGGCCGAAGCAGCAGAGGAGGCAGAGCAGCTCCGGCGGAGCATCTGTGATATGTGCTGCATTGGCTACTGCGGGATCGAGCTGTACGTCAAGGAAGGCCGCATTACACGGGTGCAGTCCTGGAAGGACTATCCCATGAATCCGCTCTGCGTCAAGGGCAACTCCATCCTGTTCCAACTGTACCACCCCGAGCGGCTGAAGTATCCCATGAAGCGGACGAAACCCAAGGGCAGCGAGGACGCCGGCTGGACGCGCATCTCCTGGGATGAAGCGCTCGATACCATTGCAGCCAGGCTTAAGGAGATCAAACAGAAGTACGGCGCGGAGAAGGTCGTGTTCTATGTTGGCGACCCTAAAGAAGAACCACGGCCCCCTATGCAGCGGCTGGCTCTCAAGTTCGGCTCGCCCAACTACGGAACGGAAAGTTCGACCTGCTTCCGGGCGACAGCGGTAGCCAACGCGTGCAATGGTGGGGCAGGTCTCGGGCTGAGCAAGGATACCAGGACCCTCTTTATCTGGGCCAAGAACCCAGCGTGGTCCATGCCGCGAGAGATGGGGAACATCATCTCGGCCAAGGAGCGCGGTGTGAAGATCGTTGATGTGGACCCTCGGCTCACGCCGACGGCGCGCCTTGCCGATATCCACCTCCAACTGCGGCCCGGCACCGACGGTGCCCTGGCCCTAGGTATGGCGCGCGTCATCATCAATGAGGGACTCTACGACGCGGACTTCGTCCGTGACTGGACTGTGGGCTTTGACGAATTGCGTGAATATGTGCAGGAGTTCACTCCAGAGAAGGTCGAAGAAATCACCGATGTTCCCGCCGCCAAGATGATGGAAGCGGCACGGCTCTACGCCACGAACAAGCCCACCGCCTGGATCAGCAGCGCTTCTCCCACCGTGCATCACTACAATGCGGTCCAGAATCATCGCGCCATCGGGGCTCTGGCGGCGCTCACGGGGAATGTTAACGTGCCCGGCCTCAAACCGAGCGCACCCCGCGTGTCGGTCAGGCACCTTGCCGAGTGGCCGAAATTGCTCCCGCCCCTGAGGGAAAAGCGGGTGGACCTGAAGGCGTTCCCAGTTTGGGAAAGGTTCGTCGAAGAGATCCAGATGAACCTCTTGCCGGATTACGTGGCCAACGGCGACCTCCGGGCTGGCCTGTGGGCAGGCGCCAACTTCAGGATGTGGCCGCAAGACCAGGAGTTCGCGAAGGCCATCACCGACATGGAGTTCACTGCCGGGGCCGACTTCTGGATGACCCCGACCATGGAGTTGATGGATATCGTGCTCCCGGCTGCGACCTCGCTCGAGAGACTGGGCCCGATTCAGGTCGCCGGACGGACCGTCTTCCTGCGCACGCCAGTAGTGGAGCCCATCGGCGAAGCCAGAGGCGATACGGAGTGGATATGGGACCTGGCCACGCGCTTGGGACTTGGGGCCGACTTCTGGGACGGCGATGTTGAAGCATCCCTTGACTGGCAGTTGGAGCCACTGGACCTGAAAGCGGCCGACCTCATGAAGGAACCGAAGGGGGTGGTGATCTCGCCAGGTGAGCCCATCCCGCCTTCTGATCAGCCGGGCTTCAAGACCCCCTCGGGCAAGTTTGAGTTCTATTCCTCCGTGCTCGAAGAAGCGGGATTCGACCCGCTGCCGACCTACAAAGAACCGCCCGAGAGCCCGCTGAGCACGCCCGAATTGGCAAAGAAGTACCCATTGGTATTCAATACTGGCTCCCGGGAGCCTATGTACGTTCACTCGCGCCACCGCAACAACCCGAGGCTGCGGGAGTTGCAGCCCGACCCAAAGGTGGACATTAACCCGGCAGATGCTGCTGCACGCCATATCAAGCAGGGTGATGACGTCATCGTGGAGGGCCCGCGCGGCAGCATCACGGTGAAGGCCAATCTCACGGAGTTGGCCAAGCCAGGCGTCGTCCATGTCTACCATGGATGGCCTCAAGCGGACGTCAACACAATGTTCTCTCGCGAGAACCTTTGCCCGATCTCGGGCTTTCCGCCCTTCAAGTCCGAGCTCTGCGAGGTCAGGAAGGCCTA
>CAZNMJ010000329.1:0-3530 GCA_964573815.1 uncultured Anaerolineales bacterium
TCATTAGTTGACAGAACATTCTTGTGGGGAGGGTTCGACCTCGTGCCGGGTGAGACAAGCCCCTTTCTCCTGCCGGATGAGCTTGTGAGTTCTCCCCTGGTGGAGATGGTAGAACATGGAGGTGGGCAGGGTTAGCCTGACGCGCACCACTGTGGATGAGACAGCGTATCAAACTCTGATAGACCTGTTCCCTCGTTCTGCGAGGCGATTCGTATAGGGTGCGCGATCAGGATTCGAAATGCGGGATCTCTTGTCCTGCGGGAGCGGCGAATCATCGCTTGAGTTAGGAGGAAGAGATGCAGAGATGGGAATACAGATTCATCATGTGCCAGTTCCACGAGCATTGGCGTCCTAGGTGGCTGGACGGCGAGGAATTGTCAGAGTGGAAGGATGGGCCGAGCATGTTCGAATTCAGCAACCAACTCGGGGAAGAGGGGTGGGAGTTGATCAGCATGCACCTCGTCAAGAACCGCTACCGGATGGTCTTCAAGCGCCCCAAGGCTGCGTAACGGGACACGTCGCAGGGCCGCTGCCGGCGCCACTGAGTGCCACCAAGGACTTGAGTACCGGGGAACAGGACCTAGACGGAGAAACCTGTGAATAGAATAGCTGGATCAGGAGTTCTGAGGAGTGCGGGCTGCATGGTCCTGGCCTTCGGAATGACGCTGGCTCTGTCATCAAGTATCTTCGCGCAGCCGCCGCCTCGGCAGCCACCTCCGAACGAGATCGTGGTGAATGCTGCGGACGATGGTCGCGAGATCGAACTGGGCGAAGGCCAGGTGCTGGTCGTCAGGCTGGAGGCCCATCCGTCTACCGGGTATGGCTGGCAGGTGGCGGAATCAGGACAAGAAGGTATTGTGAGCCAGGCAGGTGAGATCGAGTTCGAGCCTGATTCGGATCTGCTGTGTACCCCGGGAACGCAGATTCTGCGCTTCGAAGCGCAACGTGAAGGTCACAGCACTCTGAGGCTGGAGTACCGACGGCCCTGGGAGGCAGACGTGGAGCCTACGAGGACATTCCGTCTTCAAGTGGAGGCTCTCGGTCCTTTTGCGGGCGGACAGGCGAGTCCTAGGGCGACTTTGTTCCTCGAGACGCCTACACGCGAGGACGACCAGACCGAGCAGGGTCTCCCGACGGCCTTCAACTGGTGTGATCTGGGCGGATGCACTCCGGTGAGGGATCAGGGCAGTTGCGGGAGTTGCTGGGCCTTCGGCACAGTGGGGCCTCTGGAACTGAACATCATGATTCGAGAGGGACTGGTCCAGGATCTGTCAGAACAGTATCTGGTTTCGTGCAACATGGAGCTTTGGGGCTGCGGAGGAGGATGGTGGGCCCACGATTATCACCACTTCAAGGTGCCTTCGGGGGAAGACGGCGCGGGTGCTGTCATCGAGGCTGCCTTTCCGTACGTGGGCCGAAACGATCCTTGCGACCCTCCTCACCCCCATCTATATCAGGTCGAATCCTGGCACTTCGTGGGCGATGAATGGGGCGTAGCTCCAGTCGTTGACATAAAACGGGCCATCTACGAGCACGGGCCCGTTGCGACTGCGGTCTGTGTGAACTCTGCTTTCCAGAGCTATAGCGGCGGTGTGTTTGATGAACCCGGATGCACCGTTGTGAATCACGCGGTGGTCCTTGTGGGGTGGGACGATGACCAGGGCGAGGACGGCGTGTGGTTTCTCAGGAACTCCTGGGGTCAAGGGTGGGGAGAAGGTGGCTACATGCGCATTGGCTACGGCGTCAGCAACGTGGGCTTCGGTGCCAACTATGTGATGTACTATCCCTCCAGTTGCTACCGTCTGGCGGCCCAGGCCAGTCCCGAGGCGGGCGGGACGGTCACGGCTGATCCACCCCCCAACTGTGAGTATGGTCGATACGAATTGGGGACGGAGGTGCGCCTCGCGGCTCAGGCGTCTGCGGGCTACGATTTTGCGGATTGGAGCGGAGCGGCTACAGGCCAGCAATCGACCACAACTGTGGTCGTGGATTCCCACAAGAGCGTGACCGCCCATTTCTCGGGCGGTTCGTGCATGCCGTGGACCCTCGTGCCACTGGGGCTAGTAGGATGCTGGGTTCACAGGCGGCGTCGTTTCGACAGCGGTTAATCCATGCTGACCTCGGCCGGGAGGCAACCAAACACGCCGAACCAGCACGAGGTCGTCGATGACGAACTACTCACAGGGCACTGCCTGGGATCGGGGAGGGAGAATGCGTACGCTGATCCGTGACGTGACAGCCATCACCTTGGACGAGGAAGATCGCGTTCTTCAGGACATTGATATTGTTTTCGATGAAAACAGTATTGTAGCCGTCGGAAAGGCGCCGCCAGACTTCGTGCCCAATGAGATGGTCGATGGCCAGGAGATGGTGGCGCTCCCTGCCTTCTTCAGCGGCCACACCCACGCGGCGATGACCTTGGAGCGGGGGTGGGCGGAGGATCTCCCCTTCGAGCGCTGGCTTAACGACAAGATCTGGGTGGCCGAATCGGCTTTGCAGGAGGAGGACGTCTACTGGGGCGCGGCCTTGGCCTGTTGTGAGATGATCGCGGCGGGCACCATTGGGTTCGCCGATCACTACTTCTGGATGGATGAGGCCGCCCGCGCGGTCGAGGATAGCGGGATGAAGGCGCTTCTCGCGTGGTGCCACTTCGGCATGGGTGCGGAGCATGAGCCAGGGCATAAGACCTTCGAAGAGACGGTGGCTTTTGTGGAGCGGTGGAATGGCTTGGCAGAGGGGCGCATTCGTACGACCATGGGCCCCCACTCGCCTTACATGGACCCGCCGGAGGTCTTACAGCGCTTCGTAGACGAGGCCCACCGCATCGGCGTGGGTGCCCACCTCCACCTCAGCGAGTCTCAAGAGCAGATGGAGCAATCCCTCGCCGTTCATAACATGAGTCCTGTCGCCTATGTGGACTCGCTGGGGCTGCTGGACCTGCCGGAGCCCACGGTGGTGGCCCACTGCAACGTGGTGACCGCTGACGATCTCCAACTACTCTCGGAGAAAGGGACGTGGGTAGCCCATACTCCGAAGACCTACCAGAAGCTGGCGATGGAGATGCCACCTCTCGCGAAGATGCTGGAGCGCGATGTGAACGTGGCTCTGGGCACCGACGGACCAGCCTCCAGCAGCGATCTGAACATGCTGGAGGTGATGCGCATCACGGGACTGGTCCAGAAGGAAGCACAGAAGGACCCAGAGGTGATGCCGCGCACCCTCCTCCTTCGCCTGGCGACACAGGCACCCGCGGCGGCGATGGGATTCCAAGGAAGTGGCGTACTGGCGCCGGGGCATCCCGCCGATCTGATTCTCATGGACACGTCCGGCCCGCACTGGATCCCACGGCACGACCTGCCAGCCGGCGTCGTCTATGCCAGTCACCCTTCGGATGTGGCGTATGTCTGGGCCGACGGGCGGCTTCTCTACCGCCAAGGCGAGTACCTGACGCTGGACGTGGACCGTATCCGCTGGGAGGCCGAGCGCCGCGCTTTCCGTATGGTGGGGAGGCCAATGCGGTCGATGCGAGA
>CAZNMJ010000330.1:0-3500 GCA_964573815.1 uncultured Anaerolineales bacterium
TGGGGACCCGTCAGGGCTGCCTCAGCTGCCTTCTGCGACACAGATGAAGCACATGAGAAGTATGGTTCCTGAAGCTTGGCTATGAGTTCAGCGACCGGACGAGGGGCCACCGCGTAGCCGACTCGCCAACCAGTCATGGCGTATGTCTT
The DNA here is from genome assembly GCA_964573815.1 of uncultured Anaerolineales bacterium. Lineage (GTDB taxonomy): Bacteria > Chloroflexota > Anaerolineae > UBA7937 > B3-Chlor > CAYGAW01. The sequence continues at coordinate 150 of CAZNMJ010000330.1, forward strand.
CGAGAAGCTGTGGACCCCCACCACTCTCCCGTCGCGATCGAATCTACCAGGACTGACATGTTCAGCCTCGAAAACGAGTTGCTCGTACACCTCGTCAGCTACGAGATACAGATCATGCCGGACAGCGAAGTCCACTAGCGCTTCAACTAGCTCCGCCGGGAAGACAGCGCCGGTAGGATTACAGGGGCTGTTGATGATGATGGCCTTGCACCCAGGCGTGACGAGCGCATCCAAGACGTCAACCGAAGGCCAAAAACCGTTCTCGTGGGACAGTGGATAGAACCTCGTAACCCCGTGCAAGCAAGTGACCATCATCTCGAAATTGGGCCACGCAGGGTCGGGGATGAGCACCTCCTCTCCTGGCTCCAAGACAGCCATCAAGGCCGTCGATAAGCCACCCACTGCACCAGTGGTCACCACCACATTCTCTACGCCCACTTCCAGGCCGTTCATTGTCGCGAGCTTCGAGACTATCCGCTGGCGCAACGACAGTAGCCCTGCATTGGCCGTGTACTTGGTGTGACCATCGTCGATCGCCCTCTGGGCAGCCCGAACTATGTGCTCTGGAGTAGGAAAACCAGGTTCTCCCACCTCAAGATGGACTACGTCAGGCATCCCTTGAGCAAGATCCATGATCTCTCGGATGCCTGAGCGCCGCATGTTCTTCACCGCGCTGCTTAGTGGTTGCATCGCTCCTCATCCACTACATACTGGCCTCGGCGAACACTCTCCTGGCCGCTTCCAGACCTGCGCCTGGCGGTACATCGTATCCCAGGCGGCGCAAAGTCAACTCTAGGGCTGAAATGGTGGGCATGATATACTTGGGATCCGCCACAAAACCCATATTGCCGATCCTGAAGCCGGCAGCAAGAGCGATGCCATGCTCCTCCAGCATGGTGCTGGCCAATTCGGTCCAGTCCACCTCCTCCGTGAACTCGATGCAGGTGCATATGGGAGCGGCCACCGCCTCGTCAGCCTTAACTTTCAGCCCCATGGCGCGAATCGCTTCGCGCACCGCCCTGGCTGCCAGTTCGTGTCTGGTGAAGACTGCGTCTTCACCCTCGTCGAGAATCGCCTCCAGCGCCGCCTTAAGTGCAGCTACCAGCACATACGATGGTGAAGGCCCATGTATTGCCTTCTGGGTTGCGTAGGAGATGTCCGACCATCGCCCGGACTCGTGGGCTTCCCTCACCCCGTCATGGTAGGCTTTCCACACCGTGAGATCCAGACATAGGGAGTTGATGGGCGTGCTTCGCCCCTCGATGGTGTGCCAGGCCTTGTCGCTGACCGACACAATCGCTACACCTTGTGGACCGTTCACGCACTTCTGAGGGCTCGTGCAGCACACGTCTATCCGCCACTCGTCCACCCGTAGCTGGGTGGCCCCTAGAGCGGAGACGGCATCCACCATGAAGAGCACGTCGGGAAACTCCGCCAGCATGGCACCGATTTCCGGGATGGGGTTGATCGTTCCTACGCTCGTATCACAATGTACAGCGGCCACCATGGTCACGTCTGGTTCCTTCAAGAGCACGTTTCTGATCTGATCCGGAGCTACAGCTTCTCCCTCCGCGATCCCAATCTCGACGGGCACTCCGCCCGTGATGTTCACCAAGTCCGTAAGTACCTGACCGTACACACCCGAATTCACCGTGATCACTTTCTGGCCTGGCTCCACCAGGCTCAGGATCGCTGCCTCCTCCCCGTAGGTCGCCGAGCCTGTGATCAGCAGGACATCGTTCTGGGTGTGCATCAATCGTTTGAGAAGAGCGATCGTCTCCAGCTCCAGCTTCCAATAGGGCGGATAGTAGATAGGCGTCCCCAACTGTCGCCCGAGAGCGGCCAGACAAGCAGGATGCAGGTCCGTCTGTCCACAACTCATGTTGAAGGGGTATGAAACCATGGTTCAACTCCCTATCTGGTCTTGTGGCTTCAAGACAATATCAGCGTATTTCCGCTCAAAGTACACCAGGGGATCCCGTCTGCCCCCGTCATGGGCAGCTACTATCTCTCCTACGAAGAGGGTGTGATCGCCCACTTCGTACTCGGCCACTACCTTGCATTCCAGATTGGCCAGACAACCCTCGATCAACGGCACATTGACCTTCTCACCTCGGCGGGTCTGCAGTTTCGCCTTGGCATACTTGTCAGCCTTTCGCCCCGAGACTGTGCCGCATATCTCCGAGACTTCCACCTGGTCGCTGGCCAACACATTGACCACGAACTCGCGCGATTGGGAGATCAACTCCCGCGTGAACCATTTGTGGTAGATGTACACGGAAACCAAGGGCGGTCTCACCGAGCAGCATACCGCCCACCCCGCTGTCATCACGTTGTCCGTGCCCTGCCATGAAGACCCGATCAGGGTCAGCGCCGTGGGCATGATGTTCAGCGCTTTATCCATATCCAAAGGTTTCACAGCTGCTCATCTCCTTCGGCCCGCTTCGTCAGATCCTGCACCCAGGCGTGCTAGCACCCATCTACCATGATCTTCCCTCCTGCGGCTTACCACTTGTGTAGTGACCAACCTCCGTCCATCACAAAGGTCTGCCCTGTGATGGAGCGCATGGTTGGAGAGGTGCAAATCAGCAAGATCATCTCTGCGATCTCCTTGCGCGTGACCAGACGTCCCAAGGGGGTGTAGTCGATGGCCCTCTCCACGAAGGTCGGATCTATGTCGAAGATCTCGGTGGACTCCTGGATCTGCCCAGGAGCGATAACGTTGGCAGTCACCTCTGGAGCCACTTGTACCGCTAGTGATTCGACGAAATCGATTATCCCAGCCTTGGCCAAACCGTAGACGGAGTGAGTACGGATGAAAGCAGAGCCAGCGGAGATGACCACGATGCGTCCCCAGCCACGGTCCTTCATGCTCGGTACGGCGATTTGACTTGTCAGGTATGCACCCTTCAAATTGGTGTCCATGATACGGTCCCAGTCCGCCTCAGGCAACTCCACGAAAGGGGTATCGCACCACGGGCCAGCACAGTGCACCAAGATGTCCATGTGGCCGAAACGCTCAAGGATTGTCTCGCCCATCTCTCGCACTTCAATAGCTTGAGAGATATCCGCGGGGAACACCTCTATCCCTCCTCCACGGTCACCCAGTTCCGCAACCGTCTGTCCTGCTTCTTCCTCATCGGAAGGAAGACAGTTGAGGGCCACGGCGGCCCCGGCGGAGGCCAGCTCACCCACAATGACTGGTCCCAGGTTGCGGGACGCTCCCGTCACCAGAGCGACCTTATGTTCCAAGAGTGTTTCTGCGGCTTCCACCTCTCCTCCTTCCGCAATCACAGTGCTCTCACGTCTTGTGCACCTACACGGTGGGCGCTGGATTCTTGCTCAAGAACC
>CAZNMJ010000331.1:0-3496 GCA_964573815.1 uncultured Anaerolineales bacterium
GACGGCGGCGAGGGTGTATAGGGACATCGCGAACATGTCTATCTGCAGGCGGCGAGGGGAGTCGGGTAGAAGCTCGGTGACGAGGGAAAGCACCAGAGCCAGGACCAGAAGCGAGCCAATCGGCAGCTTGGGCGACATACGCAGTTCGAACTTGAAATCGGAAGCATTCCGCTCGTTTGTCATTTCCCTTCCACCGTGCGCTTTCCTACTGAGCCAGGCGCCGTGCAAGAGCGGGCATACATGAAAGTTCATGTCGGTTTGACGGGATGTCAAGGCAAGTTCCGATTTTCCTGCAAACCGACGACGCGAGTACCTCAGTGGAGATAGGTGTTGTTCCACTACAGGGACAATCCGAGCTCACTACGAAGAAGAGCCAGTTGCTGTCCTTTCGGATCAGCCGTCGCTACGTGCCTCCCACGCCGACCAGCACACCACAAGGCCGAGAAGACCATCAGACACGCCTCCTCAGCGAAGAGATGGGGGACCGCCTTCGTCCGTCTCCGGCCCTCCTCAAACTCCTACTCCAACTAGCCAGTCCCCGATCGTTGCATCAATGTTCATCTACTACCCCCGCCAGAGGATAGTTGCCGTACCGTTCCAGAGCACGAACGAAGGTCTTCAGACCCTCCACAGTCGTGCCAAAGGGAACCGTGTCACCCGCGCTCAGGAGGAAGCCTGTACCCGGTGCTGCTTCCGCGAGTCGCCTGGTGACATACGCCTCAAGCTCCTCTGACGCAAGATCCACGAAAGCGGTGCAATCAATCCCTCCAGCCACACACTTGCCAGCCCCATACAGACGCTCACGGCCGGCTCCGAAATCAAAGTCACCGGTTGGTGGTGGAGCTACGTCGTGCAAGCCATCGCAACGGGCCGCCGCCAGGAGGTCCATCGCCCCAGCCAGCCTGCCGCACATGTGCACCATGTGGATCTTGCCAGTATGGTGGACGATGTCCGAGTATTCGTTCAGAGCAGGAAACTCCCAGCGGGCCATGTAGACAGGTGAGGCAAGGGATGTGGATGTATTCTCGCCCGTGATGATTATTGGCGCAGGAGATGCAGCCAGTATGCGGTACTCTTCCTTGCGCATCTCTAGCATCTGTGCCATCAGGCTTTCCATCTCTCGCGCATGGTCGTTCATCAAGTAGTAGAAAGTTTCCAGCCCCATTAGCAGTTCATCAAGCTCCTGCATTGGCGTTGGCCCGCCTGCAGCTTCACACGTTCCTTCCTCGCCAACAGCCTCCAGGCACTCCTCGATCTCCTCGTAGGCTGGCTCTACGACCGTGTGGTCGAGCACATAGCGGAAGATGCGTACATCGTCTATCGTCTTGAGGGGATACTCTACCGGGAATGGCGGGTCGGGCGCCCCAGAAGTGTTGCGCCAACCATAGCGGAGGCACCCCACAGGCGTCTCGACAGTCACGTATTGCACCTCATCGTGGCCCGCGGTCCGAACAGTGAGCTTGTCGGTAACGGGAAGCGATTTGTGCCAACCCCTGGACTGCGATCCCGCTAGGTTGGCTGGACCTTGTGGTAGGGGTAAGATAGTGAACGGCGGGCGAACCCGCGCGCCTACCCTGTTCCGCACCAGCAAGTCGATACCTAGGTCCCGGAGGATCTCCCAGCGCTGCATCGCATGATAGCGCTCTGGCAGTCCACGGATCGCGTAGCCGTTGAGGTTGGGTACAAAGGGGATTCTGTCCACAGGCTGCCGCTTCAGTGCGGCCAGAACCCGCTCGCGCGAGGTCATAGTTCGCTCCTTGGTGATCGGCGGCGGAGCCAAAGCTTCACATCGACTCCGCAGCCAACATCCATGGTGGCAGTCGAGCTAACGAGTAGTGTCTTCTCCTCATGCGTGTGCTTGATCTCCCATCACACGTGTCTGTCTGTCCATCCAGTCTCGGAAATCGCTCTTGCGCCAAGTCCAGCGCGGGTGGTAGCCCAATAGGCGCGTGGCTTTCTCGTGGGATAGGAGAGAATCGTAGCCAGCTAGAGGTCTTTTCAGGGGTACCTTCGGCAACCAGCAGGCGATAAGGTCCGGCGTTTCTTCCAATGAACAGGTATCATCGCCATTGATCAGGAAGACCTCATGCCGGAGAGCACTGTTCTCCACAGCCAACCGGAAGGCCTGAGCCGCATCTCTTGCGTCGGTGACTGCCCATAAGAGGTTGCGCGGGCGAGGCGGTCCGGGGACCGGCCACTCACCTTCAGGATCAAACAGGGTCTTGAGGTAGCGCTCAGTCCACAGGTCTTCCACCAAGTTGAAGCGCTTTGCCCAGCCGACACCCACCGCAGCCTCCGCGCCTGGACGATCCACATACCAGTTGTGGTTGATCCGCAGGCAGATTGTCTGCATGTCAAAGGCATCGGTGTATCGCTTGCAAGCGGTCTCGGCCAGGAGCTTGCTCAGACCGTACTCATCATGTGGCTCACTGGGGTGCTCCTCGTCAAGCGGAAGATAGCGCGGCACGATCTCGCGCCTTTGGAAGGTGAAGCCTGTCGCCGCGCCGGATGAAGCCAGCACAAACTTCCGTACACCTGCCTGCAAGGCTGCCTCGAGAGCATGCACTGTACCGACAACATTGACGTTTATCATCTGCTCCGGCGTGGCGCGTCCTGGCCCCGGGACGGCTGCCATGTGTATGACTGCGTCCCGTCCCTCGCAGGCCTTCCGTAGCTGATCTAGGCTAAGGATGTCTCCCTGGATGAACTGAATGCCATCCACGCGGGGAGGTGTGCGGCTGTAGTCGCAGACGGCATGGCCTGCCGAGAGCAGCTCCCGAAGTACATAGCCACCAAGCGTGCCACTGGCTCCTGTGACCAGAATGTTCATCTCGGCTTCTCCTGTTGCCTACCGATGTGCCGCGCCCCGACCAACTTCACCAGGATGTTGTCAGAGGGGAAAGGAGGTGCCATGTGCTGTCGGAATCCTTCAGCATGGGCAAACCCGGCCGCCTGGCCAGAATTCCTTCCCCAGCTTTCGACGATCTCGCCCAGGTTGGGCTGACCAAAGCGTCCGCGCATGAACTCAACTTGGCTCACGTGGCAGGCTAGCATGCGCTTCTTCGTTTCCACGGTCTCTGTGATGTCCACATAGGTGGTCGATGGCACCGGATCGCCGAAGATGTCCATCTGCCACGTCGGCTCGCAGTAGTAGAGGTACGGGATGCGGGGCAGTGGGGGTGCAGGCATCAACTCACCCGTGACGAAAGTGACCACCGAGGCCGCCGTGGCGGCATCACGGGCCAGCAAGCTGGCAAAGTCGTGATCCAGCACATAGTCCTTGGGCGACAGGGCAAAAACGATATCCGGCTTCACGATGCGAAAGATCTCCACCATGCGGTTGCGCACCGGCTCATTGAAGACAAAGTGCTTGTCCCAACCGTTGGCACAGTAGAACGCCCCATTGATGACAACTGCCGCTTCCTGGGCCTCTCGCACCCTCAACTGCCGTACCTGTTCTGGCACGAGCGTCGTAGAGCCATATTCGCCGCCAGTT
>CAZNMJ010000332.1:0-3495 GCA_964573815.1 uncultured Anaerolineales bacterium
ATCGTACCAGACGAAGGGATACTTAAGTTTCCGGAAGTCTGTGCCGATGCCGAACATGTAGATCTTGCGCTCCCTCCGGTGTTCCCAATGCCAGAGCAACACGTCGGCGCCCCGTCGAGTAGCCTCGCTCTCTGCCAGGTCCGGCAGCAGCGACAGCGCCTTCAAGGCGTAGACGTTGGCGATGGGACAGGGGTCAGCCTTGCGCCCAGGACCTCGGAACTTGCCCAACTCAACGGCGGCCACGCAGCGCCACCCGTTGTCGTCGACGAGCTCAGCTAGGTGCTGAGCAGCCCTCCTTACCCGCGGGTCATCGGCGAAGCCTACGGCTGCCAGGGAGTATAGGAGGGTGGGCGCATCGCACACCATCCACGTCCACATGTCCTCGTCTGTCCCGCCAAAGGCCCGGGGGATATTGACCAAGGTCTGGAAAGGGCCTTCCGGCGCCTGATGGGCCACGATTGCTTCGATGGCCACGTCCATGCCAGGATCGCCAGCCCGCACTCCGAAGTCGGCGAGCGTGCTGAAGGCGTAGATGGGATGGCTGGCGTCGTTGTGTCGCTTGAGAGGGCGCCCAGGCCACGTGGCGGCTTGGGCGATCAGGTCCTGAACCCCGGGGTGGGCCAGCATCTCGGCGCGGGCGGTCTGTACCTCTGCGTCGTCCTCCGGCCGGTTGAGAAGGTCCACCAGCGTGCGGTAGCGGGTCCACGGTTCGTCGCACTCCAAGAGCCATCGAGTTAGATCAGTCGGCATTACTTTGCTTCATCCTCTTCAGGACCCGCATCGCTTTCAATGTGATCCACTTGCTGGGCTGACCTTTGCGTTCAATCCGCACGGCTGTGGAGCCACCCTCCTTGATCCAGCGGCCATCTTCCTGCTGCTTGTCGACGACGTGTTGGGCTAGCGCTCGATATCGTCGGTCGCGCGCGTAGCCACAGGCGGCCAAGGCTTCGAGAGCGTCCAGCAGGTCGGACTGGTAGTACCACGGGAGCCCGAACCGCAACCATCGCTCTTCCTCTCCCTCGAAGTCGAACTCATGGGAGAGAAGGGATTCCGCGGTGCGCGCCGTAGCGGACCCCATGTCAAAGCCCCCCGGGGCAGCGGCGAGGGCCCACAGGCCCTTGACTGCCAGCCAGTGGCAGGGCCGCTGCTTCTGGTACCAGCAGATCAGGCCGTCATCCCGATCCAGCCATTCCGTCATCGTTGTCCACCCTTGCTCGACGCGAGGGTCGTCTCCGTAGCCAAAGTACGCCAGAAAGCGCAGGCAGTTGACCGTGTAGCAGGGCACGATACACACCGGCTGGCGTATGGGTAGCCAGGGCTTGCTCAGGACGAACTCGCAGGCTTTGCGGGTGCGCTCGTCGGGTGGTACGCCCATCTTGGAGAGGACAAGCAGTTGGCCAGATGCGCGCTTGATGCCCGTTGCCCGTTCAGGTGTGTCCCACCAGCCAGCGGGGTCCTGCTGAGCGAAGATGCCCTGCACGTACTTTGAGGTGGGAATGGCTGCCCGTGCCTCCGCGACCTCAGGATCGTCTTTTGGCCGACCGAGGATGTCCATCAGTGTCCAGTAGCGAACGGAGGGGTTCTCAGGCTCCAGTAGCCACTGAATTATGTCAGTTGACATCGGTCTCCTCCGCCCCTTCAGGCGCTATCACCGGCCATCATCCCACTCAACAACCCAGGTCCACGCCTCTCCAGTCGAGCCTATGCCTCTCGGCGATGCGGCGTGTCCTCTCCATCAGCGCGGCGTGGTACGGCCTTCTGTTGGTACGCAGCGCACTGTGGGCCTCGACCAGATCGGGGTAGTGTGTCCTCAGCGCCTTCCTCATCCGCCCCCAGGTTGCGCCCCGCAGATTCAGGCTGTCCACCAGCACGTAGCCCACCTTCGCTCGCTTGAGTTCGCGGAAGAGGGCATCTACCGCCTCCTCGGTGTCCGAGAGGAAGGGCAGCAGAGGCCCACAGAAGGCCCAAGTGGGGACACCCGCATCGGCCAGCACGCGTAGGGCTTCCAGACGCTCAGCGATAGGCGAAGAGCGTGGTTCGAAGCGCTGGCGGATCTTTTCGTCCAGGGTGGTGATGGTGAACGCCACCTCTGGCTCCTTGAGGCGCTTGATTAGGTCCAAGTCGCGCAGGACGAGGGCGGACTTGGTGAGAATGGTGACGGGAAAGTCATAGTCGAGCAGGACCTCCAAACACGCCCGTGTGATGCAGTACTTCTCCTCCAGCGGCTGATACGCATCGGTCACCGTGCCAAAGGTGATGTTGCCCGGTTTGGCCCGTTTGAGTTGCCGCGCCAGTACCTCCGCCGCGTTGACCCTCACATCGACGAACGTACCCCATTCCTCTTGGTGGCCGGTGAACCGCTTCATGAAAGTGGCGTAGCAGTATACACAGCCGTGCTCGCAACCTACGTACGGGTTGAGGGCATAGTCCACCGCTTCGATGCCGCTCTTGGTGAGAATGGACTTACATTCTATCTTCCTGACGAGCAGGGGGCCTTCAGCCTCCCGTGGTGGCGCCACAGTAGTGGTTCTCTCAGTCATTCCTTCGGTCCTCTGCTGTCGCTTCGGTCTGGCTCTGCCGTCCTGTTTGAACTCCTCTTGGGGTATGCTCTACGAACAGCGAGTCGCCAAGACAATTCTACACCAGATTCAGCAAAAGATGTGCCAGAGGCGCACTCGCCGTCCGTGGGAGGAGCACTTGCGCAGGCAGGTTGACAGGTGAAGGTAGCAGGATCCGTGCGGCCACAGGCGGCTCAAGAGAAGAGGATCAAGGCCCGGGCCTTGACATGAAGGTGGCGCTCAGGTACTATGGACACGAGGTGATGGTCGGCAGGCCCTGAGTCGAAAGGAGCGCACAATGAGCAAGACCGAGCGCTACAGGGAGACGCTCAGAGCACTTGGGAACTGGGACGCCTTTCTGTTAGAAGAGTCCGGACTGCCGGGTAGAAGGGCCAACATCGAATTGGCCCGCGCTGTGGCTGAGGAGGGTCAGGAACAGCTTTTCTGCCGTTATCTCCTGTTCGATGCCGCAAAGGCGCCCACAGGCTCCCCCCATGAATTCCTCCCCTTCTGCGGCGTGCTTGGATTGGGCAGGCTTCTGGCTGAGGGGAAGATGGAGGTGTTGGAGACGCTGCGTCGATGTGCGTCGGATCCACGGTGGAGGATACGCGAGGCGGTGGCCATGGCACTGCAGCGCCTGGGAGCGGTGGACATGGACCGGTTGCTGCAAGAGATGGAGGAGTGGAGCCAGGGCAACCTGCTGGAGCGGAGAGCTGCCGCAGCCGCCCTGTGCGAGCCCTCTCTGCTGAAAGAAGAGAAGCACGTGAAGCAAGTTCTCAAGATCCTCGATCGGATAACCGCTTCCATACCGATGGTCGAAGATCGAAAAAGCGATGAGTTCAAAGCTCTGAGAAAGGGTCTGGGTTACTGCTGGAGTGTAGCGGTCGCTGCTGCCCCCGAAGAGGGGAAGAAAGTGATGGAGAAGTGGTTCTCCAGC
>CAZNMJ010000333.1:0-3473 GCA_964573815.1 uncultured Anaerolineales bacterium
GCGCCATCGAATCTGGTTAGCGCAGACCGTAAGCGCACGGCATGCCGTGCGCCTAGTCCGCAAACCTTGAAGACATAGCTTTGACCGCAACTGCACTGCAAAGTATAATGGGTTAGGTGGGAGAGGTTCCATGGCCGTCAGGCCGAACGGAGGTTTCAAACGATGAGTGCTCGTAGCTGTTGCATCTGCCAGACGCCCTTGGCGGAGGAGGCGAAGACCATCGGCAGACGCTGCTACTGTGACGAGCACTATGCCAAGGTGGGTCGGGGACGAGGCCATTTCTGGCATTCGGGATGGGTGCTCGTAGCCGCACTAATAGGTTTCATCCTGGTGGTGGTGAGCATAACCACCTGTGCCGAGCCGACACTAGAAGGCGGGGCGCTCATTGTGACCGGTATCATCCTGGCGCTGGTGCCGGCGGCGATCTGGCTGGTCTTCTTCTACCTGCAAGATCGTGTGGAGCCTGAGCCCAAGCGGTATGTGGTTGGGATCTTCGTTCTGGGAGCGCTCGTGGCATCTGCCGTCGGGATACCTGTGGTAACTGAAGTGTTCGAGGTGACGGAGTGGTTGTATTACAGCCCCCTCGTGCATTTGCTGGGAGGTATTCTGGTCATAGGCTTCACCCAGGAGTTCCTCAAGTACGCAGTGGTCCGTTACAGCCTGTATGGCAGCCAGGAGTTCGACGAGCGAATAGACGGCGTGATCTACGGAACAGCGGTTGGGCTGGGGTATGGGACCATGTTGAACATCCACTACGTCATCTCCAACGCTGGAGTCGACCTTTCAGTGGGCGTTGTCCGCATGGCGGTCACCGCTCTGGCGCAGGCCAGCTTCGCGGGTATCATGGGGTACTTCCTCGCCCAGGACAAGTTCGAGGGCAAAGCTGTGTGGTGGATGCCCGCGGGCCTCGCCTTGGCGGCGGTTCTCAATGGGCTATTCATCTTCGTGCGAGATCTCGCTAGTGTACGCGGCCTTCAGTTCAATCCTTGGAACTCTTTGATCTTGGCTACCCTCATCGCGCTGATCATACTCGCGGCCCTGTTCTGGTTGATGCGGCGCGCCAATGAGGCCACTTTGGCTCATAAGTGATGAGTGTGGTCAAAATCCGCACAGAGCGCTGAGCTGACCAAGCCGGGAGAGTTGTGATGGAAAGAACCGAGTCCGTCCGTCGGGTGGCCCCTTTGAGGGGGTGGCAAAATGAGCTGGCGGTTGTTGTCATGGTCGGTGTGGCCCTGATGCTGGGCTGGGCCATGAAGGCCTGGGTCCAAGGACAGACCGTCTCCTTCACCAGCGATGATGGTGCGTTGAGCCTGGTGTATCCTGCTGATTGGCTTGAGCAGATCGACAAGGACGCTCTCCTCTCCGTGAGCGATATTCGCGGTGGAGGCGGCTTCAAGCCCACGTTTTCCGTATCGACGAGAGAGATGAACCCTGACTTCCCTTTGACGCCGAACGACCTGGTCGTGACTCTGTCGGTGCGGAAGGCGGAAGAACTCACCGCCTATCGCATCCTGAGCAGGGATCCGGGGACTGTGGATGGGATACAGGCAAGTAAGGTGACCTACGCCTACGTGACGGAGCACACGGGGGTCCTTGAACAAGGTTTGCCGGTGGTGGTTCAAGCGGTCGATTGGGTGCTGATTCACGACAGGAAGGCTTACGTATTGACCTTTGCTGCGAACGCCGAGAGCTTCGCCGAGGAGGAAGGGGCATTCAACGCTATCCTCGCCAGCGTGGACTTCAGCTAGATGGTACCAGGAAGGACGAAGAGAACACTCAGGTCCATTTGTCTGGGCGTGGCACTGTTTCCGCTCTTGGCTCTGGCAGGAAGCGTCGCCGGCCAGGAAGGCCTGACGCTTCAGCAGCGGCAGGAGGTCATGAGGGGCGCGGTGAGCATCCTCTCCCTGGTGAAGGACGGAGGCGAGTTGGTGCCCGCATGGGGCGGCTCGGGCACCATCATCTCTGAGGATGGTCTGGTGGTGACCAACGCCCACGTGGCCACGGACATGTTTGACCAAGTTGGGCTCGGCGGAGCACCCATGGATGCGTTGGTGATCGCTCTCACCACTAGGGAGGACCGCCCACCGACGCCGATGTACTTCGCTGACGTAGTCGCGTACGACCATCAGGTGGACTTAGCTCTGCTCCAGATCACCAGTGATTTGAATGGCGATCCTGTGGATGCCGATGACCTGAACCTGACTCCAGTGGAGATGGGCGATTCGGACGAAGTGCATCTAGGAGATGAGCTGTACATCTTCGGGTATCCCACCATAGGCGAGGGATACATCACCTTTACCAGCGGGCGGGTGAGCGGATTCGAAAGCACCGAACGCGTAAGTGGCGAGGTGATACGAACGTGGATTCGCACGGACACCACCATTGCCGGCGGCAACAGCGGGGGAACGGCCGTCAACTCCGACGGTGAACTGATCGGCGTGCCTACTCAACTGGGAGAGGCCGAAGTTCGTCGTATCGCGGACACCAACGGCGACGGGATCATCGACGAGGACGACGCTCTGGTATCGATTGGTCAGCTGAATGAGCTACGGCCCATCAACTTGCTGGCCTATCTGACGGAGGAAGAAGAGCCTGCCGAGGACGTGGACGCCTACGAGCCTAACGAAATCATCGATCAAGCTTCGGGGCCTCTGGAGTCAGGGAAGGTCTATCGGGCCTACATCAGCTCAGAGGATGACGTCGATGTCTACTACATCGATGTAGCGACCAGGGATCCCATCATCGTCGATCTGAGGAACATCAGCTGGCGTGCCGACTACGATCTCTTCCTCGTGGATGGGGACGGGGATACGCTTGATTACTCGTGGGGTACGACGGACAGCGAGCACGTTGAGTATCACCCTCGCACGACCGGCAGGTATTACATCGCAGTCATGACCTACAGCGGTCACAGCCTCACAGAGCCGTATTCGCTCATAGCGCTCTTCAACGGCGACGAGACATTACCTGTCATTCTGCCGGATGATGACGACGGTGACGGGGAGGGTGTGAGGGTTAGCGGGACGATCGTTTCCGCCGACACAGGTCGGGGTATTGCAGGCGCACTCTTCGTCGTGCTTCAACCGGACGTCACCGTAGGGGAGTTCCTGCGAGACTTCCTGGAAGCGCAGACCGTGACCTACGCCTCAACTGACAGGAGCGGTAGATTCGTGCTCCCTGAAGCGATACCCCGAGGAGAGAGTTTTGGGATCATTCTGGGTGCGGATGGGTACATCGCCCAGTGGGAGAACGGCTGGCTTCGTTTCGATGAGGACGATGCCTCTCAGGTGGACCTGGGTACCTTCCGACTGGCGAGCCAGCGGTAATCTCATCTCTCAGTGGCCGGATTTGGGCGCTGCGGCGCCTCAACACGGTGGGGAGCCAAATCCCATCCAGCAGCCTTTCAGTTGTTAGGCTCGCTATGCCTGGCGCTCTTGCGAGGTGGCGCGATAGGCGCTCAAATCGAAAAGGAG
>CAZNMJ010000334.1:0-2136 GCA_964573815.1 uncultured Anaerolineales bacterium
CTGGCTCACCTTCCTGGTGCTGCGCGTGCAGAGGCGCATGGAGCAGACAGCGTAGCGTTCCCTAGGTGCCGCCGTGGGACAGGATCAGTCGGTCGATCTGATCCTTCAGCAGCGGCAGGTCCCCTTCAACGATCTCCCAGACTATGACCAAATCCACCTGGAAGTAAGCGTGGATGAGGCGATTCCTCATGCCCACTATCTCGGTCCACGGAACTTCGGCATGGGCCTGCCGAAAGTCATCCGAAACGTTCCTGGCGGCTTCGCCGATGATCTCAAGTTGCCGGACAACCGCGTCCTGTACCAACTCACTCTCGAAGAACTCATCCCTCGATACACCACCGAGGTGGCGCTCTATCCTGTGAATCGCATCCACAATGTGGCGCAGGTATACCGTGTCATCCCTCTTCAAAGAGCACCACCATATCTTCCTCGACATATGGACGAATGTACGGACTCAGCGCGTCCCCGCTCACCAACTCCACCTCACGACCTAGTAGGCGACTCAGCTCATCTTCGAGCGCGAACCATTTCAAGCCAATAGTAGGGCGATCCTCAGGCTTCTTCAGATCCACCAAGATGTCAATGTCACTTCCGGGCCCATCCTCTCCCCTCACCGTCGAGCCAAAGAGGGCGATCCGCTTCACCCCCCACGGCAAAAGAACTGGCAAAACCTTCTCACGCAACTCCTCAAGCGCTTCCATCGTGCATCGCCTCAGTGAAATCTCTGTGCAATCAGCAAGGTTTGTTCACCTGTCATTGTATCCGCGCTCGCCCATGGCATCAACTGCCTGGACGCCATAATCTACTAGTCTCCCCTGCTGACCAGAGCATAGGGCTCAAATACCAGAATATAGGAGGCCCCAACACTTCTGGGGCAATGCTCCACGCCCTTCGGTACGACGGCCATCTCGCCCTCGTTCAAAGTAATGTCCGGCTGGTTCCTGAGTTGGATGACGATACGACCCTTCACCACGTAGAACAGTTCGTCCTCGTTGCTGTGCTTGTGCCAATGATACTCCCCTTCTAGCAAGGCCATGCGGACCACCTGGTCGTTGACCAGGGCGATCTCGATGGGAGACCATGGTCTGTCGATACTCGCAGCTTTCTCCTCGAGGTTGATCACTTCCACCATCTCTATGACACTCCTTGCCCGTCGTGACGGAGGCTGTCAGTCAAGCCCTCGCCGCAACGAACGACCGCTAGGGGATTTCGCAGACCTTTGCTCCCTCGGGCGTCGTCACTTGAATAGTAGATTCGATGATCCCGTATTCGTCAGCGAGGTATTGGCTCATGTCCTCAACCAAGCTCCCGGCCTCCACCGCGTGATGTACATCAGCCAGTTCCGCGTGGGCGGAGAAGACGATCATACCCGCGGTGATGGTCCACAGATGAACGTTGTACAACTCTCTGAGCGGCGGGAACTTGCTCTTGAGATCCTCAGAGATGATGTCGATGTTCAATCCCGTGGGCGCTACCTCCAGCAAGACCTTCGTGGAGTCCTTGAGTATCCCCCACGCCCAGCGAATGATGAGCGCCGATATGCCAAGGCTGACCAGAGGGTCGAGGATATTCCAGCCGGTGAAGAAGATGACCACCGCGGCCGCCACAATGCCCACCGAAGAGGCAGCATCAGCTACCATGTGAAAGAAAACGCTTCTGACGTTGAGATCCTCTCCCAGACTCCCCTGGAGTATCACAATGCTGGCCAGATTCACCGCCAAGCCCACGAGCGCAATGCCCAGCATTTGAAGGCCCAGGACTTCCTGCGGATTGATGATCCTCAGCACTGCCTCGTAGATCATCACAGCCACGACAAGGAGGAGGAACATCCCGTTGAGGAAGGCAGCCAGGATCTCCGCCCTGTATAGGCCGAAGGTGCGGTGGTGGCAGGGTGGTCTCCTTGCTATGACAATCGCTACCAGGCTGATGGCGATGGCGAAGGAGTGGGTGAACATGTGCCCAGCGTCGCTGATCAAGGCGATGCTGCCCGTGAGCAGCCCCCCGACAATCTCCACTACCATCACTACACCGGTGATGGTCAACGAGAGAGCAAGTCTTCTCGCGGCCACGGCGCGATACTCAAATAGATGTTCAGAGAAAGCGCTTTCAGTTGCTCGTCCTTCCATCTATCCCTCT
>CAZNMJ010000334.1:2236-3425 GCA_964573815.1 uncultured Anaerolineales bacterium
ATGAAGATCATGAGCACCAGCCAGCCGACGAAGCTCAGTGTCGGATCATACAGGATGAGTGGAATGCCGAAGTTCGCGACGTCGAAAGTGGGATCGAAGAGCAGCTGGATGGTAGGTCCCCAGAGGAGAGCCATCAGTACGAAGGTCACCAGGCAAGTAGCGACAGCATGCAGCAACACCGTTCGGAGGGTCTGTCTCACGTCTGAGCTGCCTCTGATGGCCCTCATGGCGATGTACCATCCCACGAGGAAACCAAGCCCGATGCAGAAGATGGGCACCCCCATTCCCATGCCCACGCATACCAGGTCGGCGGCTATGTAGATGGCGAACGCTATCCTTATATTCAGAGTGAGAAATCTATCCATCGCTCAGCCTCCCTCGCATTGTGCCTCACACTGGAACCAACACAGGCAGTGGCACCGAAGGTCTTTCAGACGTGCATTGGGTGCGCTACCCGAGCTCCCTTCTCAACAGCAGATCGCCCTGCCCCCATCGAACCTGCGTCGGACTTAGCTCTTCCCATTATACCAAAACGCGGCCGTCATGCGAAGACAGCCTGCTGAGGGTGTCGGGAAACCGTTGTCGCAGCGCTCTGCCGTTCCGAGCTGTACGAATGAGGCGAAGGGCCGCCACCCCTTCCGTCAGCAACTCTCAGCCATTGACACATCCGCCCAGTTCATCGTATAATCAAGATGCATCGTGGTCGGCAGGAAGGAGAAAGCGAGGCATGCAACGGCTGGTCCTTACTATAGAGGACGAGGAGCTTCTCAGTCGTTTGGAAGCCGAGGCTGAGAAGAGGGGCAAGCCTGTGTCAGACTTGGTGCTCGAAGCAGTGGATTGGTGGGTACACGCCACTGAGGTAGCTGAGGACATAGCCGATTCGGAAGCCGCGCTCGACGAGTACGAGCTAGAGGGGGGCGTTGATGCCTTCCAGTACTTCCGCCAACGAGCGCGGGGCGGCGCCCTACAGACTTGATCTCGCCCCACCAGCTGGAAGGGCCCTCGATCGGATAGCCGGTCGGGATCTGGATAGACTGAGGACACCAATCGTGTCGAAATGTGTCACGCAGGTGGAGGCGATTCGTCTCCCCTCAAGCCTGCCAGGGGGCTCCTATCCCGGCGCTACAGGTGGCACGTAGACGCGAATGGCGGCCTCGCCGTTGACCGGACACTTGTACTCGCAGATGCC
>CAZNMJ010000335.1:0-3384 GCA_964573815.1 uncultured Anaerolineales bacterium
CGGTCGATCTCCAGCAGTTCCGGGTGCCGCGCGTGGTACTCTATCTCTTCAGGTGTCCCAGGCAGATACGCCTCCCGAGCGAAGACGGTGTCCCGCTCGTCGAAGCGCTCCAGGGGACCTACAACCTCGTATGTGGGCCGCTCTACCTCGTGAGCCATATCCACCTCCAGGGACATAATATAGCTGGGCTATCTCAGGATGTCAACCCCAGGAGATTCCACACCTTCGCGCAGGCTCGGAACCTGCGGGAGGGTGGCCACAACTTGACCAAGTGTGTCAAGCCCGGGGAATTGTGTTATAATGCCGTGAGGCTGGGTTCTGGAAAAGCTGGCTGCCAGATGAGGGGCTTCGGGCGGAGAATCTGCGCCGCTGAGTGTAGCGGGCCGGATCCTCTCCGGCTCTTGGACGTGGTCGTGGCGTGTCTCCAACGGGGCAGCTCCCCATTTCCCGGCCCGATACTACGACTGAGTGCAAGGAGAACAGGGTGTATCAGAAGACCGTGTTGGATGATGGACTGCGCATCTTGACCTCAAGCATGCCTCACACGCGTTCAGTGAGTGTCGGTTTCTTCATCGGCGTCGGTTCCAGATACGAAGCCACGGAGGAAAACGGCATCACCCACTTTATAGAGCACATGTTCTTCAAAGGTACGAAGAAGAGACCAAGCGCCAGGGATATCGCCGTGGCCATTGAGGGGATTGGAGGTGTCTTCAACGCCAGCACAGGCCGGGAACTCACTGCCTACTGGGCCAAGGTGGCCCAGGATCACTTTCCCGTGGCCATCGACGTCTTGGCAGACATGCTGCTCAACTCCAAGTTGGATGAAGACGATTTGGAAAAAGAGCGAGGGGTGATCATCGAGGAAATCAACATGACCCTGGACAGCCCCTCAAACTGGGTACACCTCTTAGCCACAGGCCTGATATGGCCGGACCACCCTTTGGGCCGAGACCAGGCCGGCAGCAAGGAGAGCGTCGCCGGGCTCACCAGGACGATGATACAAGACTACATCCACCGTCACTATCAGCCCGGCAACGCAGTGCTCGCCGTAGCTGGTCACATCGAGCACGAGCAAGCGGTCGAGGAGGCCACGGCCCAGCTGACGGGCTGGAAGAAAAGCCCTAGTGCTTCATATTTGCCCATGGACCAGGAACAGACGGCGGCAAGGGTCAATGTCGAGCACAAACCCACTGAACAGGCTCACCTGGCCATGGTTCTCCCGGGCATGTCCCACTTCGATGACGACAAGTACGATCTCAGCCTGCTCAACACCATCCTTGGGCAAGGAATGAGTTCCCGCCTTTTCCTGGAGGTTCGGGAGAAGCGCGGCCTGGCCTACTCGGTATACTCGTACGTCTACCCCATGCTAGATACTGGCCTGATGGGCATCTACGCGGGAGTGCATGCGCAGCAGATCGAGAAAGCTATCGAGGCTATCCTGTCTGAGCTGGAGAAGACCAAGCAAGAGCCAGTATCCGAGGATGAACTCGAAAAGGCGAAAGAGTTCACCAAGGGGCGATTGCAGCTGCAAATGGAGGATTCCTTCTCGGTGGCCTCCTGGACAGGCCGACAGGAAATCATGGAAGACAGAGTACTCACGCTCGATGAGGTCCTAGCCAGGATAGATGCCGTCTCCACCGAGGATGTGCAGAAAGTAGCCCAGCGGCTGTTTAGACAGGAGAAGCTGAACCTGGCAGTGGTCGGACCTTACGAGACCGCGCAGGAAGAGCAGTTCAAAGGCTTGCTCAGGCTCTGAATTCATGCGCAGCGCTTCAAGCGCATTCCGAACATTGCTAACACGCGTGTCGTGGGCCGGAGGACATAGGCCTGCACAGATGCACTTAGATAACGAATCCGTCGCGCTGACAACGATACGAGAAGGCGTTAATGTCACTCCCAGCACTCGATCAACCTGAAGTGTTACGGGTCATCTTCCACCCTCGCCCCGAGTACGCTCTGGTCCCTCCCACATCCGGAGCACATTCTATCTCCATCAAGGTCGAGCCTCAAATCGCAATTGGCGCACGTCTCTTTCCCGCCGGGCGCGAAGCGCCGGCCATCCTCTACTGGCACGGCAACGGTGAGATTGCAGCGGACTACGACGGCAGCGCGCCCGTGTACACACGATTGGGTATCACGCTGCTCGTCGCCGACTACCGGGGGTATGGGACGAGCGATGGCACTCCCACTTGCAGCAATCTTCTCACAGATGCGGTGGCCGTGTTCGACGCCGCTGGCGGGGTTTTCGCAGATTACGACTTGGTCCCCGCGAGGCGCTACGTCATGGGCCGCTCCCTGGGGAGCGCGGCAGCCATCGAGGTAGCGGTACACGCAGGCGAGGAACTTGCCGGGCTCATCGTCGAGAGCGGTTTCGCGGACACCTTTGGCCTTCTGGCGCGCCTGGCTGTTCGCCTCGAGGGCGCCGACGAAGCCTCCCATGGGTTCGGCAACGCAGCCAAGATGGCAGGCGTCACCATCCCTACCTTGATCATCCACGGCCAAAATGATGTGCTCATCCCACCCGAAGACGGCAAGGAACTGTACCGCCGCTCTGCCGCCGAAGAGAAGGAGTTGGTACTCATCCCCGGCGCAGGCCATAACGACCTGATGATGGTGGGCAGGGGCCAGTACTTCCAGGCGATACGGAGATTCGTGCAAGGAGAGAACGGAGGCTGATGACTGTGACATCCACTAACGCAAAAAGGTCAAAGAGACGCATCATCATTGGGGTAGCCGGTGGCACAGGCTCAGGAAAGACCACCGTCGCCGAGACCATTCTGAACAGAGTCGGCCGCGACCGCATCGCCTACATCCAGCACGACTCCTACTACAAGGACCGTAGTCACCTCCCGCTGGAGGAGCGGGCCGACGTCAACTTCGATCACCCGGACGCTCTTGAGAGCACACTCCTGGCCCAGCACCTCACCTTTCTCAAGAGGGGACAGGCGGTCGATGTGCCCGTCTACGATTTCACCGCACATACACGCAAGGCCGAGAGAGAGCGCGTAGAGCCCAGCAAGGTGATCTTGCTAGAAGGCATTCTGATCCTGGCGGAGAAGGCATTGCGCGACCTGATGGACATCAAGGTCTTCGTCGATACCGATGCCGACATCCGCTTCATTCGACGTCTCGAACGAGACATCACCGAGCGGGGCCGCACCGTAGAGTCGGTGATTCGTCAGTACACCGAGACCGTGCGTCCCATGCATCTGGAGTTCGTCGAGCCCAGCAAGCGGTACGCCGATATCATCATCCCCGAGGGAGGCTTCAACGTCGCGGCCATAGACATGATCGTGGCCAAGATCGAGGCCATGATCAGTAGCGAGTAGCCCTTCACAGCGGAAGACCCACAACGCAGCCCCAGTACACTCACCATACAACCAT
>CAZNMJ010000336.1:0-3380 GCA_964573815.1 uncultured Anaerolineales bacterium
GCGGGTTCATTTGGAGAGGCAGTAAGTATGGATTTCCGGTTGACAGGGCGGCTTGCCGTCCGGTTGGCCATCCCTCGCAGGCAACGGTCGTAATCCGTGGCAGTAATATAGCATTTGTGATATAATACTCGCATGGAATTCGCGCGGTTGATCGAGATTGTCGGAGACGAGCCCGTATTCGAGACGGGGTTACTTCTGGCTGGAGAGGATCCGGCGGATGTGAACCTGCAGTTGTCGCGTGCGACGAAGGCCGGTCGGCTCTACCAGTTGCGCCGGGGCCTGTATGCGCTGGCGCCGCCATACCAGAAGGTGAAGCCCCACCCTTTCGTGGTCGCCAATGCGTTGAGGCAGCCGTCGTACGTCAGTCTACAGTCGGCGCTGGCCCATTATGGGCTTATCCCCGAGGCGGTGCAGATAGTCACTAGCGTGACCACGAGGCGCCCTGCACATTGGGACACGGGGCTGGGGCGCTACGGCTTTCGCCACCTCAAGACGGAGTTCTTCCGCGGCTACCGCCTGCTGGAGCTGGTGGGACGACAGCAGGCATTCGTTGCCACGCCGGAGAAGGCCCTCTTGGATCTCGTGTACCTAACGCCCGGCGCCGATTCGCCCGAATACCTTGGCGAGTTACGCCTGGAGAATCTGGACCAACTGGATCTGGAAGCCCTGGGTCGCCTGGTTGAGGCGTCTGAGAAACCCAAACTGCGCCGCGCGGCTGCTGTGATTGAGGAGTTTGCGCGCATGGAAGCGGAGGGATTTGAGCCATTATGAAGGAGTATCTCTTCGAATTGGTGCGGAGTGCGGTCTCAGCCACGGAGGGCCGCAACAAGGCGAGGGAGTACTTGCAGGCCAGGATCTTGGGCTGCCTGCAGCGGGCTGGGGCGATGAGTCCGTTGGCCTTTCATGGCGGAACAGCGCTTCGCTTTCTGTACGCGAGTCCTCGCCACTCAGAAGACGTTGACTTCGCTCTCGAAGGGGACAGGGCCCAATACGACTTCCGAGGGTATCTGCGTGTGATCGAGCGCCAACTGGGGGCGGAAGGGTACGCCGTGCAGATCACCGTTCGCGAGCGGAAGGTTGTGCACATCGCCTTCGTACGCTTCAGAGGACTACTGCATGAGCTGGGCCTTTCGCCGCAACGAGAGGAAGTACTCTCGGTGAAGCTCGAGGTGGACACGAATCCGCCGGCGGGCGCCGGCCTGGCCGCTACGGTTGTGCGACGCCACGTGACGCTGCATCTCCAACACCACGACAGGCCATCGCTTCTGGCCGGAAAACTCCACGCTATCCTTCAGCGACCGTACACCAAAGGCAGGGACGTCTTCGACCTATTCTGGTATCTCAGCGATCCCGCTTGGCCTGAGCCGAACTTGACGCTACTGAACAATGCTCTGTCGCAGACTGGGTGGACCGGTGAGCGCTTGACGGAGAAGAACTGGCGAGAACTGGTCGCCAATCGGTTGCGGGAGGTGGCGTGGGATAGGGTGGCGGACGACGTAAGCCCATTTCTTGAGCCAACGGCCGACCCCAGCTTGCTCACGTTTGAGAATGTGATGCAGGTCCTCATGCGACCAGTGGGGAGTGCGGCTGATCGATACGGAACAGGGAGGCGGTAACAGCGAACGCGGCATCGCATTCGCTCTCGATGCTCCATGCCTCTACCGATATGGTCGGAAGACACCCCTGCCGTGTTCACCCACACTTTCTTCACCGCGGGTGACCGTGCAGCAATCGTCATTCTTCGGTGACTGACTGACCACTCTTCCTCTCCGTCCCCATCTGCGCACGCTTGGCCTGACGCTATTCCAGCTTTCTTCTTCGTCTCTGAGCGAATAAAATCGATCCTAGGAACGTTAGAAGGGTAGAAAGGACAGTCAGCGGAGGAAGCAACTGGCCAATGACGCCAGTGGAGAACGAAGCGGAGTTGATTGCGCAGGCTCAGCAGGGAGACCGAGGGGCCTTCGGTCAATTGGTCCGCCGTCACCGGGGAGGAGTGATCAACGTGGTGTATCGCATGTGTGGGGATGCGAACTTGGCGGACGAGGCTGCCCAGGAGGCCTTCATCCGCGCCTGGCAGCATCTTCCTGGCTATCGACCGCGATCTCCTTTTCGCAACTGGCTCTATCGCATCGCCACCAACGCTGCGCGAGATGCCCTGCGAAGGGAAGCTAGAACGGTGGACATCGACACGGTTCCCGTGACTGATTCAACACAGGGGCCACAGGCTGCGGTGGAGGCGCAAGAGCTGGGTGAACGGGTGCAACAGGCGGTCCTGTCGCTGCCCCCGGCTAGCCGCGCGGTGCTGGTGCTGCGCGAGTACGAGGGACTGTCCTACAAGGAGATCGCTGATACTCTGGGCATTCCCATGGGCACGGTGATGTCGCGGCTGAACTACGCGCGGAATCTGCTTCGTGAGTCGTTGGGCCCCTATGTGGAGGTGGTATGACCAAGCACGTAAAGGAGTGGCTCGGTGCATACCTCGATGGCGAGTTGGGCGGCTGGAGAGTGCGGAGCGTGGAGGCTCACGTCGCCGAGTGTGCTATGTGTCAGGCCGAACTGGACACGCTGAGGGCCTTGGCGGCGTTGCTCCAGGAGAGCCCCCCTGCCGGAGCAATCACGCCAGCTGAGCGGTTCGTGGCCAATGTGGGTCTGAGGCTCCGGGACCGACCGGGTCAGTCGGCTCCGCAGAGGGCCATGGAGATCGGATGGCGGCTCGTGCCAGTCGGTCTGTTGGGCGCCTTGGCCTTCGTGCAAACCACCTTCATAGTGACCGGGGTGGTGCGGGCGGCACTGTGGATGGGTTGGGGAGGCAACTTCGCAGCGCGATGGTTGCCTCTTTCGCGGGGAGAGTTGTGGGTGAGCGAACTCTTCAGTCTCCCAGGCGCCAGCCTGACCGAGGCGGCCGGGGTGATACTGCAGTTTCTAAGCAATGGAGGTCCTCTGGGCTGGACTGTGACGTTGTATCTGGTACTGTTGGTCGTGATCGGCCTATTGTATTGGAGTTGGCTGGCGAGTTGGTGGGTTCGGCGCCAACCCCATCGACTCGGGGTTCGTGACGACACTGGATAAGAGTTCGAAGAAGGGAGAGAGTTGAAAATGGACTATGGGAAAGTACTAAAACGAGCCTGGGAGATCCTGTGGCAATACCGTGTGCTATGGGTCTTCGGCGTCATCGTGGCGCTGGCAGCGGCCGGCGGCGGCGGGCCCAACTTCACTCTTGGCGGCGGGGATGGTGGCGAAGGGTTTCCCTTTGGCCCTAAAGGTTGGACCCGGTCGTGGGAGCTGAGCGAGGCGGTGCCACAGGCGGCGGAGGTCTGGGCTGCGGTGGGCGGGACCATCTTGGCCATCGTAGTGGGGCTAGCGTGCCTCGTCGTCATCAT
>CAZNMJ010000337.1:0-3362 GCA_964573815.1 uncultured Anaerolineales bacterium
GCCTCACCTGCTATGACCCTCATGTTCAACCCTCATCGCCCGATGTTGCGGGCAGCCTACCTCTGCGGAGGAAAGAGAGAAGGCGAACTGGCTGGCCCAGACCGTTTCCCAGCATTAGCCCAAGAAGGATAGCAAACCCTCCCAGTTCCAGTGGGATGGTCAGGCGATCCTCCCTCACCACCTCCTTGTACGCCTCCACCATACCTCTCACCGAGTTGAGGTCGCGCCAGTCCCCAAAACGCCCGCCGAAGAAAGGATAGAACAGCGTGTGGGGACAGCGCCACATACGGTCGGTGAGAAGATGACTGTTGAAGGCCAGGGCGTAGGGTAACCACCGGCGCCGAAGAACTAGGGTGGCCAGCAAGACCGGCAGATGGCAAAAGAACAGTGTATGACCCCACACCTGCCCCGTGCGATGCTTGGACAGGCCGCTCAAGGCCAGAGCCTTATCGCTCAAGTCGGGAGCCACTGCCCCCACGGCGACCAGTCGATAGTCCGCCTCCCGAAAGAGGCCCGCTCTCTTCTGCAGGAGCCTGAGGCCGCCCCAAGCGTAGGCGATGTGGCCCAGCGGCAGCATCCTATTCCCCCAAGCCCTCCAGCTTCTCGGCCAATTTCCTCCGCTCCCTCTGGTATCGGGCCAGCTTGTCCCGTTCCCGACATACCACCTCCGGCGGAGCCTTGGTCACGAACCCCACGTTGGCCAGCAACTGCTCCGCGCGAGCGATTTCCCCCTCGAGGTTAGCGATTTCCTGCTGGAACCGCTCACGCTCCTTGTCCACGTCCACTTCGACCACGAGGGTGGTGGTCAATTGCCCGGTCACCACTCCGCTGCCGGCGGGCACCTCCTCCAGCTTGACAGCGACCGCCTCGGGCTCCACGCGAGCCAGGAAGGCAAACACGTCCTGCTGAGAAGTCAAAACATCACACAGGTCTCCAGCCCCTGTGTAGGAGGTCGGCTTTGTCTCTACCGGCCAGCCCTCCTCAGCGCGGCGGTTGCGGATATCACGGATGTGCTGCCATATCTCCTGCTGAGCCGCCTCTACTGCCTCATCCACCGACCCAGGTTCGGCCCAGGGAGCGATCATCAGGCTGTCGCCCTCGTGGGGTAGATGTTGCCATATCTCCTCAGTGACGAAGGGCATGAAGGGATGAAGCAGACGCAAGGCGCGTTCGAACACATAGATCAACACGTGCCTGGCAGTCTCCTTCGCCTCCTCGTCCTCCCCGTAGAGGCGCACCTTCGCGGCCTCGATGAACCAGTCGGCAAACTCGCCCCACAGGAACTCGTACACCTGCTTACCTGCCTCACCGAACTGGTAGCTGTCCAACAAGCGGGTGGCGTCGCTTATGAGCCGGTTGTGACGGGAGAGAATCCAGCGATCCTCGGGCCGCAAGTGGGGCCAAGTCTCGGGCTCTCCAGAAGGCAGCTCGTAGTCCGCCGGCAGGTTGCCGGTGATGAACCGGGCCATCTGCCATATCTTGTTGGCGAAGTTCCTGCTGGACTCCAGCTTCTCCTCGTAGAGCTTCATATCCTCTCCCGGGCTGCTGCCGGTGATGATCGTGAAGCGCAGTGCATCGGCTCCGTACTGGGCCACCACATCCAGGGGATCGGCCACGTTCCCTCTGGACTTGCTCATCTTCACACCCTGATCGTCTCGCATTAGCCCATGGAGATAGATGTCGCGGAAGGGCACGTCGCCCATGTGCTCCATGCCCAGCATGATCATCCGCGCCACCCAGAAGAAGAGGATGTCGTAGCCAGTCTCCATCACCGATGTCGGATAGAAGTAGCGCAGGTCCTCGGTGTCGTCGGGCCAGCCCAACGTGGAGAAAGGCCACAGACCCGATGAGAACCAGGTGTCTAGGACATCAGGATCCTGACGGATGTTCTTTCCGCCGCAATGCTCGCACTTCGTCGGATCCACGGTGGCCACAGTCAGCCCATCGCAGTCATCGCAGTACCATACAGGGATGCGATGCCCCCACCACAGTTGACGGGAGATGCACCAGTCCCGGATATTCTCCATCCAGTTGTAGTACACCTTGATGAAGCGCTCAGGGACAATCCTGATCCGTCCGCCTCGCACCGCCTCAATGGCAGGTTCGGCCAGAGGCTTGATTTTGACGAACCACTGCTCCGAGACCAGCGGCTCCACCATGGTCTGGCAGCGCTGGCAACGGCCTGGGGCGTGGACGTGAGACTCAATCTTGACCAACAGCCCCTGCTCGCGGAGATCCTCCACCAGCTTCTCCCGCGCCTCGTACCGGTCCATCCCAGCATAGGGCCCGGCCTCCTCGTTCAGCGTGGCATCCAGGTTCATGATATTCACTATGTCCAGATTGTGGCGCTCGCCGATGTCATAGTCGTTGGGATCGTGTCCCGGAGTCACCTTGACCGCACCGGTGCCGAACTCTGGGTCCACCAACTCATCCGCGATGATGGGAATGCGCCGCCCCAGCACCGGTAAGACGGCAATCTTGCCCACCATCTCTTTATACCGTTTGTCGCGCGGGTTCACAGCTACTGCTGTGTCGCCCAGGATGGTCTCCGGTCGCGTAGTAGCCACCTCGATGTAGCCTCCCTCCTCCAGCGGGTAACGGACGTAGTATAGTTGGCCCGGCTCATCCTCATGGGGCGTCTCCAGGTCTGATAGGGCGGTCTGGCACCGGGGACACCAGTTGATGATGTACTCGCCGCGATAAATGAGGCCCTTGCGGTAAAGGTTGGCGAAGGCCTGTCGCACCGCCCGCGACAGCCCCTCATCCAGAGTAAACCGCTCACGCGTCCAATCGCAAGAGGCTCCCAGGCGGCGGAGCTGATGGGTGATGATGCCCCCGTATTCGTCCCTCCACTCCCAGAGCATCTCCTCGAACTTCTCTCGCCCCACATCGTGGCGCGTAAGCCCTTGCTTGGCCAACTCCTTCTCCACGACATTCTGCGTGCTGATGCCGGCGTGGTCGCTTCCAGGCAGCCAGAGCGTGGGCTCCCCGCGCATACGATGGTAGCGGATCATCAGATCCTCGAAGGCGATGAACATGGCATGCCCGTGGTGGAGCTCTCCAGTGATGTTGGGCGGAGGAATGACAATGGTGAAGGGGTTCCGATCCCAATCTATCTCCGGGGTGAAGTACCCTCGCTCTTCCCAGAAGCTGTATAGCTTCTCTTCAGTGTCCTGCGGGCTATAGATCCTCGACATCTCTTTCCCGTTCATGGTCCTCAAACCTCTCTACACTATGCCCAACTCGCACAGGAGCGGCCTTCCTGACGTTGGTCCATTCTCTGTCGCCGGTTTCTCTTGATACCACCACGGCCTGAAGGCCGTGGCTTGGGCCGATGGCCCTTCGCACGCTGTGGCCTTTAG
>CAZNMJ010000338.1:0-3345 GCA_964573815.1 uncultured Anaerolineales bacterium
CCTTGCGGCATATCCGCTGGAAAGGACAAGTCGTGCCGGTCTCGTAGCACCTCACCCTCTTCCCAGTTCGTAGTGGGATATGTATCATCGACCGGACGCCCCAGCTGTTCCAAGAACATCTGACCTTCACTATCTCTTAGTTGCAGGGACAGCTCGTAGTCGTGTCGCACGTCGTCAAGTGCATGCCAGTACAGGGCGACGGTCGTGGTCTCGCCAGGGCCGACAATTCTCACGGGCAGATCATAGCCTAGAAGCTGGATGCCAGGAGCGATCCCACCCTCGGAGGGTGCCAGTCGGTCCATGGGCTCAACGCGGGGAGGTGCCAAGGGCCTCACGACCTGCAGCCTACCGACGCGCGTGCTGCTCGCCGTAGCCGGTGCTTGCTCATCGTAGGTGGTCAGCCTTTTCAGCGTCTCTGCATCATAGACCACAACCTCAATGCTGTACTCACCTGGGGGCGTCGCAGCCATGCAGGGCAGGGTGTAGTAGTCGATCTCCAACTGATCTACTTCCCAACCGGACGTGGGCTGCAGGAGGTTGCTCAGAAGTAGCTTGTCGACCTGTCCAACCACACGTCCTCTGCCATCGAGAAGGTACACGGCCACCTTGTAGTTGCTGGCCGGAGTTCTCAGCGCTCGCCATTGTAGGACGACCCAGCCCTCCTTGCCTGATGGCAGGACCTTGCGCTCTACCTCTGCTGTAGTGCTGGTGGAGTGCAGCGACGAACCGCCAAAGGCCACGCCTTCCAGATGCAGTTCATCGCCAAAGTCAACGCCCACAGCTTCGAAGGAGCGCGCGATCGAGAAATCGGGCGAGCTAGGCAATTCGTACCTGACCAGATCAAAGCTCTCGTAGGGCTCATGGCCTGTACGGAGGCCATATTTCCTCAACAGGAAGTCGAGCAAGCCTTTCGGATCGGAGTTCAAGGACAGGTATGCTTCCTCCAGTACGAACTGCTTCCAGTTCACTACCGCAGCTTGCCGGTGCCCTTGGCATATCTGCGATAACTCGCCTGGCG
The DNA here is from genome assembly GCA_964573815.1 of uncultured Anaerolineales bacterium. GTDB lineage: Bacteria > Chloroflexota > Anaerolineae > UBA7937 > B3-Chlor > CAYGAW01. The sequence goes on from CAZNMJ010000338.1 coordinate 1,019, forward strand.
ACGTTTCGTCATCCATGTTCAGGGTGTAGTGTGGCTCGGGCCCATCATACAAGAAATCAACCTCGTAGTAAGGGAGGATCCGTGGGCGCAGCGAGGAGGCCGGCAGTATCCAGACGCCTTGGGGTATCCGGGTCGTGTTCATCACTTCAGCCGCCTCCATGTACGTGCCGCCTATGATTTCCCCGCGCGACAGCCGCTGCTGCCATGGCAGAAAGAAGCTCCTGTAGCTGAGTAGGGTTGTCGACACCAGGATTAGGAATACAACTCCCCAGTACAATAGGTGAGCGTTCCTCCAGGGGATCTTGTCTTCCAGCCAGTCTTTGATAGCGACGACGCCAATGGCGCATAGGAGGCACAGAGGAGGGAGAGCTCCTATCCCCCGGTGAAAGTGAGGAAGAACCTCGGCAGTGAAAGCTCCAGGCAAGGCCATGACGAAGAACCAACAGACCACCAGCAGGTAGTTCGGCCGCCTCCAGCGCAGGAGAGCGATAGCTAGGCCGATGACGAAGCACAGTGAACTGATAGGGTCGAGAACTGCTCTTCTTCCCGGATTGCGATCGAATTCCGGGTCTCCCTGGAAATTGAACATGGCCATGGTCTTGATCACGCCCTCGGCGAGGGCCTGTAGGGGAGAGCCGCGGCCCCAGTCCGGATTGAAGATGGAGACGTGCATCTCACGGGCGAAGAACACGTCAGGGTGGGCCAGCCCGTATGCTGCGAGCGGGGCAAACACAACAGTAGCGATCCCGGCAACCAGTACCAGGTTCAGGAACTGCTGTCGCCGGAACTCACGGCTCACGAGCACCCACCCCCCAAAGAACACCAGGAGGAAGATGGGCAGGAAACGCGCTCCCCTGTATGCATACAGACTCGTTCCCAGTAGGAGACCGGAGACAGCAAATGGCCACCTTCTCTCGGAGCGGATGCCGCGCCACAGGAAATAGAGAATCGCGCAGGAGAAGAGGGGCAGAGTGGCAACCTCGAGGCCGCCGCGACTGTAGATGATGTGCCAGTAGGAGGTCGCAAGCCAGAACGCGGATAGGATGGGTATCAAGCGGGCTGAACCATCTTCGTCGGCTGGGAATAGCTCCTTGGCCAGCCAGAAGATGACCGGTATCGTTATCAGGCCAACCACAGCGGAGACGAAGCGGATAGCCCAGAGCCTGGTACCCCAGATGGCGAAGGAGCCAGCCACCAGGTAGGTGTGCATCGGCTCCTCGCCGAAGTCCTCTGTGATGAAAAGCGGCAGTGCCTCGCCTCTTAGGATCCGCTTGGCCCCCAAGCCGTCGGCCCCTTCGTCGCCGCTCAAGCCAACGGGGATGGCGTCCAGGCGGTAGAAGCGCAGGAATGCTGCCAGCAGCATGATGAGAGCCAGCGCCAAGTATTCCTTTTTCCTCCAGCGAGACTTCTTCGATCTCAAGCTCTCCGCCATAATCGTATGGTCCCTCTTGGTGTTGCCTCCAGATGCGTCTATCGCCAGGCCGGGTTGTCCGATCAACCATCCAACGCCAGGCTGACCAGCCGTTGATGCTGGCTAGCAGCCTATCGAAGCACTTGTACCGTCTCCAGTAGAATCCGGTCTCCCTGGAGTATCCCCCGGGGGTCGTATGCCGGCAAGCGCTCCAGTGTCTCGGCATCGTACATGCCTATCTCTATCACGTACTCGCCGGCAGCAGCCTCTGCATCCACTGGGATCTCGTAGCGATCGGCGATCACTTCTCCCTCTGTCCAACTTGAGGTCGGGGCTTCATCCCCTACTGGTATGCTGTCCTGCTGGCCCCAGATGACACTGTTCTGGTCCAGTAGATGCGTGAACACCGTGTAGGAGTCATCCATCTGTGCCACGCATTGCCAGTAGAGAATCAGTTCGAGAACGTCTCCCGCTCGCACCGTTGTGTCGACTTCATACCCCAGCAGGATGACGCCTTCCCCCAACCTCCAGCCCGACTGATGCTCCATGTGGGGAATCTCGACGCTGTGCACTCGCCCCGAGATGCGGATCGTTTCCAACTCGACCTCACCCCTCGGTTCGCCCGCCTTCGCCAGCCCCACACTGAGGTGATACTCCCCGTGCGGAGCCTGGACGCTGACGGGCACGTCGTGCCAATCCCGGATGATCTCTCCCCTTTCCCACTCGGTAGTGGGATAGCCACCGTATGCTGGCCTGCTCTCCTCTTCAGCCCAGACGTGACCTGCGTCATCTCGTAGTTGCACCTGCACTGTGTAGTCATCGTGCACGTCCCAGAGAGCTTCCCAGTACAAAGCCACCTCCAGAGCGTCGCCCGGTCTGATCTCGGTCCGTGGTAGGTCATAACCCAGGAGCGTCA
>CAZNMJ010000339.1:0-3280 GCA_964573815.1 uncultured Anaerolineales bacterium
ACGAGCGGTTGGAGCTAGAGATAGTTGACGACGGGGTAGGCTTCGACATCGACGGCGTGAGCGACACGGATGGCCTGGGACTGGCCATGATGCGAGAGCGGGCGGCCGAATTGGGCGGTCTGCTGTTGATCTCGTCGGCGCCGGGGGAGGGAACAACCGTCAAGATCACTATGGAGAAGAGGCCTGGAGGGCGTTCAGGTGATTTGCCGAGGGTATCCCAATGACCGAAAGGATCCGCGTTCTTGTTGTCGACGACCACGTTGTGGTGAGGGAAGGACTATGCGCTTTGATAACCGCCAGGCCGGACATGGCAGTGGTTGGTGAAGCCGCAGATGGAGTGCAGGCGGTGCTCAAAGCCCGCCTGCTGGAGCCCGATGTGATCCTGATGGACCTGCTGATGCCCCGCAAGGACGGGATCGAGGCCATCAGGGAAATCAAGCAAGAGAATCCCAACGCACGGATCCTGGTTCTCACTAGCTTCGCCGAGGACAGGAACGTCTACGTGGCTGTGAAGGCCGGAGCGCAAGGCTATCTCCTCAAGGATTCATCTTCTAGAGATCTGATCCTAGCCATCCGCGATGTCTACCGGGGCGAATTGGCCCTACGGCCCGACATTGCCGTCAAGGTCATTCGTGAGGTTAGCCGCCCTTCGAATCTGCCCCCTTCTGAGAAACCGCTAACTGGACGCGAGGTCGAGGTTCTGAAACTCGTGGCCGAAGGCCTGTCAAACAAGGAGATCGCCGAAAGGTTGGTGATCAGCGAGCGGACAGTGACCACGCATGTCAGTAACATACTGGGCAAGTTGCACCTGGCGAACCGTACCCAGGCCGCACTGTATGCGATGCGGGAGGGATTGGCAGACTCGAGCTAGGCCGATTTAACCCATACGTTGTGTTGCCGAGGCAGTCTGGCCCGTAGTTCTACGTAGCAATGACCGTTCTTAGAACGGTCATTTTGCATTATTCGGGATACGTATCTTCGCGGATGTGCGACAAGTGGCCGTGTCGTAGAATGGTATAGGGACGAGACTCCAAAGACAAACGATGCCTCACGAGACGACGCTGCTCAAGAACTGCCTGATTCCCATGTCGGACGGTGTCACCTTAGCCGCGGACTTGTACCGCCCCCTAGTGGACCGGCCCGTGCCGGCGCTTCTCAGCTTCTACCCCTATCACAAAGACGAGTATGTCTGATGCCTCTTCGAAGATCCGTTGCAGACATTGGCGCAGGCCGGGTATGCGTCTCTACTGGTAGATGAGCGGGGGACTGGCAGTTCTGGGGGGTTTACGATCAACTTCACGGGGGAACGAGCGCGCCGAGACTACTACGAGGCGGTGGAGTGGGCCGCAATCCAGCCCTGGTGTGATGGCAATGTGGGAGCGTGGGGCGTGTCGTATGGGTCGATGGCTGCCTTGCTTGCGGCGGCTGAGGGGCCCCCTCATCTGCGTGCGGTCGCTGGCTTCCACGGGGTGCTGGACAAGTGGAGCGACTTCGCCTTTCTCGGTGGTCGCCTGAACTTGCTAGGCTTTGTTGCCCTGTGGGCTCCTGGGAGGGCAGGCCAGGACCTCATGCCACCGGGGTACCGTGACCCCCAAGGTCGCTGGGTTTCGGTCTGGCGCGAGCATCTCCAATCCAACGTCCCCTGGCTGCTAACCGCTTTTGATCTGGCGGCCTCGGGCGAGATCGAGACCGACCCGATGAGTGTGACCCTTGAGAGGATCCAGATTCCGGCGTATCTGTGGGCCGGCTGGCGTGACGTGGCCACTAAGGAAATGGTTGAGGCCTATCACAGCATCAAGGGGCCCAAGAAATTGACGGTGGGTCCATGGATGCACGAGCTACCTGATGTCGCCCACGCGGGGCGTGTGGACTACCTTTACGAGCTTCGGCGGTGGTTCGCCCACTGGCTCCAGGGCGAGGACACGGGCATTATGGACGAGCCGCCGGTTTCCATCTGGGTGCGAGAGGCCGAAACCTGGGCACACGAGGAGGACTTCCCGCCCGCCGATGTCCAGGAGCGATCCTTCTACCTGGGGCCGCGAGGTGCTCTAGTGGAGACCGCTCCCTCCGGCCGTGAGGAGGGCAGGGAATCTTTTGAGTATGATGCCACAGTGGGGGTTTACACTGAACTCCGACTACCAACCTTGAACGGAGTTGGCCTCGCCCGGGATCAGCGGTTTGACGAGGTGAAGGGGCTTACATACACCACACTGCCCCTTGAGGAAGACATGGAGATCTGCGGCGCGCCCCGGGCCGTGATCCAGCACGCGTCGACAACACCGGACTTGCTCTTGGTCGTCAAGCTGTGCGATGTGGCCCCAAATGGCAGATCCAACTTGATCACTTCGGGCTGGTTGGATGTCGGTCGGTCGAAGAGATACCCCTCAAGCTGGGGCGAAGTATCCGAAGATGGCTCAACCGTGCAACTTGACCTGATCCCGAGCGCCTACGTGGTCCGCGTCGGCCATCGGTTGCGGGTATTTGTGTCGGCGTCAGACTTCCCCCGACTGCTGCCCAGCCGCGGCCCGGGCCAAATCACCATAACATGGGGAAAGGAGCCTCTCTCCCTGGTGCGGTTGACTATTCGGCCTCCTCGGAAGGAGGCGCGGAAACCGGCATTCCTCACCGGCAGCGAGACCGCACCCGTTCCCACAAGGGCACCCGTATACCGGATAGAGCAGAACCCCGTTGAGGGCACCGTCTCGGTGCGTTTTGAGAGTGCCCAGAGTTTCGGCATCAATGGCGGCGAAGGACTCGCCACAGTGAGCCGCACAGACCGCTGTCGTGTGACGGCCTGTGAGAGGCAGCCATCCGAGCCCAGCGCCCATGCAGAGAGCGAGGCTTGTTGGGAAAGTCAGAACGAAAAGGTCGAAGTCCGCACCATGATGGCCTTTCGGCCGGCGAGCCTGGAGCTGTGTGTCAACATCACGCTCAATGGTGTGCCCTACTGGCAGAAGGTGTGGTCACGTCATTGGCCTGAACGAGAGTGGACCATCTGATGCCAATTGGTGTAGTACGGAACCGTGCCGTCGAAGGAGTGCAACTGCCACAATAGGCATGCTCCGGGCGGGAGCCATTATCCAGAGAGAGGGGGTGGTGGGTTCGAACACTCGAGACAGAATGGTCCAGCAGGGCCAATCGTGACGACATATGGTCTGGATTATGAGTAGGAGAGGAAGAGAAGATGAGAGTCAGAATAGCTACGTTGATGTCCATTTTGATAGCCGCCGGCATGCTGTTGTCGGCCTGTGCGCCGGCAGCGACGCCGCCCGCAGCCCCG
>CAZNMJ010000340.1:0-3264 GCA_964573815.1 uncultured Anaerolineales bacterium
TATCGCGAGGGGTGATGAATCGTGCACATTTGCGATTGTCAAGCGGGTCGAGGAAGAGTCAGAGGGCCAGGGCCTGGCTGGGCCGGCAGAGGAATCGGCTGGCGATTGACACGACTGCGTCGAGGAGAATCCACCAGGTACGGCAAACTTTGCAAATGAGCTGATTTGCCCTTATAATATAGTTGAAAACTAAATAGAAGCATCCAGGGGAGCTTGGTGAGCCAAGCTGAGAGGAGGGCCCGTAATGCCCTCGACCCCATGAACCTGACCCGGGTAATGCCAGCGTAGGGACGGTTGCTTGCCACGTGACATGAACCGCTGCCTTGCCTGGGTAGCGGTTTCTCGTTGGAGGAAGAATGCGTGCTGTGATCGTGGCCAATGGACCTATGCCAAAGCCGCCCTTTCGACGGTTCGAGATCGGAGAGGGCGACGTGGTGATCTGTGTCGACGGGGGTGCTAGTAACGCCCTCGCATTGGGGCTCAAACCAGATGTCGTCATAGGCGACATGGACTCCATGGGCGCTGAGTTGCGAGGACATCTGCAGCAGGAAGGCTGCCGTCTGGTTGAGTATCCTTCGCGCAAGGACGAGACGGACTCCGAGCTCGCTGTTCGGTATGCCTTGGCGCAAGGCGCCAAGGAGCTCATCCTCCTGGCCGCCCTCGGCGGGCGAATAGATCACACCTTGGCGAACGTCATGGTGCTGACCATACCGGAACTGGAGACCGTGGATGCCAGACTGATCGATGGACATCAAGAGGTTCGCTTGGTCCGTGACAGGGTCCTGATTGTGGGTCGGCCCGGCGAGACGGTCTCGCTGTTGCCGGTGTCTGGAGACGTGGGCGGCATCCACACTGAGGGATTGGAGTACCCTCTCCACGGCGGCACACTGAAGTTCGGCGCCGCCCGAGGGGTCAGCAATGTGCTTACAGCAGCCCAGGCCTCGGTGCAGGTGGAGAGAGGTCTGCTGCTCTTGGTGCATCATCATCGAGATCTGCTATCTGATTATTCTGGAGTGGACCTTCAAGGAGGGAGCGGTGAGTGACATAACCGTAAGCTTTGAGGTGATTCCAATCTGTGAGGACCCCTATCCCGTGGTAGACAAGGCGATTGAAGTCGTGCAGCGATCAGGGGTGAAGTATGAGGTGGGGCCTCACGAGACGACGATGGAAGGTGAACTGGATCAGCTGCTGGAGATTGTCAAGGCGGGACACCGCGCCTGCTTCGGAGCTGGGGCTCGGCGGGTAATCACCTTCGTCAAGATCGTGGATGCGGTGGGGGGCACAACCATCGCGGAGAAAGTGGCCAAGTACCGGTAGTCATGAAGACTGAACAAGAGGACGCAATATCCATCGAATCCAGCAATCCCTCTGCCGTCGCCCCGGTCGAGGCTCCTTTCAGCATTCGCGCGCTGCGGCTGCTGCGGCAGTACGCCCCACCTCTGATGCTCATGCTCCTCCTGTTCGTGGCTTGGCAGGTGGGCACCTGGGTGACGCGAGTCCCCAAGTGGTTGCTGCCTTCCCCATGGCAGATCATCCAGGCTGGCGCTGAGGCCTCGGACCTGCTGGGTCCGCACGTCTGGCAGACCCTGAAGGAGACCTGGTTGGGCCTGGCTCTGGCCCTGGTGGTTGGGCTGGGGCTCGCCCTGGTGATAGATCTCTCAACTCTCCTGCGGCGTACCATCTATCCGCTGCTAGTTGCTTCCCAGACGGTGCCCATTCTCGCTCTCGCCCCTCTTCTCATCATCTGGTTTGGCTACGGCATTCTGCCCAAGGTCATAGTGGTGGGTCTGGTTTGCTTCTTCCCCATCGTGGTCAGCACGGCCGATGGTCTGCGGGTCGCAGACCCTGATCTGATCGCTTTGCTGCGGGCCATGGGGGCCAACAGGCAGCAGGTCTTCTGGAAGGTGCGCCTGCCTGGGGCACTACCCTCCTTCTTCTCTGGCCTCAAGATCGCCATCACGTACAGCGTCGTCGGCGCCGTCATCGGTGAGTGGGTGGGTGCGAGCCGCGGCTTGGGCATCTTCATGATTCGCTCTTCTAAGAACTTCTTGACGGACCGCGTCTTCGCCGCCATCGCCGTCACCTCGCTGCTCAGCATCATGATGTTCGTAGCCGTCGTAGTGCTGGAACATGCCTTGCTTCCGTGGTACTACGCTCACCGTGAGGAGATTTGGGAGGAGACTTGAGTTGTTGGCACTGCACCGATGGATTCTCGAACACAGCATGAAGGAAGGAGCAATAAGGATGTCTAAGTGGAATCCTGGAAAGATAGCGTTGTTGTTGGTGTTGATGCTGATGGCTGTCAGCTGTCAGGCGGCTCAGCCGATGGCCACAGCGCCGCCCACGCCGGTTGTGGCGATGTTGGATTGGTTTCCCAACACCAATCACACTGGTCTGTATGTGGCGCTAGACAAGGGTTGGTACGTCGAGGAGGGGTTGTCGGTGGAGATTGTAGAGCCAGCGGAGGGCAGCACGCTGGTTCAGGTGCTGGCAGCGGGGCAGGCCGATTTCGGCATCAGCTACCAGGAGGAAGTCTCCCACGCTCGGGCGGAAGACATACCTATCGTTTCCATCGCGGCTATCATTCAACACAACACGTCGGGCTTTGCCAGTCCAGCAGACAGAGGGATCAGGCGTCCCAAGGACTTCGAAGGCACGAGATACGGCAGCTGGGGTTCGCCCATCGAGCGAGCGGTCTTGGATGTCTTGATGGCCTGCGACGGTGGCGACGTGAATGAGGTGGAGTTCATCGACATCGGCTGGGCCGACTACTTCACGGTGGTGGAGCGCGACGTGGACTTGGCCTGGATATTCTACGGGTGGACCGGCATAGAGGCGGAGCTGCGGGACATGGACCTGGACGTCGTGATGCTGAGCGACTGGACTGATTGTGTCCCGGACTACTACACGCCGGTGATGATTACCAGTGAGCAGAACGTTGCGGAGAAACCGGAATTGGTACGCAGCTTCATGGCTGCCACCCTCCGGGGATACGAATTCGCCATCGAGAATCCAGCGGCGGCGGCCGACATCCTCTTGAAGTACGCTCCAGAGAGCAACCCTGATCTGGTGCGCGCCAGTCAGCAGTGGCTCAGCCCTCAGTACCAAGCGGATGCTGAGAGGTGGGGGGAACAGAAACTGGAGACATGGCAGGGCTACGCAGACTGGATGGCCGATCGCGAGTTGTTGCCTCGCCACATCGACGCGGAGAAAGCTTTCACCAATGAGTTCCTACCCTAGCGCGATAGGCGAGATAGAGTTGCG
>CAZNMJ010000341.1:0-3236 GCA_964573815.1 uncultured Anaerolineales bacterium
GCCCCCGTGGCCGAGCTGAGCCAAGACGTCTGCCGCTTCGAGTATGTCGCTGGTGTAGGCCATAGGGAACCCGAAGCTGAACCATAAGGGACTGATGCGGCGATTGCCGCTGGGGTAGTCCGCCACCGTCAGTTCACGACTGAAGAGCAACTCCGCACCTCTCCCGATAGCCTCTGTCACTGCTGCTGAGCGCTGGTGGCGTGGTATGAGGGCAAAGGCTCTCAAGGCCTTGATTGCGCCCCAGGCACAGGGGAGCCAGGTTTCCTTTCTCGTGCGCGAAGGGGCGTTGGCCCGGCAGGCGAAGCCCTCTTTCGCTATCCTCTCGGCCAGCGTTTGAGCCACTGTCTGGACAGTGGGGTTGTCACCGTAGCCCAGAGTAGTGAAGGCCCCAACAAGGTTGCCGTTGAGACAGATGATCGTCCCTGTGCGAAGCTTGGTGGCGCAGAACAGCCCTTCCTCCGGCAGGAAGCTGTTTTCGAGGATGGATCGGCATGCTCTGTCAATGGCCTCATTGGGAGTTGCACCCAGATCGGCCAAGAACATCAGTTGCCATACGGTACCTCTATACTTGGGGCTGTAGCCTCGGCCCGGCTTGACCCAGTATCCCTGCGGGTACTGGGCGTCCAGTATGTCCCTGACAGGCTTGGAGGTCATGATCGCCTGCCGAGCCTCGGTCACCTCGGCGTGGTCTCGAGGATAGTCGAGGAGGTCCCGCAGCGTGAAGTAGCGTACCGAGGGGTTGTCCTCCTCAAGGAGCCAGGGGAGAGGGTCACCTTTGAGATGTTGACGCCACTCGTACATGCTCTTCTATCCCGTGCCGACGATCACTGCCTGCGGGCCATGGTAAACGGGGTCTTGGGATAGAGATCGTCGGGGTACGCCTTGATCTGCACATTCACCGGATCGTGCTCAAGGAAGCGACTCAGGCGCTGGGCCTCAGCTTCCAGCTGGGAAGTGAGGGACTTGTCGGCTTCTGCAAAGAGAAGCACTTCGACCATGGTTCTCGTCTTGTCTTCCAGCCAGACGCCGATGATCTGTCCATCGTGCCAGACCGTGGGTAGGGCATTTCCAGCCCGATCGAAGACCTGGTCGTACCTCTCGGGAGCAAGGAACCGGCGGCGATGCTTGTAGCCCATGACGTAGGGGTCGAGGCCTGGCAGCAGGATCACTGAGCGCCCATCTTCATACTCTGTCTGGATGTCGCCCAGTGCCTCAGCAGGCACAAGATGCGCAGCTTCAAGGCCTTCGATTTGCACCTCCACCAGATCCTCTTGCACAGCAGCTAGGGCCCGTCTGATATCCACCTTGCCCAGTCCGGTCCACCAGACGATGTCCTCTTCTGTGCCTGGACCGAGACTGGCGAGGTAGTGTTCCACCAATATCGCTTGAGCCTCCTCCGGTGTCAGCGAGTCCAGGTCCACGTCGGGAAACCAGGCTTCGAAAGTGCCGTACTCGTGCAGGCTGCTGCGCCAAGTCCCACGAGGACGCCCTCTGACTAGTTGCCAATCGTGGGGCATGAGATCGACGACGATCGACAAGCTGTCATCGACGAACTCTTCCTTGATTTCGGCAGTGGTCTTGGCACCGTCACCCAGGATATCCCTGATCGCGGCGCAGGTGCGTTGGTACTGTGACCTGCTGATTCCGTAATGGCGCAGATATCTGTCTATCGTGGCATCGCGTCGCTTCTTGGTGGCCTGGTAGGCCGCAGGAAGCAACTCGTTGGGCAGGATGAAGAGGGTGTTGCGCATGCAGAGTACCCTGGCCACGGTGTGCTCGTCGTACAGTGCTGCCTGCAACTCGGTCTTGTCGAATCCCTTCCGCCTTGCCCACAGCGATAGATAGGGAACGGTAGCCGCAGTGGCATGGAGGCCACCGACGGTCTCGATCGTCTGCACCAGACTGACATCGGAAGCAGGCTCCCACAGGTGCTGGTGGCAGAGGAGGTACTTGTTGATTTGATCCAGGCCGAAAGCAGGGGCCGTCACTACTTCCCTTCCTTTGACGCGCGTCGTTCACCAGCTATACGCCCGTCCGCCTGTCTCTCTCTGGACGGGCGAGTTCATTTTGTCCTGGCAGGACCCCGCTCCTGCGGCCGTGATTATATACAGACGTCCTTGCCAAGTCAAGAGTCATGATGGCCGATTATTGTCACGGGGCTGGGGAGGTGGTATAATCGGAGCCGGCGGAAGCGTGGATGCTTGCCGTCTTGCGCTGTTGGGAGCTACGATGACCAAGGGGAGGGAACGGTGACACGCAAGATCATCATGGCCGGAAACTGGAAGATGCACAAGACAGTGGACGAGGCCACAGAGTTGGTGGAACAGCTGAAGGAGGCACTGGCCGACGTAGAGGGCAGGGAGATACTGGTTTGTCCTCCTTTCACGGCTTTACATGCCGTGGCACGGGCAGTAGAGGGGAGCAATATCCAACTGGGGGCACAGAACCTCTATCCGGCCGCGGAAGGGGCTTATACGGGCGAGATATCGCCCCGGATGCTTGTAGATGTGCGCTGCCGTTACGTAATCCTGGGGCACAGCGAGCGTCGTCAGTACCTCAAGGAGATCGACCCGTTCATCAACCACAAGCTAAAGGTAGCGCTGGAGCATGGGCTGAACCCCATCCTCTGTGTGGGCGAGACGCTGGAGCAGCGAGGCGAGGGCAGGCAGAAGACCATAGTGAGCATGCAGGTGTATCGAGGCCTGGAAGGTATCGACTCCGAGGCGATGAAGAATGTTGCCATCGCCTACGAGCCTGTGTGGGCCATAGGCACTGGTCAGACGGCCACGCCAAACCAGGCCAATGAGATGCACTGGGCCATTCGCAACAACGTTAGCGGTCTGTTTGGGGAAGACGTCGCCCACGAGACCTGCATCATGTATGGGGGTAGCGTCAAGCCCGACAATGTAGACGACCTCATGGCCCAGCCTGACGTCGACGGGGTGCTGGTCGGCGGGGCATCGCTGAACGCCGAGAGCTTCGCCCGTATCGTCAAGTACCAGTCTTGAAACGCTGTGGCGTTGGGCGACGGACAACGACATGCTATCGTGAAGTCACCTCGCGGAGCGCCCGGTGCCTCACAGTTGGGCGGGGTGCGCGGCCGTTTCAGTGACGAAGTACGATCCCTCTACGCCCCGTCTCTCATCTTACAATCAGTGCCGCGAGCGCTATTGCCACCATCGCTCCCCACGCCGAACTGAGGAAGTTGACCATATCGTTGTTGAGCCAGCGCCATC
>CAZNMJ010000342.1:0-3220 GCA_964573815.1 uncultured Anaerolineales bacterium
TAGGTTTTTCTACCTCTTTGAGCTGAAGAACATCCGGTGGTCCGTATTTTGTGTACACAATCGCTTTCATCGTTTCCTCCAAATCTACTTTGATCCTGTGATCTTAAGTGTATTCCGCCACAATCAAACCAATGAGTCTGCAAAACCTAACGGCCCGCGCATCAGGCGCGCGGCGGGGCTACCTGCACCCATCCGCGCGACGCGGCGCCTCTATCTCCCTGCTCTAGAGTGCGTCGTCAATCCAGGTGATCTCAGCCTCCGGTAGGTTCTTCGCCCGCCACATAAGGCACCGCTCTGCCAGTGCGCGAGCATGCTCGTAGTAATCGGGCTCTTGGCGGCGCTCGCCTTCATAGCGTACGTACGGCTCAAGCTTCGTCCACGCCTTCACTATCATGGGATTCATCCAGGGCATGAGGATCTCCTCAGGTATCCATCCCGCCTGTGTCAAGAAGGCCATACGGTCAAGCGAATTCAGAACGCGCTTCACCGCTCGCCGTCCCTCTGGCGACAGTGATTTGAGGCCGGCTCCAGGACTAGCTGGCAAGTTCTGGAAGATCCAGCGACGGGCCTCTACTTCCTCCGGCGAGTTGATATACCTGAACAGTCGGTCCGCGACCTCCATGTGCCGACTACTAGACATCTCAGATAGGCTGCGGTAGGCTGCAAAGCCTGTCGCAAGGATACCCACAGTCGCGACAGCCGATGACAATCCTGCAGTCATCACCCAGAAGTCAATCAGGACACCGGCCGCCTGCAATAGCAGCCAGAGGCCAAAGACGGCAAGTAGCCACAGAGGTGCCCCAATTGCTATGATCCCTACTATAACGGCCAAGGTCCGGTCAGCCGATCCTGCTCGCTTCTGCAATCCACTCCTCCTATGGAGCTCCCCCTACTCTCCCGATCCCGCGGGATACACAGCGATGTGCTGACAGATCTGCAGCCACGGTCGGTGCACCGCGATCCGGAAGGAGAGGTAGCGGACTCTAGATTGATGCAATGTCAATAGCCACCCGCCGAGGTTCCCGTCCCTACATGCCACCAGAAACTAGATACTGTAAGATTGTCGAAACGGAACAGTGCGTGCTCGGGCTGCCAGCACTTGCCGAGTAACGGTCTCATGTAGCCCAACGACCGGAGAACGACCTCAACTTCGCCTCTTGCCACTCTCATTTCGGAACCCTCTCAGAAGTGAACAGTCGCTCGGCTTCACCAAAACGAGTCACAATCTCTGAAACGCGGCTCGTGAAGTTCATTCGCCCATAGCATTGTAGCACGGTCCACAGCAGTTGCCAGCGGCGGATGGGCGGCTAGCTAGCTGGTGGGCCACTTCTGGTCGAGGACGTACAGGACGAGGGACGCTGGCCCGTTGTCGGGGTCGAGGTGGAGCTTCGCAACGATTCCTTCTTCGACGCGCTGCGGCAGCTGGTCAGGGGGGTGGCCGGCGGCACCACGCCCAGCTCTTCTTGGCGGGCCGGCGTCTCTTCACGCACATGGTTCCATCCCTGCTCGAACTTGCCGTTGTAGTTGTCAATCCACTCCTGGGGCATGTGGCGGGGAGCGTGACATGCGCCTGGGGCGTAGTACATGAAGAAGGGCTTGTCGGGCACTAGCATCTGCTGCTGCCGCACCCAGGCGATGGCCTGGTTAGTCATATCCACACTGAATTGGTAGTCGCCGTCGCTAGACGCATCGTCCGACGGCTCGATGGGTGGGAATCTGGCCTCCGGGTCTCTGGCGTCGTACTTGATCAACCCTGCGTAGGGCCGGTCGGGCATGGGTAGGAGCTCGCTCAAGGGCTCGTCAAGTTGATTAGCCAATGGCATTCTCATTTGTGACTTGAACGTATGCGTTACTCTTCCACGCCTGTGGCCGCCTGCTTCGGATCAAGACAATCCACGCGCAAGGAACAAAGGTCATGATGGGTGACATGACCTTTGTCTACCATCTTATCAGAAATCGCCTCTTCACACATCGGACATTCGTTCAGTTTGTTTCCTGTACGATTGTACAGTTTTCGGTTAGGAGATCCGTACAGGCGTTTCCCCAAGGACCAGAGCATTCGGAGGCCGAACGTTGCGGATCAGGCGCTTGGCTGAGACCTCGACCCGGTAGCGGTGCCCAGGGATGGCCTCGCTGCGCTTGTAGATGCCAGCCTCGGCGCTGATGAGGTCAAGCGTAATCCCTAGCGAACGCTCGCGATTTTGCTGAGTGCTTTGGTGCCATGATATAATCTGCAAACCGATATCGCTAGGTGGCGTGGAGCTCCTCAGACACAGTTTGCCGCTAGGGAAGGCGTATGGAGGTATTGGAGGGAGGCGTCAAGGAATGGGGCTTGTCCCTAACTCCGCAGCAGGTGCAGGCCTTCGAGTTCTACTACCAGGAACTGATCGACTGGAATGAGCGAGTCAACCTCACCTCCATCACCGACTACGAGGAGGTGCAGGACGAGGGACGCTGGCCCGTTGTCGGGGTCGAGGTGGAGCACTGCGTTGAGGCACCGGCGCTTCTCCTCAGTGTCTTCTGCTTCGGCGGCCAGCCAGAGCCAGGCCTAGATAACCAGGGGCCTGCTGCCTGCGGCCCCTGCCCGCGCCCGTACCCACTATTTAGAGAGAGCCCGCAATTGCGCGATGAGGTCTCGTGCTGTCTTCTCACGCATAGCCATGAAGCAGCGCCCTGCATGCGGAACCGAGCCAGTTCGCACGTTGCCGATGCCCGCTTGGGGATCCAGTTCGTGCCCCTTTTCTTTCACCCTCAGCGAGTCTGGACCGATCTTGGTGTGGCTGCTCTTGAGAGTGTCGAGACATACTTCCACGGCTTCGATGAGCCAGGGCACGGCGTCGAGGCCTAGCCAGAGTTCCCAACCGATGTCCACCCCGCGCTCCTGGCGGTTGAGGACGATCTGGACCAGATCGTCTTCGTGGAGCCTAGCAGAGACTGATTCAAAGCGACGAGGCAGATTGGTGTTCTTCCTCATTTGCGTGCCCCGCAGGGCTATGTGGACTTCTGTTCTCTTCGCGTGAAACGCAGGCCCGACCAAGTCTCGTCGACGGAGCAGACCTTGAAGTCTACCAGGCCGGCGCCGAGGCCCACTTCGCGGACCACGTTCTGCGAGAGATCGCTGGCGACTCCAGAGGACTTCTTGGGCCAGATGATCCACAGCCCACCACTCTCGGCAGAAGCAGCCAGCCCTCCTATGCGGCTCTCGAGTTGCTTCCGCGAG
>CAZNMJ010000343.1:0-3185 GCA_964573815.1 uncultured Anaerolineales bacterium
ATTCAGCTGGGAGAAAGCGGCCAAGGAGACGCTGGCCGTCTACTCCTCCCTGGTGAAGGACTGAGGATCCCGCCGCCCCCGCGTGGAGGCGGCTCGAACCTGGTGCTTGCTCAGTTCCGCCCTCTCTAACCTCGGAGAGCACCCCGTGAATGCGCTGACACCCACGGGCACCGAGCCAGGCGGCGACAGATCGTGACTGCTACTCTTGCTTGATGGCGGCGAAGATCACAGCGCCGAGCGCACCCAGTCCGGCGCCGAGGGCCGTTGAAAAGCCACAGCAGGTCGTGCTGCCAATGAGCGTGGCGAGAGTTCCGACACGCGGTTGAGTAAACATGCGTGGATCAATGCCCCACGCGCGCCACTGGCGCCAGACTTCCGGGGGTACACTTTCCAGCCACGCCAATTGCGCCGGGCCCAGGACGGCTCCGCTGACGGTGTCTATTACGGCACCTACGACGCCACCGATGGCCGCGGCAATCAACGCCGCCAGAGCCCCGTATCCCGCTGCCGAAGCAAGACTGCTTACGGGCGACAGCCAATACGCGGCCAGTGCTCCGATGCATCCAAGGGCCACCCACTCCACAGGCACAGCGCAACAACCAATACAAGGGACCGCACCCACAACGTTGATCGCTACCAGAATCCCGGCGCCGATCAGTCCTGCCTTCAGCCAACCTGACATGGTCTACTCCTTCCTTCTTCGAGATGTCTTCCTGCGCAGAACGACAGAGGTGCTCCCCCTTTCAACATACCACAGATCAGGTCTAGCGGCAACTACCTCTGGGCGACAGCACAAGACCCGACACCGCGCCAGTTCAAGTGGCACCTGAGAAGACGACACGCATCTGCCAACAAGGGCTGTGGCCACCTCGTTACCTTTCACCACCACATCGCAACCCCTGACCAGGTCCAGCAACAACATTACGCCCAGCGAACACCGCTACCTCAGTCGTACTGCGAGCGGACTAGCAACAGGGGTCGGTCGGCACGATGCAACACCCCTGCCGCCACACTTCCGTAGAAAACCCGCGACAGTCCTGTACGACCGTGACTGGCCAGGGCGATGAGGTCCGCATCCTCTTCCTCAGCGGCGTCCAGTGGCCTGCACCACGGAGCCATGGGCGACGCGCGTACGAGCCTTGATGCCTTTCTCGCGGAACTCTCCCTGGATGGCCTTCAGATAAGCCTCTGCCTCACCGTCCATCTGCTCGAGCTCCTGCTGATAGAGCGACACGCGAACCCCCTCCGACCCTACCGCGAAAGAGGGTGGCTCCGCGACTGTGAAAAGGACAACCTCCGCCTCACAACGCTGGGCCAACTCCTCCATGTGGGACAATACCCTCTCCGCCCGCTTGGATCCATCCAAGGGCACCAGAATGGTCTTGTACATCATAACCTCCTGTAGCCGATCTACAATCCACTGGCCGTGGCTCGCCAGCGCCCTTTTGCAGCTGGACCAGGATCAATCCTCACCAGGAATGCTCTTCTCCACCGTCGCCTGGCGACTACCAGGCGCTACAGGATATCGGAGATGGAGATACCGCGCGCTCTGGCGCGCTCGGCCATCCACTCCTTGCGGTTCGCCGGCGGCAAAGGCACCTCCCCCTCGGGCCGGCGCTCTAAGCTCAAAGCGTCCGAAGGACAGACTGTAGTGCACTGGCCGCAGCCCACGCAACGCGCGTAGTCCACTATGCACACCTCATCGGGCACGGACAGCGACTCGAACTGGCAATGCTCGACGCAGTCCCCGCAGCCCACGCACTCCTCAACGTCCACCACCGCGCGAAAGTCGGAGCGAGCGATAGCCGTGGGGATGCTGAACTCGGCCACACTCCTCAAGAATCCGCAGCAGCAAGTGCAACAGTTGCAGATGTAGAAGTGGCCGTCGCGGTAGTTGGCGGTGGAGTGCACCAACCCTGCTTCCTCGGTCTCACGTAGAATGCGCAAGGCCCCTTCCTTGCTGACAGCCCGCGTGACGTCACTATGGTCAAAGGCGCCCTCCACCGGGGCGAATATCAGGCAAACCTCGGTCGGATAGTCACACCCCTTGCCCACCAGCTTCTGCTGGACGCGGCAGATGCACTCGCGCACGCCCCACGCTTTGGCTTCTTCCAGTAGTTGAGAGGCTCGCTGGTAGGGGAAGATCTCCGGCTCGAAAGCGACGGCCTCCTCAACCGGGATGACCCGATGACCAGGCGGCGCGGCCCCCATGAGTTCGCCACCGCCCTTTGTCTCCTGATAGTATTGCTCGAACAGCGTCGCCAGTTCCTCATCCAGCCGGGGCAATTGCTCCTCGTAGATGCCCACGATGAAAGGCATGAGACCGAAGAGAAGTTCCCCTTCGCCTTTCCTCGCCAGGATCAGACCTTTGCGGGTCATGCCCTTGAGGATGGGATACGCCACCTCCCGGTCCACTCCCGCACGCTGAGCGATGTCGGCGGCCGGCTCGCGAGTCATGCGCATCACCGCGGCCAGCTCCGCCTCCTCCGGCGTGAAGATCTTGGCCAGCAGACGCAGCTCGACGCCGCTCTCGGTGCCAGGGAAGCCATGGGGGATGGCGTCGAGGCGCTGGCCTAGCTTGCGGTACACGTCTTCAGGCATTCCAGGTGCTCCTTTCTGTACATTGAGACCTCGGAGGTCTGGTCACCCCTGTCACCTCTATCCAGGCGCAGCAATGTCACTCGACAGGGCGCCCACCAGTAAAGTCCTTCTCACTAGTCAAACTGCGAGCGGATGAGCAACAAGGGTCGATCAGCCCGGTGCAACACGCCGGCCGCCACACTTCCGTAGAAGACCTGCGACAGGCCTGTACGACCGTGACTCGCCAGGGCGATGAGATCGGCGTCCGCCTCCTCAGCAGCGTTCAGGATCGATTTCACCACCGGGCCGTGAACAACGCGGCTGCGAGCCTTCACACCTTTCTCGCGGAACTCTCCGTGAAGAGCCCTCAGATAAGCCTCCGCCTCGTTGTGCGCCTGCTCGACTTCCTGCTGATAGACGTCCACGTGACCCCCAGGCGGCCCGGCGGGGAAAGACGGTGGCTCGGAGACTGTCAGAAGGACGACCTCCGCCTCACAACGCTCGGCCAACTCCTCGACATAGGGCAATATCCTCTCGGCCCTCTTGGAGCCATCCAAGGGCACCAGAATGGTCTTGTACATTACAACCTCCTGTTACCGATCTGC
>CAZNMJ010000344.1:0-3184 GCA_964573815.1 uncultured Anaerolineales bacterium
GATCTAATCAATCGATCGAGAGGAGCCACAGTAATGCTCTCAGACGCTCACACCCTTGGCTAGTTCCTCGGGGGGAATTGTGACATCAGGCTCAAGCGGCTGGCCCCAAGCGGAAGGCAAGACTTGACACGCAGCTAGACTCATGGGTACCACAACGGCAGCTACACCCACGGCGAGAAACCAGGGTGAGGACTTGAGTCTCGCGACGAAATGAAACACGCTTATCCTCCCTCGTTGGGTGTGAGGGTGGCCCTGGAACGTGGAAAGTTTGGCTGTGCGTGATTTCGTATCATCATACCACATTGTCCATTAATTTCCAAGCGTAGACCGGACACGCACCAGTGCCTCCTGCACTTGCTGCGGCCTGGCGGGATCGCGAATGACACGGCGCAGCCCTCCTCTTCCTGGATCTTCCATTGACAGTTCGCCCGTGCTATCCTATAATACGGCGGACCGTGCAGGGCAGTGCCCCCACGTCATCACTACTTCGCCAAGGCTCGCCTTGCGCGTGGGGGGCGCCCTGTCCAGTTCTCTAGCCGCTGCGGATGGGTGACATGCATAGTATTGCAGGCGCGACTACGTTATCTGTCATTCGCACCGATTCCTTTGGTTTGGGAGGTGCAATCACATGATTGGACTACGCAGAGCGGGAGAGTCTGAAATCTGCATAGTGGACGATCGGGCACTCCTTCTCGGGCTCGACGGGCTGTATCGCGAGGCAATGAAGGTGTTTGAGGCAAGTGAACTCCTCTCCTGTGCACAAAGGCTCACGCAAGAACTGGGTTCAAGGCGCTGGACGTGCCCGTGGAGGGCTGTTACACCGAAAGCCCTCAGCTAACGGAGTACTTCAAGTTGATGCGAAGCCTCCAAGGGGTCGGGGAAGAAAAGGAGCCCATGGTCAAACATCTGCCGGAGTTTCAACTGCTCTGGAAAGTCACGAACTCACCAATGTACGGCCGCCCTCAGAGGTGGGGCAAGCTGCTTCCAGCGGGGCGTGACCCTTTGTCGGAGGCGCTGTGGAGTATGGATCCCTCCAGCTGGAATCCGGCCAAGCTGGTAGAAGCTGTCTACAAGCCGGTGATGGAGTACGACGATTACTCGCTCGTGGGACTGGCAGCGCGTATCAAAGATGCCATCGTGTTGGCGGCACTTCGAGAATCGGTGGTCTTGTATGCCGAGGCGGTCCCCGTGGGGATGTTCGTCGAACCCGAGTATCGATATGAGTGGCGTGTTGACCCAGAGCTGGAGCAGGCAGCCAACCGCTTCATCGAGACCTTCAACGGGTTCGTGCCAGGTGCGCTCCCGAAGGCAGAGCCAAGGAATGCGGAGCGCTTCTACCGCGCCTATGAGAAGCAGTACATCGTGGGTCGCTGCGTCTACCTCGGTAGCGCAACCCCTGCCGGACCGTACTATCACTGGGCCATCCGGTTGGGGACTACGGGGCAGTTGGTGCTTGACGATTTCTGGAACGGTGAGATCTGGACCACGGAGCGCTACCGACAGCAGAGGGCTGTCCGACGCCATTGACGTGTCACCTTGCGTGTGCTATACTACGATTGAACGTGCAGCGCAGCGCCCTGACATCGTCTCTACTTCTTTAGGCTCGCCTTGCATGCGCAGGCGGGCCTTTGTTTCGTGCCGGGCGTAGCAGGGGTGTTGACTCATGCGAGGAGCCAGAAGCATGAGGAAGGCCTTGAGTCGTGTGGTGATTCCGTGCGCGCTGGTAGCTGTCCTTGCTGCAATGGGTGCTCCAGTGTCCGCGGCGCCGGAGCGCGCTCAGAAGAGCCAGGGCACCGGCTCCACTATCCACATCGTCCAGTGGGGCGAGAGCGTGGCGCTCATCGCCCGTCGGTATGGAGTGAGCACGTGGGCGATTGTACAGGCCAACGGCTTGCGCAATCCCAACTTCATCTACGCCGGGCAGAGACTGGTCATTCCCACGGGCGCGGCGCCTTCACCTCCACCGGGCCAGACGAGCACCTACGTCGTGCAGCGGGGCGACACGCTGGCCACCGTCGCTGCCCGCTTCGGGACCACCGTCACTCAACTCGTTTACCTGAACGGGCTTTGGAACCCCAACTTCATCTACGTGGGTCAGGTTCTGAAGGTTCCCGGAGCGGCGTCGCCCGCTCAGCCACCTCTTGCACCGCCAAGCGATTGTACGTACGTTGTCAAACCGGGCGATACTCTTACCAGGATCGCTCTCCAGTATCACACCACCATGTGGGCCATGGCCATCGCCAACAACCTGGCCAATCCTTCTTTCATCTGGGTGGGTCAGCGACTGGTCATACCGGGTGCTCGCAGGGCGCCACACCCGCACCGACGTCAACGCCTGCGTCGCCTCCTCCAGCCCCTGCGCCAGCGCCCAGCGGGGATGGGCCCAAGAGTGTGATCATCGTCATCTGGGACGGCACGCAGCGGGCCCATCTCCTCGAGATGCTCAACAGCGGCCAGCTTCCCAACCTGTCGGCGTTCATCAGAGAGAATCAGCCCTTGACTTGGCCCGTCATCAAGTCGCAGACGTGCCGGCCCGGCAGCGAGGCGGGTTACATGACCCAGACCGGTCCTGCCAATTCTGCGATATCCACGGGTCTAGGTTACGCCGGTATGGCTAACTGGACCAACGCAGAGCCGCATCGTATCCCCGACGGCCTGACCCTCTGGGAGTGGTTCAAGCGGCGAGGCTACGCCACGGGGCTCGTGTGCTCCAAGGACGAGCCCTTCTGGCCAAGCGTGACCCTGGACAATGCCAGGCGCGAGGTGGACTACTGGAGGGTGGGCAAGCAACCTCAGTCCTGGGTGACGGACAACGCCTTGACCTTCATTCGGACGCACGCGGGGTCCCGGTTCTTCCTCTGGATCCACTACAAGGAGCCCGACACGCTCGGCCACGGGTATGGTGAGAATAGCGCTGAGTACACCCAGGGTCTGGTGGTCGACGACCAGGAATTCGGCCGCATTGTAGGTGAACTCCGGGCGCGGGGCATAATGGGCGACACGTTGCTGATTCTAACCACCGACCACGGCTTCAACGAGGGTGGAACTCAGCATGACACCTGCACACCGGATACGAAGGATCTATTCCTGGCGGCCAACGATACAGCGAAGGGGATGTCGGGCTGTGTCCGGTACCAAACCGACATCACCCCTTGCATCTGGGCGTACTACAGATAGCGTGAAT
>CAZNMJ010000345.1:0-3141 GCA_964573815.1 uncultured Anaerolineales bacterium
GCTTCTCATCCCGGTGGCCCTACTCGACGCCTTGGACGGTGCTCTGGCCCGGCTCACGGGCAAAGCTACTCCATTTGGCGCCTTCTTCGACTCCACCCTGGATCGCTTCGCAGAGATAGCTCTCTACTTGGGACTCCTCTATCTGTACCGGGGGTCGACCTTGGAAACGGTGTTGATCTACTTGACCATCACCAGTTCGCTGATGGTGAGCTACACCCGTGCCCGAGCTGAAGGCCTGGGGCTGGAGTGCAAAGTCGGTCTCTTCACCCGCTTGGAGCGCCTTGCAGTGCTCACGCTAGGTCTCCTGTTGGAGCAAACCCTCATCGCGTTGATCATTCTGGCTATCTTCAGCAATCTGACCGTCTTGCAGCGAGTGTGGCATGTGAGGAAGCTCTCGGAGAAGGAGCGCTAGGGGCAATCAGTGGGTTTCGGGTTACTGCCGGTGCCTGCGGGATAGTATCCATTGCCCCTTCCGGCTTTGTCCCTTGGGAGCACGGTCATAGTAGATGTCGAACACCTCACCGCTCTCTGTCCGAACTCGGTAGTAGTCGCGACCTACGCCCCACGAGCCCTGTCGCTGACTCGCCGTGGCCCGGTAGCTACCTCTCTCCTTCTCGTAGAAAGCCCTGCTCTTGCCCCGCTTGCGGTAGTCGTGCCACTCTTTGACCACTTCCACGATGACGTACTCGCGGCCCCGCCACGTGAAAGCCACGGGCGGACCAGGCTTCTTCTCCAGGGCTGGTTCCTTGTCGAAGCGAACCTCTATCTCGTCGGCGTGGAATTCCATCGCTCGCAGTCGGCGGTTAGGTCACTGGTCGCAGGTCTCAAGCCGAGCGCAGAACATTGATGGCACTGGCCACGCTGCGCCGTGACTTGCCGTCCACGGTCGCCAGCCAGTTCTCGTACATGGGCAGCAGATCCTTGAACTGGGGAAGGAACTTCTTGGTCATGCTGCGGATCACGTCGCACAGCACCCAGATGGATGCGGGATCGGTGCGAGGGGCCTGCCTTTCGATGAAAGCCTTCACCGCATCTGTGTCCCCTTTCGCGCTGGCGCGGATCGCGAAACTCAATGCCCGCCGTACGTCCAAGTCGTCGTCCCCCAGCGCCGCCTCCACCATGAGCAGACACCTCTCTGTGTACGATGGATGCTTCATGGGCAACCGTCCGATGACGGTGATGGCAGCCCTGCGTACCCATTTGTCGGGATCCTTGACCCAGGGATCGAGAGTGTCCAGATACTCATCGGGCTGCTTCCGCACGACGGGTTCGAGAGCCCTCATAGCCAGTTGATCGCAGTCCTCCCAGGCAACACAAGTCTCCGCCAATTGGTGTATCACAGGCATCACACGCTCTGGAGCTGTCAATTCCATGCTTCCCAAGAAGGTGCTGGCCACCAGCCTCCCCTCCCAGCCGTAATCGTCCCATAGAACTCTAGCCAGAGGCAAGAAGTCGTCCACCCGCCGGCGGGCCACCTTGCCGATCTCCTTCCCGATGTCCGCCAGGTCTGCGACGGGAACGCCCAGCGCCTTGAATTCCTCGCGAACCTCTGCTTTGACCAGACCAGCACCGCCCTCAGTGGAGGGAATCTGGGACCACATCTTCTGCAAGCCTCTCGCCGTTTCCTCGCTCGACTGCGGTTCGTAGGCAGCCACAATCCTCCGTGTTTCCTCTCTTGTCTCCTGGGTCACGATATTGTCCCTCGTGTGCAGCGAGATGGGCGGTGCGAAAGAACTGCTTCCTTGCCGTTTGGTGCCGGCATCCTGGCTTGGGGTTGCCTGACAGCTACTGACTTCAAAACAAGCTCAACTGAAGTGGAGGCCGTCGGCCATCCAGCAGGATGAAAGGTGCTGCCCGTCCAACAGTGACACCAGTAGTCTTGAGGTCGGCCAGCGAGCGAAAGGACCCTTTCCTCCGCCACCGAAGAATGCGCTCGGCGGAACGAGGCCCTATGCCGGGCACTCGCAGAAGTTGATCCCGAGAGGCGGTATTGATCTCCACCGGGAAGCGCTCTGGCTGATTAGCGGCAGCGAGGGCCTTGGGATCGCTCTCGGTGGGCAAACCTCCACGTTCGTCGAAGACGATGTCCTCCAGGGCGAAGCCGTAGTAGCGCAGCAGGAAATCGCTCTGGTATAGACGGTGTTGTCGGAGGGGAGGCGTCGCCTGATGATCCTCCAAGGGAGTATCTCGAATGGGGCGGAAGGCACTGTAGTAGACGCGCGTCAAGCCCAGGTCCGTGTAGAGTCCGCTGGCCGTTGTCAGTATCTCCTTGTCACTCTCGCCAGAGGCTCCCACGACGAACTGTGTAGTACATCCCGCCGGGAGGATCCCCTTGCCCTCCTTCTTCCTGATCTCGCTGACCCAACGAAGAGGAGTCAGCAGTTCCTCGTAGAAATCCTTCTTGCCAGCGAGTCCAGCCAGTCGCTCTGAGCTGGGTGCTTCCAGGTTCGCCGATACCCTGTCGGCCAATTGCATCGCCCGCTCAATAGTAGCCCTGTCGATGCCGGGCATGAGCTTGAGATGGATGTAGCCCTGGTACTTGTACTTCGTCCGCAAGATCTCCACGGTGGCGATCTCGCGGTCCATGGTCAGCCATGAACTACCGTGCACCGCCGAGCTGAGGAACAGTCCCTTCACCAGCTTGGCACGCCACATCTGATGGAAGGTCGCGGCCAGTTCCTCTGGGCGAAAGCTCGTCCTGCGAAAGCTCCGCCCACAGCGGTTGGCGCAGTAGGCGCAGTCCCTCTCACAAGCGTTGGAAAGAAGGACCTTGAAGAGAGGAACGGCCTGCCCGTTTGGCAGAACGGAGTGACTGATCCACCGGCGGGGATCGTCCTTTCGCTGACTGGTACTGTCCCCGGGTGTGCAGACTTCGAAACGAGCATCCTCGGTGAGAGCCTCGATCTTGTCCAGCAGATCCATCGGTTCCCCGGACCTCACGCTGCAGCAGCCTGTGAGTTCTCCAGGCCTGCCGTCCGCACGTTTGTTCTATTATACCGCGAACACGAAGGTTTGTCAAGCAGCTGTGGGAAAAGCAAACCTGTCGAAAGAGCAGATGTCCGCCCAGCGCTCGATGAGCTACCCGCGTGCAGCGGACGCCATCGTGCAGAAACACGGCGGCGGGTGCTTCGTTCCTAGATA
>CAZNMJ010000346.1:0-3127 GCA_964573815.1 uncultured Anaerolineales bacterium
CGACCGTGATGTTGATGCCAAAGTGTTGAAAAAACACAAGCGCGGCAAAGAGGAGCACCACGATGCGGGCCATGCGCTGGAGCACCATGATGAGGGGATTGAGTCTATCCTTGTCTTCCTCCTCCAGATGATCGCGGTACCAGTCGATCCCGAAATCTACCAGCTTCAACACAATCACAGTGCAAATCGCCAGACCCGCTGTGAAGTAGAGGTCGTTGAGAAGCCTTCTCAAACCATCGCTCAGAAAAGCCAACCGGAAGGTGGCGAACCACAGAAAGATGAGCCCCACCAACCACTTCAGCTCGCGTTCGGCAGCCTCCAAGAACTCGTCGTCAAACTCCGTGGGGGTGCGACGGACGATACGGTGGAGGAGCCACTTCATCGCGCGATGGCCCAGCTGGTAGCCAAACAGAAAGATCAGGACCGAGATCCCCAGGTTGATCCAGTCGTCCACGGTCAAGCCGAGGAACGATTTCCCGGCCAGCCCGGTGGCTACGGTGAAATCGGTGACCAGCTGTTCTACGGGACCGGGAACCGAAGTGGGAAGCGGCGTCCTCTCGGCGACCGCTTCGGCGGCCTCCTCGGCGCTTGGGGTGCTTTCGGCATCGTCTTCGGGCGGGCTCGTTGGCTCCGCTGCGGCGGTTTCGCCGTCAGGGACGGAGGTCGCAGCCGGGGTTTCTGCAGCCACGGCCGTATCCGCCCCGGGGGTTGGGCTCGTCGCTTGTGGCGCGCTCGTTTCCTGTGCAGATCCACCGCCGCAGGCAAGAGGCAGCACCAGCACCAAAGAAGCCACGACACAGACCAGAAACAGGATGATCCTTGTTTTCATGAAGTCGCTCCTCCAACAGACACGGCAGCGCCAGCTTCCGGCACGCTGGCACAACACCGCCTCGTCATCGAAGACCGCTCGCGGTGCAGGGTACTGTCGCCGCGCCCGCTGATATCCAGCCCTCGCTGCTCAGGGCGGGTCCACGGTGAGACCTTCCAGGGCCCGTAGCCTGTCAGTAGTGCCGGCGGCCACCGCAGGCAGTATCGTGGTTGCTACACAGGCGTCGCCCGGCTCCGGAGTTTCCGCTATCTCCTTACCCTCACCAACGCCAACGTAACGACCTCTGCCATCACCGGACAGACCATGTTCACGACGAAGGATGCCGCTGTGATAGTGGTGACCGGGATGCCCCCATGGACAGTCCGTGCCACCTGGTCACGTGGGCAGTCGCGTCAACGGCAACGACGGCGGCCAGACCGGTCCGCTTGCTAGGTGCTACTTGTCACCTGCCGCACCCGTGGGGTCCGCGCCAGCGGCCAGGTCCTCCCCACCCATCATATCAGAGAGCCCATCCCCGCACATCGGGCATTCGTTCAGTTTGTAGCCTGTATGATTGTCTAGTCTTCCGTTGGGACATCCGTACAGGCGCTGGCCTGTCGCAAAGGCAAGTCTCCCCAGACGCTCAGGAGTCACCTGGGGAGACTGCTAAGCCTTGATCACCCTCCCGTAGGCCGACAGCCTGCGGGAGGGGCACATTGTGATCAGCTACCCGGTTCCTCGGACCTCTCCACCTCAATGACAATCTCGCTCAGCATCTCTGGTGTCACACCCAAGTTGGCTAGGGTCTGCACTAGGTCGGCTGTGGGTTCCTTGTGAGAGGCCATCACCACCCCATCCGTGCGGGTGATGGTCAGCTCCTCGCCGGAGACGACGATCTTGCTGACCCTACCCTCTTTGATATCCTGGGCTACTGTGGTGACAGGCACCGAGGGCAGCTCGGAAGGAGCTTCCTCCTCTTCGCCGCGACCGCCCAGGAAGAAAGCGATAACGCCGATGATGATTCCCACCGGCACCGCCAGTACGATGCCCCATAGAAGGAGCCGGCCGATGTCCCACGACGGCTGCTCTCCAGGCTCAGGTTGTTCCGGCTCGGGCTCTGGAGGCGGAGGTGTCGTCGGCTGAGGCTCCGCAGGGGGTGTCGTGGGTTCGGGCTCAGGCGGCGGCTCCGTCGGCTCAGGCTCGGGCGGTGGCTCCGTAGGTTCGGGCTCAGGCGGTGGCTCCGTTGGAGCAGGCTCCTCCGGTTCGGGCTCCTGAGTTGGCAGCCCCACATCTGGAGGCAGCGCGCCGCACGCAGTCAGAAACACCGCGAGTGCGACGAAGACTGCCAGCAGATTCAGTAAGTTGTTTCGAGATCGCATTTCCTTTCCTTTCAGTCTTGTTGAAGTAGTATCTCTTGTTGCAGCATCCCGAGCCTGAGCTCAGCAAGGCCGAACGATTTGTCGAACGGGCAGCAAGACGGGTCATCACATCAGCCCAGGCCCAACACGCTGCGAACGGCAAGGAGGAGCACGGCCGCTGGCCGATAGCCTGGTGAGCACATACCCTTCGCCTGCGTGAGATGCCGGTCGCGAAAGGCTGTCTGGTCTGTCGCGTCTCAGATCCTGTTCTCGTAGGCTTCAAGCTCAAAGGCCCGCGAAGTTGCCAGCTGCGAGGCAATGCCCAGTACCGCCAGGACCAGGAATAGGATAGTCCATAGCGGCGAGCCTTGAAGTGCAAAGCGGATCGGATTCTGAGCGAGATGGGCCAGTGTCAGCCCGGCGTAGCCGAACATCAGCGTGATGACGACCGTCCCGGCCCCGCCGATGGCGGTGGTGACGATGATCACGTACTTGTAAAGGTTGAAGTAGATCGTCACCGCTGCCACGATGATAGCCAAGACGATGCCCACCAGCCAGGTGATCAGGCCGAAGTCGAAGCCGATGAGGCCCATGATGCCCACGCCCAGCGCGTAGCCAAGCGAGCCAGCCATCAGGGCCACGGCGACGAGGTAGAAGAGGTACGACAGCACTGCAAAGACCGCGCCCACGATGAACCCAGCGACCCAACTGGTGACGGTGGCCAGGAATCCAATCCCGAACACGGCCTGGAGCGTCTGCGCGCCGAGGGCAAAGCCCCAGAAGAAGCCCCAGATGGGCAACAGGATCAGGAACCAGCGATAGCCGTTGAAGCAGATGGCCAGCCCCACCAGCAAGGCTATCAGAGTAACACACAAAGTCTCGAATCCCATGTTAACCTCCTTGTCTTTCTCCTAGCGTTTGTCAATCACTGCCGTACGGTCCGACGGCCGTGCACCTCCCT
>CAZNMJ010000347.1:0-3063 GCA_964573815.1 uncultured Anaerolineales bacterium
CTGCCCTGCCGGTTGTGGGTCATGTCCTGGTGAGCCTTGACGGTGAAGGTGAACTCCTTCGGGGTCTTGGCTACCATTCGCTGCAGGGTCGAGGCTGCCGGCACCCGGTAGTAGGAGAAGTTCAGCTCCGTGACGTTGAACTCGCGAGCGTAGAACTCCAGAAACTGCTGGCGCGGGAGTCCCTCTGGGTAGTAGGGACCGACCCAATCCTTGTAGGAGAAGCCACTGGTGCCAAAGTAGATCATCTGTCAACCTAGTGCCAACGGGCGTCTTCCTCCGTCAAGGGATCGGCAGCCGCTGCGGCGTTGCACGGAGAACACGTACGCGCTGCGTCGTTACTTCTTATAACGATACAGGATCCGACCCCTGGTGGGATCATAGGGAGATAACTCCACGAGTACTCTATCGCCCAGGAGGATGCGAATGTAGTACTTCCTCATCTTCCCGGAGATGTGAGCCAGTACCTCAGGTCCGCTGTCAAGCTGGACGCGGAACATGGCGTTCGGCAAAGCCTTCACCACCACGCCCTCGGCCTGGATACCTTTCGTCTTTTTGGTTCTGTCTTCTGTTTCCTTCTTCGCCATACACTCTCCTTTTGTCTGGCGCTCAAAGCTCCTGATTCCAATCCTCCATCTGTTCGTCCTCCTCCAAAATGAGCACCTCTCGCTGCCGCCCTCCAGAGACCGGAGGGCCAACGATCCCCTCTTCCTCCAACTGGTCCATGAGCCTGGCTGCTCTCGGATAGCCTATGCGTAATCGTCGCTGCAATAGCGAGGTGGAGGCACGTCTCTGCCCCCTCAAGAGATCGATGGCTTCTTCCAACAGCTCATCGCGGCCTTCTGTACCGGCAATACGCTCTATCTTCCCCCACGGGGGAGAGGCCTCTTCGACAAGGAGCGCTGAATCCTTCCAGAATCGGACAACTTCGCTTATCTCCTGGTCGGACACAAAGCAGCCCTGCAACCGCACCAGCTTCGACGAGTCGGGTGCCATGTACAGCATGTCTCCCTGTCCCAGCAACGCCTCTGCCCCTGCGGTGTCCAAGACCACCCGGGAATCCACCTGAGATGTCACCGCAAAGGAGATCCGGGCGGGGAAGTTGGCCTTGATCAGACCCGTGACCACATCGACGGAGGGGCGTTGGGTAGCGATGACTAGGTGTATCCCTGTGGCGCGCGACATCTGGGCCAGGCGGCAGATGATTCGTTCCACCTCATCCGGAGCCATCATCATCAAATCGGCTAGTTCATCGATGGCCACCACAATGTAGGGCAGGGGATCCTCGTCAGGGGGCAATTTCTCGTAGTTATAGTCGTCGATGTTGCGGGCGGCAGCCTTGGAGAGTATCGCGTAGCGCCTGTCCATCTCCGCCATCACCCAGCGGAGCGCGTGCAACACCTCTTCCATGTCCGTGACGACAGGAGCCACCAGGTGAGGAAGACCGTTGAAATGGATCAACTCCACGGTCTTGGGATCTATCATCACCAGCTTCAACCGCTCTGGCGAGTTGTTGAACAGAAGGCAGGTCACAGCAGAGTTGATGCACACGCTCTTTCCGGAACCAGTGGCGCCGGCGATGAGCAGGTGAGGCATCATCTCCAGGGTGGCCACAACTGCTCGCCCCGATACATCCCGGCCCAGTGCGATCTTGAGCGGGGAGTCCAGCTGCTGAAACTCCTCCGATTCCATGACTGACCGCAGCGCCACCAGAGAGATTTTGTCGTTAGGAACCTCGATCCCCACGACGGGCCGGCCCGGAACCGGCGCCTCGATGCGGATGGGGGCGGCAGCCAAGGCCAGCGCCAGGTCCTTGGACAGCGAGCTGATCTTGCTGACCCGCACCTTCCTGGAGGTGAGTTCTCCATCCGGCCCTTTGCGTTCGACGTATCCCGGCTCGACCCCGAACTGCGTGACGGTGGGGCCCTGGTTCACCTCCACCACCTTGGCCGGGACGCCGAAACTGGTCAAGGTCTCTTCGATAATGCTCAGCTTGCGGCGCACTTCCGCTTCACTCAGGGCCTCCAGCGAGGTCTCCTCGAGGAGATCCAAGGAAGGCAGTCGATCCTCCTTCTCCCTCACGCGTCTTGGCGGGCGCGCAACCTGCGTCGGGGGTGGCGAGGCAACCACCAGTGGTTCTTCCTGTACTGCGACGGTGGGCGGCTCTCCGGAAGTCGGGCGAGGCCGTTCTTCCGGGGCCTCCACTTCCCTTCTCAGGCTCTCCAAGCGGGGAGCGAGGTGCTCTTGGTACAGCGATGCTATGTTTTGGACCAGGGCAGATCCTCTGTCCCGCATCTCGGTGGGTGAGAGGTTGATCACGAGGATCACGCTGGCGATCAAGGCTGTGAGCAGCACCAGGAAGGCTCCGATGTCCCCCAGAGACGTATACAGCGCGGTGCTGATTGCCCATCCTAGATAACCACCACCCCGCCCCTCCTGCGCCAGGCGGAGGGGGTCTGGGTAGAAGAAATGGAGGAGGCCCAGCAACGTCCCAAAGAGGAGCACCATGCCCAAAATCCTCAGGCGTGGAATCTCCAACAGGGACTCGAGGTTGCGGAGCAGGAGAACGATGCCTATGCCGATCATGGCCAGGGCGACCAGGAAAGCTCCCCACCCGAAAGACCGTCGCAGAAGCATGGACCAACTGTCGATGAGCAGCCCTTGGGCGTGACTCACCGAGAGCAGGTTCAGCAACGTGATTCCACCCAGAGCCATCAGCAACAGGCTGACGATCTCTTCCCGCAGACGGGAGTCCACACTGATGCGGAACCGCCTCCAGAACGTGGTCTTCTTGGATGTTGACCTCTTCCGTGCCATGCGCATCTGCTCTAAGATGTCTTCGCCGCTAGTGGAGCGGCACCCTGTCCAACCTCCCTTATTCTGGGCCAAAGACAACGCCCGCAAGCCGCGTCTAGCAGGACTGTGGCGAGTCAACGCCAGGATGCACTCCAATCTACCATTATATGCCAGCTAGGGGTGGTTATCAAGAGGGGTAGACGAGGCAGACCACGCCTTGTCCCTGGATCGCGATCCATTCTACGGTGCGGCTGGCACATACGGCGCTGA
>CAZNMJ010000348.1:0-3048 GCA_964573815.1 uncultured Anaerolineales bacterium
TTCTCCTAGCGTTTGTCAATCACTGCCGTACGGTCCGACGGCCGTGCACCTCCCTTAATTTGGTGAGCAACCATGCAGTATCCAGCACGCCAATGGCGACACTGCACCTATCACTACCCATTATATGAGGCTACAGCGAGCGGCACATCAGGCATTCGTTCAGTTTGTCGCCTGTACGAATGTCTAGTCTTTCATTGGGACAATCGTACAGGCCGGATAAGTGCCCAACCGGCCCTTGATCTAGCACCCTGAGCCTGCCCTGAGGCCACTCGAAGGGTGGCGCGAAACAGAGTGGAGCGCGTTATCGAACGGTGCCGCTCTCCAATCGCTCGCCGCTTCTGTCGCATGCTTCGATACAGTCCCACGATACAGGCTGCGTCATACTCGGGGCCTACTCAGGATGCTCCGGTGGTCGGCGCCGCGTCCTCTGGCTCCGGGCTGGCAGCACCGTGCCTGTCCTGGCCAGCGCTGATCAATCGGGCCAGCCACCGGTTCCTGTCGTCCGCCTCCAGGATCAAGTCCCTGACGATTAGGGTCATAGGGATGGAGAAGATCGCGCCCAGGGGCCCCAGCACCGCCGACCAGAAGACCACCGAAACGAAAACCACAAAGGGCGACAGATTCAGGCCCTCGCTCATGAATTTTGGCTTGACGAAGTTCTCCGCAATGCCGTTCATCACCACAATGCCCATGAAGACCGCCAGAGCCACAGCGGGCCCCATCTCCAGCAAGGCCAGGATAGTGGGTGGGATGGCGGCGATCCAGAAGCCCAGAATAGGGACATAGCTGAGCAAGAAGGCCAAGATGCCCCACAGCACGGCAAAGTCCACCCCCAAGATCAGGAAGAGGATGGTATCCAGCGTCCCAGTCACCAGGCCCACAGTGGTGGTGATGACGAGGTACTCGCGCAGTCGGCCGGAGAAGCCGGCCAACCGCCCCACATAGGCGTTGCCTAGCTGGATCTCTTTGGAGATCTTGGCCGGCATGCTGAAGGCCTCGACGAGCAAGTAGATCACCATCAGTCCTATCACCAGGACGTTTGACAGGCCCTCAGCCACCACCATCAGGAGGCCAAGGATTACGTCAAGTAACTGCCTAGGATCAACGCTCTCGATGACTGCCGAGACATCGGAGCTATCGACGCCCAGCCGGGTCACGAGGTTCTGTGCTGCCGCCTTTAGGTCTTCCGCGGATGAAGCGTACGTAGGTATGGTTTCCGCCAGCTGCCGCACTCCCACAACGATGAGGAGCACCGCGACGCCAAACACGGCGATAATCACCGCCAGCGTGATCAGGAACGCCAACAAGTTCGGCACCCTCCTCCGCTGCAGCTGGCGGAGCAATGGGCTGGCGCAGACCACGATGACCCAGGATAGTAGCAGACTGTTGATCAAGTAAGCGGTTTCCCGCAGGAAAAACAGAGCCAAGCCCACGCTGGCGACACCGAGAAGGACACGTAGCGTGAGCGATAGCCCTTTCTCCGTGTACATGTTCTGCAAGGCCTCCGTCTTCAGCTCATCCATCATCTTTCCCGCCTCAGTTCTTGTCTAGGGGTGTGACCCCGTGTTCATCCCCTGCCAATATGTCCCCATCAGATTGCCCAGGTCATGCATCCGCCGGTCGGCCCTGACCCACCTTGGGCACGATCTTGGAGCCGAACATCGACGCGTAGACCCTCGTGAAAACCGCACCGAACACAACGATCTGTCCAAAGATGTAGAATCCCATCAAGACGACCGCTACGGCCCCGGCAGCTTCCAGGGCTGAGCTGAACCTGCTGGCTCTCAGGTAGAGCAGCACTAGATAGAGGCCTATGGTGACCAGCAAGGCGGTCACGGCTGCACCCACCCCCACGTCTCGCCAGGTCACCCTGGCATTGGGCAGCAGCTTGAACAGCAGGGCGAAAGAAAGGGCAGCCAACGCCGTGAAAGCGAAGATGCTGGCAAGGGGCAGAAGACCGCCTAGGCCCAG
This sequence comes from uncultured Anaerolineales bacterium, assembly GCA_964573815.1. Taxonomy (GTDB): domain Bacteria; phylum Chloroflexota; class Anaerolineae; order UBA7937; family B3-Chlor; genus CAYGAW01. The sequence goes on from CAZNMJ010000348.1 coordinate 1,972, forward strand.
ACGTGAACTTACGAAGGAGACCACGATGCCAACCACCGTGGCGACCACAACAAGCAAGCCTACTCCCAGGACCATGACCAAGGCGAGGAGGCGGTTCTTGACGTAGGCGCGGGTCTCATCACGGCTGGGTGGCGGCACCTGCCAGATGGTGTTGAGGGCATGTTGCAGTTGAAAGAACACCAGCGAGGCGGCATAGACCAGCACCACGAACCCGATGAGGGAGGTCAGGATTGTGCCGCCTATGGTCCTTTCGGCGAGAGACATCACCGCCTCCTGCAGGGTCTGGGCCACCTCCTCTCCCAACAGGTTGGAGACCTGCGCGTAGAGCTGCTCCCCCACCGACAGCTGCCCGAGAAAGAGGCTGGCAACGGTGTAGACGACGTAGATCACCGGCACGAAAGAGAAGAGGCTATAGTGGCTAGTGCCGCCGCGAACTGTGACGGCCTTTCCGTAATCCAGATGCGATAGATCTCCTTCACAAAAGCTGCCAGGCCAGCCCCAGAGGAGCTGGGTTGAGAAACCGAAGCTGATTTGCTCATGGTACCCCCTTGTGGGAGAATGACCAATGGAAGAACAGCTCGCAGACGGCAGTGGCCCGGGAGTCTACCGGCCTATCAAGGGCACACTTCGTTGGCCACAGCAAGCACACCGCTTGCAGTGGTTGTTCTGCTTCGCAGCGCCGGGGCCTCAGAGCCCAAGCCTCTTATGTCCGCCCGGCCACGCTGCGGCCCTCACGCCGCAGTGGCCCATCGAGGGCCAGGCCCCTTGCCCTGTGGGGGCGCACTTCGAGTTGCAGACGTTCCATCGCCCACCCGCAGGCTTTGAGCCCACCGGAGGATCACGATCTTGAGCCGGCTTGCTCTCTATCGGCACTTGTGAGCCTCCGGGAGGGTCATGATCCTGACTAGCTGTCGGGTCTCCGGGGCCATTCCACCTCGATGACGATCTCGCTCAGCATCTCTGAGGTCACACCCAAGTTGGTGAGCCTCTGCACGAGGTCGGCCGTGGGTTCCTTGTGAGAGCCACCTTAGTGGCCAACGACCATCGCAATGATGCCTAGATCGGCCAGGCCATCCA
>CAZNMJ010000349.1:0-1664 GCA_964573815.1 uncultured Anaerolineales bacterium
GCTGGTCCTCTTGCCGCTCCTCGCCGTCCATGATCTCCAGGACGCCTATCCCATCCGGACGGGAGTTCTCATAAGCTGCACGGTTGAACATACTCATCCCCCCTATCGCTTGCTCTTTGCTCTGCACGGTGTTCCGACGTCATAGCCACCTCTCGGCTCGGCGCGCGCCGACACCGACGAGCGAAACCCTATGGAGCACGACCCATCGAATACCGCGCTAGTATCGACGTGCTACAAACAGCCCGATATGCTTCGTAATGCGTAAGACACCCTGTGAGGAGAGTTCTGCCTCCACATAGCTTTTCAGCTCCTCCAACCTGTCGCCGACGAGGACGGCCTCCGCATCACCCACGGAGGACAGGATGTAAGCAATGAGAGGATCACCCTCTGTAACGGCCAGTGAGTCTTCATATCTGTGCAACCTGACATCGCCAAACCACTCTGAAAGCTGAGCGTCACCGTTCTCTAGGCTGAATGAGTAATCTTCGGGGCCGAAGGCCATGTCTCGCTCAAATGCCCTGACCAGTTGACGGAGCTCCCGCAGGTGTCCACGACCATTTGTGGCAGCGTAGAGCCGTCCACCCGGTCTCAGAATGCGATAGACCTCACAAAGCGCCCGAGCTGGGTCTGGGACATGGTACAGCATATGGTTGGCGATGGCGCCGTCGAAGCTGGCATCCTCGAAAGGGAGCGCTTGAATGTCCGCTGCCAGGAAGTGGAACCGGGTGCAATTGATGCCCAGGGTGCCTTGCGCATCCATAAGCATTCCCCACGACAGGTCGGACAGGACAACACTCCAGTCATCCGGCGCACAATGTATGTTCTCCAGCCAGAGGTCAGCCTTCCCACATCCCAACTCCAGGATGTGCGCGCCAGACGGGAAGTCTAGCTGGTCAAAGACCCACCGTAACCAGCCGTACTCATTGGTGCTGAACCGCTGGTGAAGAGAGATACGCGCGTCCAGCTTCGATGCATCTTTATACTGATCCATCAGGAGGTACTCCCGATCCGACATCTGAGACACGATTAGTCCTCACCTGAGGCTGGAGTTGCACGGGAAGTGTGGATGTGGCTGCGCCTCAACGCCTCCGCGCGACAAGCCTCGATCGAACCACGGTCCCAAGGGGCCCCTCAGGCGATCTCGCCGCTCCGCACCCTCTCGCGGATGCGCTCCACGATGGCGTGGATGTAGTCTGTGCCTTCCTCGTTGGGGTCAAGGCCGAAGTGCCGCCATCTCCTTTGCTCAAAGAACAGGCACGTACGCAGTTCTGTCAGCGAATCCGGTAGGGAGCCTTCGGCGCGATAGGCATCCCGCCCCCGGTTGGCAATCTCCGCGCACTTCTCGAAGGAACCCCAATGCTCGTAGCCGTTGAAGGACAAGGCAAACCTGCCAATCTCAGCCCACGCCGCACCGGACGAAGGGACATCAAGCTCGGTCAGATCAGCATTGGCGATTTCATTGCTCATTGCTCAGTTCAACACTGGACCACGGCGATCGATCGACACACCTGCAGGAGTCGGAAAGGCTGCCAGCAAGAAAGCCCGCCAGGTTGCGCCCGGCGGGCCCCGTTGCTATACTGAGTTTGGACCAATGCTCCTACGCACTTTGGCTGCCGCCTCGGGTCGAGTCGAACCTCGGGGCATTCTTGCTCTTTCCATCTATT
>CAZNMJ010000349.1:1764-2976 GCA_964573815.1 uncultured Anaerolineales bacterium
CCCCAGGCCATCGAGGCGGTGCGGCAGGCCCTCAAGGAACCTGAGACTCACATCTATAGTCCCGACGCCGGTTTGCTGTCCCTCAGGCAAGCGCTGGGCGCAGCCTTGGCCGAGTGGAACGGGATTGAGGTGGATCCGGAGGAGGAGATCATCATCACCGCCGGGGCCAACCAGGCGTTCATGTTGGCGGTAGTCACCTTGCTCGAACCCGGCGACCGAATCCTTCTCTCCTCTCCTTTCTACTTCAACCACGAAATGGCTGTGCGCGCGATGGGTGGCGTCCCGGTGGAGGTACCGCTATCAGAAGAGACGGGGTTCCAGTTGCAGATGGAGGATCTGGAAGCCCACCTTTCCAGCCACCCCCGAGCTATGGTCATGATTTCCCCAAACAACCCAACTGGGGCTGTTTACGATCCCGGGGAACTGAAACGCATAGGTCGGGAATTGGCCTCCAGAGGTATCGCCGTCATCACCGATGAAACCTACCAGCACTTCGTCTACGAAGGTGCTGAGCACTTCAGCCTGGCGTCCGTTCCCGAGATCCGCTCTCAACTGATCACCATCGGCAGCTTTTCAAAGAGCTTCAGCTTGACGGGATGGCGCGTGGGCTATCTCGTAGCTCAGCCCACCTTCATCCAAGAGGCCCTGAAGGTCCAAGACGCGATGCTGGTTTGCGCGCCGGTCATCTCTCAGAAAGCCGCTTTGGGAGGCTTGCAAGAACCTGGTCATACGCTCTCCCATCGCCGGGAGATCCTTGACCAAAGACGCCGCCTACTGATCGAGCGGCTCGCCGAGATCCCCCAACTCGCCTGGCATCCCACCCATGGCGCGTACTTCGCCTTCGTGCGCGCCGAGGGATGCACCGACTCGGTGGAGTTGGCGAGAGACATCCTGGACACCGTCCACGTGGTCACCGTCCCGGGAAGCGTCTTTGGACGGAGTGCCGAAGGCTACCTACGCCTGTCGTACGGTTCCGTTGAGCCAGCGGATTTGGACGAGGCGTGTAGCCGTCTGTCCCGCTACTTCGCCGCAGCCTGAGAGGGAGCCTTACGCGCAAGACCCCCCACCTTGCCCTGAGAAGTGGAAGGCCCCACACTTATGCGGGGGGCTTGCTTCTGCCGCAGCTTATGGCTCTCGGAACTCGTCACGAACGTGCCTGATGTAGAGCCGTGCGCCATTCTCCAAGGTGCCGCGGGGCCCCACCCTCGCGCC
>CAZNMJ010000350.1:0-2964 GCA_964573815.1 uncultured Anaerolineales bacterium
CATTCGCTTATCTGGAGTCAGAGCTTGGTCGGTCTCTAGACTATGAGGCTCTGCAGGCCAGACAGCGCCGGCGCGAGGCCGAGTTGATCGAGGCCGAATCAGTGCTGCCGGGGGTGGAGGATTACATCGCAGACGCGAAGCGCCTGGGCTTGAAGCTGGGCTTGGCGTCGAGCTCAGACTGCGAGTGGGTCTACCGTCATCTGAAGCGGCTGGGGCTGAGTGACAAGTTCGACTGTATCAAGTGTGCCGATGACGTGGAACGGGTCAAGCCGCATCCCGATCTATACCTGGCCGTCCTCGAGGAACTGGGCCTAGGCCCAGAAGAGGCCATAGCTCTGGAGGACTCGCCCAACGGTATCGCGGCGGCTCAGAGAGCGGGCATCTTCTGCGTGGCGGTGCCGAATACCTTGACACGTCAGCTGTCCACCGAACACGCAGATCTGACGCTCCAGTCTCTCGCTCAGCTGCGCCTAAGTGAACTGATTTGGGAAGGTCAGGGCAAACCCAGCGCAGCAGAGGTGTAGCCAGGTCCCCGTGCTATTCGATACAAGCACAGTTGGGCCAGGCATCGCCTCGAACCTTCCTTGGTTTCTCACACGCGCTTCTGCAACGTGTGCCTCGCGCACGGTCAACAGCCTCGGAGAGCCCTGTCAGGACGACCACGATTGCGGAGGCCCCCTAGCTTTGCTAGAATCTGCGCGGCGCGGTATAGCCGCCGCGAAGGGTACTTTGAACTGTTCCGGAGGGTTCGTTGAAGCACGAGGAGTGGATACGAAACGAGTTGCTAAAGTGGAGCACCTTCCTGGGCTTCCACTACACGCCCAGGGAAGAGATAGAGCTGCGCTTGGACAAGGTCAGAGCGGAGATGGCTCGTCAGCAGATGGAGGCCCTCTTGGTGGTCCAGAAAATGGACTACTTCTATCTCTCGGGCACGACCCAGGACTCGCTCCTCTTCGTGCCGCTGGAAGGGGAGCCGCTGCTGATGGTCAAAAGGGAACTGGAGAGGGCCAAGGTTGACTCTCCCCTGGAGAACATAGTGGGCTTCAAGGACTTGCGAGAGGTTCCCCCGTTGATCCGCTCCCATCATGGCGGACTGCCCGAGATCATGGGTTATGAGTTCGACGTCTTGCCGGTACGGGAGTACTACAGATACATGGAACTTTTTCCGGAGAGTCGGCTCCTCGATTCCTCTTCCATCATTCGACGTGCGCGCAAGATGAAATCACCATTTGAGATAGAGATGATGAGACAGGCGGGTGAGATCGCGCGAAAGATCTACGAGGAGGCCAGAGGCTTTCTCAGAGAGGGGATGATGGAGATCGAGTTCGGCGGCATGCTGGACACGGCGGCCAAGAAGTACGGACACGAAGGCCTCGCCAGGGTCAGGTCACTGAACTACGAGGCCTACACCTGGCACGTCCTGAGTGGGCCGAGCGGCGGCATCGTCAGTCAGTCGGATTCGCCCATGGGGGGGCTGGGCGTCTCGCCCGCCTTTCCCGTGGGGGCAAGCCTGAAACCCATACGGGCCCATGAGCCTATCCTGGTGGACTTTCTCTGCACCTACCACGGCTACATGGTGGATGTGACACGCGTGTTCTCCATCGGCAAGATGGACAAGAAGTTCAGGGCCGCATATGAGGCCACTCGGCAGATACACGACGCCGTTCTGGAGGACACAAGGCCCGGAGCCAGATGTGACCAACTCTTCCGTAGGAGCGTCCGGCTCGCCGAGGATTTGGGCTATGGTGACAGCTACTTGGGCCCGCCCGGTCTACGGACGACCTTCGTCGCTCATGGCATCGGGCTGGAGCTGGGTGAGTACCCCTATCTGGCGGAGGGGCACGACTACCCCTTGGAGGCGGGGATGGTCTTCGCGCTGGAGCCGAAGATGGTCTTCCCTGGAGAGGGTTCCGTGGGAATGGAGAACACGGTGGTGGTAACGGAGGGCGGCTACCAGAACCTCACGCCTTTGGACGAAGGGATCTACCAGGTGTAGATTTGCAGAGGAATGCCAGGGGGCCCCACGGCCCTCTTTTTTGTTTGGCGGGGAACCTAGTCCGTCAGCCGTTCCCCTCTTGACAGAGGTGGTCAATCCGGGTATGCTGAGGGTATGGAAGCGAGGTACGTAAAGAAGAGGCTACAAGCGGTTCTCGCCCTTGGTCTCCTTTTCTCGCTGGGATTCCTCGCCACGCTGCCTGTCGTGGCGTCTGAACAGCGCCAGGGGACGGTGCATGTGGTGCAGCGCGGCGAGCACCTGACCGCCATTGCCAACCGGTACGGCACCACGCCTCAGGCTATCGCCAGCGCCAATAACCTGGTCAACACCAATCTGATATACGTTGGTCAGCGGTTGACGATTCCCGGCAGCGGGTCTGCTTCGACGCAGAGCAACAGCTACCATGTCGTCAACCGTGGGGACACTCTAACAGCTATCGCCGCCCGGTTCGGCACGACCACTCAGGCGCTGGTGCAGGCCAACGGCCTGGCCAGCCCCGACAGAATCTACGTTGGCCAGCGGCTGTTGATCCCGGGAGGTGGCTCGACGGCCCCGGCCTCGACCAGCACCACGGGCTACTACATAGTGCAGGCCGGCGACAGCGTGAGTTCCATCGCCGTGCGTCACGGCGTCACAGCGTGGGCCATCGTACAGGCCAACCACCTGGCCAATCCCAACTTCATCTACGTGGGTCAACGGTTGGTGATACCGGGAGGCGCCTCGCCTGCGCCAGCAGCGCCTGCTCCTCAGCCAAGTGGGGGTAACAAGCGCATCGTGATCGACCTCTCAGATCAGCGGTTGTACGTCTACCAGGCCGGCCAGCTGTTGTACAAGTGGGTGGTATCCACGGGCATGCCCGGCGCGGATACCATACCTGGCCATTTCAAGGTGCTGAACAAACTCCCCAACGCCTACGCCTACACGTGGGGCCTCCAGATGCCCTATTGGCTGGGCATCTACTGGGCGGG
>CAZNMJ010000351.1:0-2963 GCA_964573815.1 uncultured Anaerolineales bacterium
GGTCGATCCCGCAGCGGTCCGGGAAATCTGAGGGCATCTCTCGCAGGCGCTTGCCATGCTGCGCAAAGACGACGTCAGATGCGCCGCTGGATCGCCCCTTCGAACCGCCTGCGGCCTACTGAGGGTGCGTCCGGCGGCGGGAGAAACAGGAATGACCTCGCAAGCGTATCTGACACCCACTCTTGAGAGCCCGGCTGGCAAGGTAGCGACCGAAGCCCTGCTATGATATAAATAGGAGTCGTTTATCAGAGGAGTACAGCTGCATGCCAGACGTCTCCAACCCCACGAAGCGCAAAGTCATGGTCATAGGCCTGGACGGGGCTACCTTCGACCTTGTAGGCCCCTGGATAGAGGACGGCACGATGCCCACCCTCCAGCGACTTGTCAAGGAGGGGGCCTCCGGTGTCTTGACCACCACTCTTCCCCCCATTAGTTCCTCGGCCTGGGTCTCCTTCGCCACGGGCAAGAACCCGGGTAAACACGGCTTGGTGGACTTCGTGCATCCCCGGCGGAACAGCTACCAGATATCCATCGTCAGCCCCCAGCAGAGGGCGTCACAGGCTATCTGGAACCTGCTGAGCGAGGCAGGACGCAAGGTGGGGATCGTGGGCATGCCCGTCACCTATCCTCCCGAAGAAGTGAACGGCTACATGATCAGCGACTTCCTCACGCCCACGGCCAGTGATGACTACACGTACCCACTTTCCCTGCGGGAGGAACTGGACAGGGCTGTCGGAGGCGTTCCCTTGCTGCCCGACGAGAGATACCGCTCCACCAAGTTCACGGACAGGTTCATCGCCGACATGGTCACGGACGTGGAGCGAAGGCTGGAGGGGGCACTGTACCTGCTGGACCACAAAGACTGGGACTTCTTCTTCCTCCTCTTCTGGAGCAGCGACATGCTGCAACACGAGACGTGGCGTCTGGTCGACGACAGCCATCCGCAGCATGATCGAGAGGCGGCGGAGCGGTACACGGGCCTGGTGGTTGACTTCTATCGCAGGCTGGATGGTGCTGTGGCCCAGCTCCTGGAGAAGGTGGGGCCGGAGGATATGGTGGTGGTCATGTCCGACCACGGCTTCGGGCCGGTGCACAGCTTCTTCCTGGTCAACAACTGGTTGCGCGAGATGGGGTTTCTCAACCTGAAGAGGAGACCCCTGACCAGGCTCAAGTACGGTCTGTTCAAGCTGGGCTTCACCCCACTGGGTGTCTTTCGGCTGGTCAGAGCGTTGCGGCTGGGTTTCCTCCGGCGTCGCTTCCGATTCCAGAGGGGCGGCGGCCTCATGAAACGGCTCTTCCTCTCCTTCGCCGACGTGGATTGGTCGCGCACCAAGGCCTTCGCCGTGGGAAGCTTCGGACAGATCTACATCAACGAGGTGGGGAAGAGACCTCAGGGCATCGTAGACCCTGGCAGCGAGTACGAACGACTGAGAGAAGAGATAGCCGCCCGCGCAAAGGAGATCCGCGACCCGCGTACCGGCGACAGGGTGGTGGAAAGGGTGTATCGCAGGGAGGAGATATACTCCGGCCCGCTCCTGGAGAAGGCGCCCGATCTCGTGCTGCAATCCAGTAACTGGGAATACATGGCCTTTGGACACGCGGATTTTGGCGCCTCCCATGTCGTCGAACCCATCGTTGGCATGTCGGGCCACCACCGTCCCGACGGCATTGTGGTGCTGGCGGGGGGAGGCGTCAGAGAGGGCGCGAAGCTGCAACAGGCGAACATCATCGACCTGGCACCCACCATCCTCTACGCCCTGGGTCTCCCCATTCCATCGGACATGGATGGTCGTGTACTCAAGGAAGCCTTCAGTCCCGCATTCCTATCGTCGGTTGGGGTTCAATACAGCGACGAGCTATCACAGCGCCCGACCACAGAGGGTGAATACTCGGCTGAGGATGAGGAGGAGATCAGAGAGCGGCTGCGGGGGTTGGGATATGTTGGCTAGGAGGCTCCCGGCTTGAACAACAAGGTGCGCTTTGTCATCGTCACCATTATCGGGCTGATCCTGCTGGGCCTGGTGCTGATAAGGGTCGATCTGAGAGAGATGATCGAGACCCTCAAAGCGGCCAACTACTGGTATCTGCTCCCCGCACTGGCGGCGCAGATGGTGTTCTTCCTGGTCAAGGCTTTGCGCTGGAAGTATCTCTTTCCCCCAGACAAACCGATAGGCTTTCGCACGCTCTTCAACACCACCTTGATTGGCTATTTCGGCAACCAGATCATCGGCGCCAGCAGCGGCGAATTCCTTCGCTCCATCGTCCTGGGACAGAAGGAGAGTTGGAGCAAGAGTGCCACGCTGGGAACTATCTTTGTGGAGAAGATGTGGGACGTGTTGGTGCTCTGTGTCTTGCTCCTGGCGCTGCTATGGATCATCCCTTTGCCTCCCCTGGTGCAGACCGTGGGGCAGGCGGGGTTGGTTATCCTGCTCATCGGGGCGATGCTGCTCGTGGTGCTGTTGTCTCGCAGTCACTGGGCCACGAGTTTGGTCACCTTGGTCACCAAGAGGCTTTCGCCACGGCTCGCGCAGCGGTTGGTGGGGATATTGGAGCGCTTCATCCTAGGCGTGCGAGCTATGGAACATTGGCGCCGCTCGCTGCTGGCCCTGGTCCTCACCGTCCCCATGTGGTTGTTCCTGGTGGTGAGCTTCCACTTCCTCGGGCAAGCGGCCCTGATCGAGCTCCCCTTCGGCCCCTACGTCTTCCCCGTAGTGGTCATTGCTCTGGCCGCTTCCATCCCCAACCCGCCGTGGAACGTGGGCATGCTGGAGATACTGTCCATCACCACCTTGAGCGTCTTCGGCGTGGATAGCAGCCAGGCTCTGGCCTTCGTGGTCCTCATGCGGGCCATGCGCCTGGTACCCATCATTTGGGGCTACGTCCTGTTCTCGAAGGAGGGGTACGGATTGCGGACGGGACCTCAGGCCAGCCTGGAAGTGGAGCATCCTCGATAGGGGCAGATG
>CAZNMJ010000352.1:0-2958 GCA_964573815.1 uncultured Anaerolineales bacterium
GTACGGCGAGACGGCCAGCAGAGCGCCGGGGCGCCTCCGGCCCCTGTCGTCGGTCGACGAGGCCGTGGCACGTGCTCCTTCCCGCCGATAGAAGGGGAGCCTGACCACCGCAGCCCCGACTACGAGACCCACGAGGCCCGAGCCAAAGCCAGCCAGGTTCCACAGGCCGTTGACGGCGAGAAGATACTGGGCCACGCTCATCGCTCCACCGATGAGCAGGATGGCTGGCAGCGACCGACGCACCGCACGAAAGCCGTCATACGCATGCACGGCGGCCAGACCGCAGGCGAAACAGGCCACCCCAAGGAAGATTGCCGACCACGGAGCCAGGGCATGGCCTTCGATTCCCGTGGCCCCGATCAGGGCCTGGAAAGAGGAGGCGATGTCGCCGAAGGTCACTGACCAGGAATGTCCGATGGCTACAGCGGCCACGGAAATCACCGGACCGAAACCCATCCCGATCAGGAGGGGAGCTATCACCGCGATGGGTACCCCAAAACCGGCCACCCCCTGCAGGAAAGCACTGAAGACCCAGCTCAGCATCAGGAGTTGCATCGTCCTATCTCCAGTGAGGCGGGTGACGGTCTCACCGATGACCGTGATGGCCCCCGCCTCGTCCACCACGTGGTAGAGGACCAAGGCCATCCACACGATGTAGAGCACATACAGGCTCAGCAGCACACCCCTGAGTTGTGAGTAGACCAGCAATCTTGGGCCGGCGCCGAAGAAGATCACCCCCACGACCAAGGCGACCAACCAGCCAATGGGTCCAGCCTTCGAGCCGCCCCAGCGGAAACCGACCATCAAGATGAGCACTACGATGATGGGCGATAGGGCCAGAAGCCAGCTAACAAGACTGACGTTAGGCATGGGCATAAGGAGAGACAAGCTCGCTACAGCATGGCCAGCGTAACACGATCAGTACACCTCCAGGTCGTTCCCTGACACTACCTCGCCGTCATACCGTTCTTGGACCTCGGACAATAGATCTTTCTCTGACGCACCCCAGAAGAGTTGATGATACAGAATCAGCAATCCAGGCCGTGCCCTCGCAGCAATGTCTGCCACCTCGTATGACGACGTGTGCACGGCAGAGTGGTATCTCTGCCAAACCGGCGAGCGCTTCTCGAACCTCACCGCGGAATAGACCTCGTGCAAGAGAACATCGCAGCCCAGCGATGCTTCGACAATCGTTTCAGTTGGTGCCGTGTCGCCAGAGATGACGATCGTGCCATCTGGCGTGTAGAACTTGAACCCGAATGCCGTGATGGCACCGTGACTCACAGGTAACGCCTCCACGCGCACGTTGGAGTCCTGGTAGACAGGCCCCGTTTCCATCTCGTGCACATTCACCACGTGGCCCTGGTCGTTGATGGGCTCCGGCCCGGCCAGACGCGCTTCGATGTCTTCTCGATAGGCAGCGAGAAGATGTTCCGTCATCGCCTGGGTGCCGACGGGACCGTACACTTCCAGCGGCTCGTCCCGCTCCAAGACCCATGGGGTGAGAATGAGATCTGGATAGCCGGTGGTGTGGTCTGAGTGGAGATGCGTGAGAAAGCCCCTCGTCAGGTTCTTGACCTCGAGCGCCTCTATCCCTGCTTCACAGGCAGCGGCGGCTCGGCGCACGACGCCGGGTCCGAAATCGACGATGTACGGTGTTTCGTCTACGACGATGGCCACAGAGGGTCCAGACCGGTCAGGTTCAGCGTTGGGAGTTCCAGTCCCCAGCAGAACGATCTTGGACGTCCTCCGATCACGCGATCCTCCAGTCATGTCGCTCTTCGATCCTCGAATGTTGTCCTGCTCGCCATCCCGAAGCTCATTGGCGTCAGTCAGCACTTTCCTCGGGCGCCACTGTCCCCGTTGAGACACGAGTATACCACAGGTCCTGTGTCGGCGCAGCGGAGGGCCGTGCCTGACGACGGCTCTATTGCCTGTAGTCCGCCAATCTAGTACAATCCCTGTTGTCTTCGGGCTCTTCTTCGACCATGGGAGGAGGAATGCTGTGGCGAACCCGTACCGATTCGGCTACCACCCCGATCTCCTCGAGCGTTTCCCCAATGTGACCGCTGGCGTGGCCTTCGCCACAGGGATAGACAACGAATCGGAGGCCAGGGCAGCCGAGGGCCTCTTGCATGCTCAAGAGGAGGCCGTCAAAGCCAGATTCGCCTCCACCCCCATCTCCAGCCATCCTCATATCTCCTCGTGGCGCTCTGCCTTCTCCAGCTTCGGCGTCAAGCCCACCAAGCACCGCTGTGCAGTCGAGGCGCTCCTGCGCCACGTCTTGAAGGCCGGCACTGTGCCTCATATCAACAAGCTGGTTGATATCTGCAACTACGTGTCCATGAAGCACGTGCTTCCCGTGGCGGCCTACGATCTGGCCGGAATCTCGGGGCCGGTCGAGGTTCGGTTCGCCCAGGGTGACGAGCCCTTCCTCCCGCTGTACGAGAAGGAGATCGAGTACCCGAGGCCAGGGGAGGTGGTGTATACGGACCATGAGGGCGCCCTGTCCCGCCGCTGGACGTGGCGCCAGTGCGACCGTGCCAAGAGCACGTCCCAAACGCGCGATGCCCTCTTGACCACCGAGGGAGTCAACGACATCGAACCCCAAGCGGTGCAGGCAGCGATCGAAGAACTGATCTCCCTGGAGCAGGAGTACTGCGGCGGGGAACTATCGTGGACCGTGGTCGATCGTGACCATCCCTGGGCCGCGGCTCAATGACCCTCCCCCTTCTTGCCATCCCCTGGCTCAGCGCCATCTACCTGGCCTCTCTCCTCGAAGTGCCGCCGCCAATCCTCTTCCTGCTAGCTATCCTGCCCCTGGCGGTATCCCTCCTCTGGTGGCGAGAACCACGGGTCCGGCTGGGCGCAGCAAGCGCCCTATTTCTTGTCCTGGGCGCCCGTCGCTATGAGATGGCCCTTCCCACCTTTGATGAGAGCCACCTGGCCTACTACAAT
>CAZNMJ010000353.1:0-2955 GCA_964573815.1 uncultured Anaerolineales bacterium
CCAGGTCCGCCGACGAGCCCCACCCCTACAGAGGAAGTGGTTGAGGATACCCCTGCACCCTTGCCGCCTACAGCCACTCACACCCTGACCGCTGAGCCGACGGCGCGTCCCACGACCGCCGCGGCACTCTCACCGACGGCGACGTCGTCGGTCGCGGCACCTCCTGCCACTGCTCCTGCTTCAGCTACGCCGATGCCGGTGTCGGATTTCGGCGATGCACCTGATCCTGCCTATTTCTCGCTCTTGGCGAGAGATGGCGCTCGACACTCCGTAGTCGAGTATGAGTGGCTGGGAGAGGCGGTGGATCAGGAGCAGGATTCCCGTCAGATAGATCAGGATCTCCACGACGATGGGGTAGAGATGGGTGAGTTGATGACCTGCACTGAAGCTAGTCTTGAGGTGAGGGTCACGATTCAGAGCAGGGATGACGTTGAGCACCCGTATGATGGGGAACACCTGTTGTACCTGAATGTGCTTGTTGACTGGGATGGGGATGGCTCCTGGGCGGGAAGGGTCTCCTGTCCCGAGGGCATGGTCGCTTCCGAGTGGGCGGTCCGCAACCTCCCCATAGATGTCTCTTTGTGGCCAGACGGGGCTGCCTCTGCGTTGGTTCCTCTCCAGTTTCCGACTGGACCCCGCGTCGGTCAGACCTGGGGTCGCTTCACTTTGAGTTATGGAGAGGTGGTCTCTGGGGATGACTGGGACGGCAGAGGTGCCTTCACGTTCGGCGAGACGGAGGACCATCTGGTCACCATCTCTCTCGCGCCCACACCCACGGTGGAAGAAGCGTCTCGCCCCTCGGTAGCCACCCCCACGCCCGTAGCCGGTGTGGGGCTTATCATGGCAACCAGCCTATGGCAGCCGGTGCTCTGCTTCGGCGTGGGCTTACTGCTGGGCATCGCACTCGTCGCTCTGCTGGTTGCAGCGAAGAGAAGGGACTGGCGGATATTGACAGGTGGGCTGATCTTGATCGTGCTGCTGTTAGTGGGGGGTTGCCTGTACTACGGCCGGAGTGTGGCTCGCTCCTTCCTGAACCCAGAGCGGGAGTCGCCCATGACACAGCCGACGCCTCGTGAACGTTTGATACCGACGGCCACCCAGACGGAGGCAGCATCTGCGCAGCCCGCTGGGACGGCGGCCGAGGTCTTTGGCTCGCCCGCTCCGGACCTCACCGTCGTATCTACGATCCAGGCGGCAGAACCTGAACCACAGCGCCCTACGGCCACATCACAATTCGTCGTCGCCACACCCGCGCCAGTTGCTATGGGCGTGAGTGATCGGTTCGGTTTTGGCGTGGCCATCCGGCCCGTAAGTAGATACGCTGCAGATCAGCTCCACGCTGGGTGGTACGTCAACTGGAGGACCGATCTCAATCCTTTGCGCCCTGGAGGTATGGAGTATGCGCAGATGATACGGGTGCAGGGTTCCAGCTACCATCCCAACGGACAGGACTTGGAGAAGGTCATCCGAAGCAACCCCGGTTCGCTGTGGATTGTTGGCAATGAGCCTGACGTGGTCTGGCAGGACAATGTTACACCTGCAGAGTACGCGCGGGTCTATCACGAGGTGTATGGTCTGCTCAAGAGTGTCGATCCAAGATGTCAAGTGGCCATAGCGGGCGTCTCCCAGGCTACCCCACTGCGATTGCAGTACCTGGACATGATCTTGGAGGCTTACAGGGATCTATACGGTGGGATGATCCCGGTGGATGTCTGGAATGTGCACGGCTTCATCCTGCGCGAGGAGCGCGGCTCGTGGGGTGTCGAGATCCCTCCTGGCTTCTCTGTTGACCAAGGCCGGCTCTTCGAGATCGACGAGCACGATGACATGGAGATATTCGACGAACAGATCATAGCCTTTCGACGCTGGATGAAGGAGAAGGGGGAGAGGAACAAGCCCTTGATCGTGTCCGAGTATGGGATCCTCATGCCAGAGGATTACGGCTTTCCGTACGAGAAGGTGAGGGAGTTCATGTATGCCACCTTCGACTACTTCATGAGAGCCACGGACCACTCTCTGGGGTATCCGGCCGATGGAAATCGGCTGGTCCAGCGTTGGGCGTGGTACAGCCTCAGTGATACGAACTACCCCACTGGCAACCTGTTCGATCCGGATACTGGGCTGATTACTCCTCTGGGGCTGGCCTATGGCAGCTACACGTCGTCCCATTGAGAGTCCGTGACCGGGTTCTCCCCTCGTATCTCCGGGCTCCTCGCTTGGCTGGCTGATCAAAGCGGCATCCGGGGACATTGAGAATTCTTCACGGGCGAGAGCTGTGAAGCACATGGTTGTACTGGCTGCAGGGGAAGGCTCCCTCCACAAAGCTGCCGGCGATTGCCGCACCGAGGGAATTCGATGGTGATCAGCCGAAGCACTGTACGGAAGGCGTCCCTGGCCGCAGGTGTGGCGCTGGGCGTGATCCTGCTGATCCTGGCTTTCAGGGGGGCACATCCGACGGCTGTGATGACGGCCCTGGCAGCTACCGATCCACGTCTGGTGGCTTTGGGTCTGGTGACTGTTGCGGCGACTATCGTGGCCAAGACCTTCCGCTGGGGGCTTCTCTTCTACCCCCGGCATCGCAGTCTGCGGTTCAGCCACCTCTTCTCAGCCATCGTCATTGGTCAGACAATGAACTTTCTGCTGCCAGCCCGGGTGGGCGAGTTGGGTCGCGCATATCTGATCGGCGAGAACGAGGGACAATCCAAGCTCTTCGCGTTGGGGACGATCGTTGTGGAGAAGCTGCTGGACGGTGCGATGCTGCTTCTGGTCCTGGCTTTGCTATTCCTTGTCATGCCTGTGCCGGATTGGCTTCGTATGGCGGGAGCGACTACGGGCTTGGCTCTGGCCTGCTTGCTGGTTGGCATTCTCCTTCTCACGGGTCAGAGGAAGGCCATCCTGGCTGCACTGGAGCGAGTAGGTCGGCATGTGCCAGGCATGCAGCGGATCGGCTTGCCA
>CAZNMJ010000354.1:0-2954 GCA_964573815.1 uncultured Anaerolineales bacterium
CAGCCTGTGGAGCAGACCCCGTCTACCTCTCGCTTCGAGGACGTCGCCTCCAACAAGCGCTTGCTCCTCGTCTCAGCACTTGCCGTCTTCATCTTCTTCGCTCTGTATCTAGGGCAGCCTTTCGCCCCCAACTATCTGCAGGAGGTCGTCGGAATCGAACTCTCCCGCATCGGGTTCCTGGGTTCGGCGCACGCCCTGGGGGCGGCGGTGCTCGGCGTGGCGCTTGGGAGGCTTTCCGAGGGTGTGGGGGGATTCATCGTCGGACAGGGCCTCGTCGTGGCCTCTTTGATGATCTTCTTGAGGGCGCAGACCCTGCCGCTACTGGGAGTGTCGTTCTTCCTGAGGGGAGCGTTCAATGCCTGTCGGGCACTGGCGCTGGCCCTGACGGGGAGGGTAGTACGGGCCACGAGCGTGGGCTTGGCCTACGGTGTCTTCAACACGGCCTTCAATGTCTCGATGGTGCTGGCGCCCTATGTGGCAGCATGGCTGTATACTGCCCAGCCGGAGCTTCCCTTCCTGGTTTCCGGCATCATGATTGCGATCATGATGCCTCTGTCTTTCATCCTGCTAAGGGACGATGGGGAATGATGGTCTGGTGATTCTAGATCACCCCCATATCCTGGCCCACTTTGCCGAAGATCTCGAGCGCCTGATCCAGGTCGTCTTGGCTGTGGACGGCGGAGAGCATGACCCGGATGCGAGCCTTCCCTCGGGGCACCGTGGGGAATCCCAAGGCCATGGCGAAGAGACCTTCATCGAACAGCCTCTTGGAGAACTCGAAGGCTACGGGTGCTTCGCCCAGCATCACCGGGGTGATGGGGGTCTCACTCTGGCCCGTATCAAACCCCAGATCCTTCATCTGGGCCTTGAAGTATCGGGTATTCTCCCACATCCTATCCACCAATTCCGTCGATTCCTCCAGTAGGTCCACCGCAGCGATGCAGGCCGCGACATCGGCCGGTGTCGCGGCACTGGAGAACAGGAAGGGGCGCCCTTGCTGGCGCAGCCACTGCACTACTTTCTTCTTTCCAGCCACGTAGCCGCCTACGACGCCGAAGGCCTTGGAGAGAGTGCCGACTTCGACGTCCACCTTGCCATGAAGGTCGAAGTGATCGACGATCCCTCTCCCACCTCGCCCCAGCACGCCCTCGCCGTGGGCATCATCGGTCATCAGCGCTATATTATGTTCGTCTGCGATTTCAGCCAGCTTGTCCAGGGGAGCGATGTCTCCATCCATGGAGAAGACGCCGTCGGTGATGATAAGTCGTCGTCTGTACTCGGTCTCCGCCTCGACTGTCCGTCGTAGCGAGTCCGGGTTGCGGTGCTCGAAGCGGACGATCTTGGCCCGAGATAGGCGGCAGCCGTCGATGATGCTGGCGTGGTTGAGTTCGTCGGAGAAGATCACGTCGCCCCGAGCCACCAGGGCAGGGATGACAGCAAGATTGGCATTGAAACCTGACTGGAACGACAGGGCGTCTTCTACCTGCTTGAACTCCGCCAGACGCTTCTCCAGTTCGAGGTGTAAGGTCATCGTGCCGGCGATGGAACGGACCGCAGCGGGCCCAACACCGAATTCCTCGATGGCCTTCGTAGCCGCCTCTTTCATCTTGGGATGGTTTGCGAGGCCCAGGTAGTTGTTGGAGCAGAAGTTGAGCACCCGCTTCCCGTCAACCGTGGTCCATGCTTCCTGAGCTGATCCTATGGTGCGGATGGTGATGTACAGTCCTTGCTCCTTCAGACGATCGATGTCTTCCGTCAGGAACGCAACTCCATCTTCAGTCATTCTCCGCTTTCCTTTCTCCCCGTCATGCTCAAGGGTGAAGCACTACCTTGCCGCACTGTCCCGTACTCATCAGCTGCAAGCCTTGCTCGAAGTCTTCCAGCGGCAGCTCGTGAGTGATGATGGGACCTACGTCTACCGCCCCGGAGCTCAGGAGGGCTCTGGTCTGGTACCAAGTCCTCCACATCTGGCGACCCGTCACGCCATATACGCTTGCACCTTTGAAGATGATTTCGTTTGCCAGGTCCAGTTCCATTGGCCCGGAGGGGATTCCGAGGAGGGCGGCGTACCCTCCACTGCGCAACACAGCGAACCCCTCGTGTATGGCCGAGGGGTTCCCAGACATCTCCAGTAGTACATCTACACCTTGCCCATCAGTGGCCGTCATGATCTGGCTGACCACGTCTGTCTCCCGAGGATTGAGAACCAGGTCCGGCCCTATCCGAGAGGCCAAATCCAGACGGTACGGAACCACTTCGGTACCATAGACGGCTGAAGCGCCTGCCGACTTCGCTATGCCAATGGCCATTAGACCGATGGGCCCGCAACCAGTCACCAACACGATCTTCCCTGCGAGGTCTGTGGACAGTGCAGTGTGCACGGCATTCCCGAAGGGTTCCTGTATCGAGGCCACCTCAGGCGGCATGTCGGGCGGGTTGAGCCAACCGTTTTCCGCCGGAATACTGACGTACTCAGCGAAGGAACCCGGGCGGTCGACGCCGATGATGGACACGTTTTCGCAGATGTGGGCTTGGCCGGTACGGCACTGGTAGCAGGCGCCGCACACGATGTGAGTCTCGGCAGAGACATAGTCACCGGGCTTGAGGGTGGTTACACCTTCGCCCAGCTCCACCACTTCGCCGGCGAACTCGTGTCCGAAGACCATCGGTGGCTTGATTCGGCTTCGGGCCCAGGGGTCCCACTGGTAGATATGGACGTCTGTACCGCAGATAGAGGTGGCCTTCACCTTGACCAGCACCTCTCCCGATCTCACCTCCGGGACGTCCACGATCATTAATTGGGCCCCAGGCGCTGCCTCGGCCTTGACCACGGCCTTCATCTTCTCGGGCATTCTCATCCCCAGGTCCGTACCTGTGTGCGGATCGCCGCAGACGATTATAGCACGCTGGATGCGGACCGTCAAGGATCTTTGGCCTTGGTATGCGCGGTTGAA
>CAZNMJ010000355.1:0-2909 GCA_964573815.1 uncultured Anaerolineales bacterium
CCAAAGCCAACGCCACGTACCCCAACAGACCCTCGGCCAACATGTCCAGAGGCACGCTCTCCCCGACGGTGTGCAGCTTGTGGGCTTCGGCCGGACCAAAGCCTATCGTGGGCACCCCGGCCTGCATCAGGTGACCGCCGTCGGTGGCGAAGTTCCAGATGACCACGTCCACCGGGCGAGACAACGCGTCGGTGAGCACCTGCTGCCCCTTCTGCACCAGCGGGTGGCTGGCGTCCAGCCCGTAGGAGGGAAACACAGCCGGGAAGCTCTCGGTGCGACCAGTGTAGGTGCGGAGGTCGCGGGTGTGCAACAGAACCTTGCCTTGGCTGCCCTCTACCTCGGCCAGGCACTCTTCGAGCATGGGCTGGAGCTGGGCCATGACGTCGTCAGCCGTCTCGCCAGGCACGTTGCGCCAGTCGAGGTGTACTCGGGCTGCCCCTGGGACGACGTTGCTGCTTCGCTGATCCGTCTGGTAGAGCGTTGGGGCCACAGTAGAAGGGCCAAAGGTCTCATCGGGGATCACAGACAGAGTCTCCAGGCGCTGTATGAAGCGAGCTAGGACCGAGTGAGGGTTCACGCCTTCGCCCGGCACACTGGCGTGCACCGACTTGCCGCGCACCTTCACCACCAGCTCTATCCTGCCGCGGTGCCCGCGGGCCAACTGATTGCTGGTGGCCTCGCCGACGACAGCGAGGTCAGGGCGGACCGTCTGGACCAGCTTCTGAGTGCCCAACCCGCCCACTTCCTCCTGCACCACGCCGACGACGTACAGGTCGCCTGGAGGGCTGATACCCTCCCCAGCTAAGACTCCCCCAGCGTAGATCATGGCCGCCAGCGGTCCCTTCATATCGGCCACACCGCGGCCCCACAACCGGCCGTCGTGGATCTCACCGCCGTAGGAAGGATAGGGCCAGTCCTTGGGGTCGCCGGGGTCCACGTGGTCCATGTGACCGTTGAACATCACCGAGGCACCTGCTCCCTGGCCCCTCAGTAGCCCCACGACATTGCCCCAGTCGTCGATCCACACTTCGTCGTAGGCGAGGGACTCCATCTCGGCGCGGATCAACTCTGCGACGTCCCTCTCCTCAGCCGGGAGACTAGGGGTCTGCACAAGCCGCTGGCAGAAAGAGATCAGCTGATCGATATGCCGGTCGGTGAGATGCGACAAACTTCGTCTGACATCGTCGTTCATAGCCTCAATCTCCTACGTGCCTGCGATATGTGGTGGGGAATACCAGCATGCGCCGACAATGCTTGCATGCAGAGGAGAATCGGAGGAGTCAACCACTCTGGGGCAACTCACAAGGTCGTGAGCACCTTTTCGATCCGGTCCAGGCCCCAGTCCAACTCCTCACGCGTGATCACCAGGGGAGGGGCAAAGCGCAGGACATTCTCGTGGGTCTCCTTACACAGCACGCCCTCGTCTTTCAGCGCCTCGGCGAACCGGCGGGCACCTCTGGCCTCGGGCTTCAGTTCCACACCCGTGAGGAGGCCACGGCCCCGCACCTCAGCGATGTAGTCGCTCTCGATACGGGCCAGGCGACCCAAGAGATACTCGCCCTGTACGCGGGCGTTCTCGATCAGGCCCTCGTCCACGAGCACCTTCACCGCCTCCCGAGCCACAGCGGCACCCAGCGGATTGCCGCCAAAAGTGGAGCCGTGGTCCCCAGGACTGAACAACCCCAGCACATGCCGGTCCGCCAGGACCGCAGACACCGGATAGTAGCCCCCTGAGAGGGCCTTGCCGATGGCTACCATGTCGGGCCGCACGTCCTCCCAATCGCAGCCGAAAAGCTTGCCTGTGCGGCCCAAGCCCGTCTGAATCTCATCGGCGATGAGGAGGATGTCATAGTGATCGCAGATCTCCCTCGCCCGCCTCAGATATCCTTCAGGCGGCACCACCACGCCGGCCTCTCCCTGGATCGGCTCTACCATGAAAGCCACCGTGGCCGGTGTGATGGCCGCTTCGAGCGCCTCGGCGTCGCCGTAGGGCACGGTGATGAAGCCCGGTGTGAACGGACCAAACCCGTCTTTGTACTGCGCCTCCGTGGAGAAGCCCACGATGGTGATGGTGCGGCCGTGGAAGTTGCCCGCGCAGGTCAGAATCTCCGCTTGGCCGTCCGGCACCCCTTTGACGTTGTAGCCCCATTTGCGCGCCGCTTTGAGAGCTGTTTCGACCGCCTCGGCTCCGGTGTTCATGGGCAGCATCATCTGATAGCCAGTCAGCTCACATAGCTCCTTGGCTAAGAGCGGCAATTGGTCGTTCCGGAAGGCCCTGCCCGTGAGAGTCAGCTTGACCGACTGCTCGATCATCGCTCGGCGTATCCGCGGGTGGGCATGACCTTGGTTTAGAGCCGAGTAGGAACTGAGGCAGTCCAGGTAGCGCTTGCCCTCTACGTCCCAGACCCAGACCCCCTCCCCGCGCTCCAGCACCACGTCCAGAGGTTGGTAGTTGCGCGCGTTGTATCGATCTTCCAAGGCGATGTAGTCCCGAGTATCCATTGCGCCTCCATTCGCCAAATGGCTAGCTGAGCGCGTGAGGCTCAGCCCCTCTTGCTGAAACGACTCACTCCTCTGGCTAGCAGCACAAGTGTACGGCATTTCACCTCCAAACGCCACCGTGCAGACCCTGTCCAAGGCCTCTGCGTGGACGAGGGCATCGAGAAACCGCCAAGCTAGCGCATGGGGTAAGAAATCGTCCACGACCAGTCAAAGGAGAGAAACAGGAGGCATGTTGCGGAACCGGCTTCAGCCGGTTTGCTACTTCGTAGCGCAGGACTTCAGTCCGGCGCGCCGTCTATGTACATGTCACTGTTCGGCACTCTCATCTAGCCGACGCAGGATTGAACTCCCAGACCAGTCAAAGGAGAGAAACAGGAGGCATGTTGCGGAACCGGCTTCAGCCGGTT
>CAZNMJ010000356.1:0-2891 GCA_964573815.1 uncultured Anaerolineales bacterium
CCTGGTGAAGCGGAAGGAAGGGCCCACCACACCGATGGCTGCGACAACTGTGCCGTCACTTTGCCTCACGGGCACAGCCACCGCATTGATGCCTTCCTCATCCTCTTCAAAGCTGGTGGCGAAACCCTGCTCTCGCACTTGGTCCAACTGCGCCCGCAACTCACCGGCATCGGTGAAAGTCTTGTCGGTCCTGGCAGGCAACTCTCCGCCCAAGAACGAATTCAGTTCGTCTTCCGGCATGTGGGCCAGGAAGACCTTGCCGGTGGATGTCGAGTGAAGATGTCCTCTACCAAGCCAGCTCACCGATTGGACAAGGTGAGGGGCAGGCACTTGCAGGACGTTGAGTGCTACATCTCCTTGCTGCACCGCGAGATAGGTGATCTCCTCCAGCTCATCCGCCAGGTAGTGCAAGTAGGGCAAAGCAACCTGCGGCAACCCGCGACTGCTGAGCCAGGCATATCCTAGCTCCACCAAACGCACCCCCAAGCGGTACTTACGGGTTGGAGCATCTCGTTCCACAAGTCCTCCCGTCTTGAGAGACACGAGGAGACGGTGGACGGTGCTCTTGTGAAGATCGAGTTGATTGCTCAACTCGGTTACGCCTAAGTGACCCTCGCTGGCGCTGAGGGCATTGAGGATAGCCACCGCTCTGTCTACCGATTGTACAGGCATCTTGAATGATTACCTCCCTCATAATGGCATATTTGTTGAAGTATACCACAAAGCCTACTTTTGTCAAGTTCACTTCGTAGCAGGGCGTGGAAAAACTGCATCAGATCCGCCGCTAGACGCACCCTGAGTAGCCGCGTGTCTTTCGACCTCTCACGAGGGCGCTCAGGATGCGCGGCGTACGGAAGCACGCACCTGTCCTGAGCCCTGACGAAGGATGGAAGGCGCGATCCAGTGGCGCGGCGGGCTGGATATACGTCCTGTCTGTGCCCGCCAGCCATTCTGGACACCCTCTTTCCCAATAATCGTCCATGCATTGACATCCTCACTCACCTGCGCTATACTTCGCGTGCCCGGGTCTGTGGTGTACCCACCTCGATGGGTGGCGGGCCAATTCGGGCGCGTCCAGCTGGCGCGAAACGTAGAGGAGTATCCGTATGCCTCGGAAATCCTATGATCGGGAGCTGCAGGGTCTACAGAACCAGGTGTTCGTATTGGGCAGTATGGTGGAGAAGGTGATCGTCGACTCGGTGCAAACGCTCCAACAGCGAGATCAGGAGGCAGCGCGCCATCTGATAGCCGAGGATCTCGTGATCAACGAGAGACGATACGCCATCGAAGCAGACGCCTTGACCCTCATAGCTACCCAGCAGCCGATGGCGGGCGACCTGCGGACGATTTTCACTGTGCTGGAGATCGCCACAGAACTGGAGCGTATGGCAGACTACGCCAAGGGCATCGCGAAAATCAACGTCCTGATAGGCGACAAGCCCCTACTTGAGCCCTTTGGGCAGATCCCACGCATGGCGGAGAAGGCTCGGGATATGTTGCGTGGGGCACTGGAGGCGTTCGAGCGGAGAGATGCTGCTCTGGCTCGTGCGGTCGCCGCCAAGGACGACGAAATGGACGCCCTGCACAACCACATCTACCACGAGTTGCTCACCTTTACAAGCCCCGACAAGGCCACCGTCGACCAGGCTACGCAACTGCTGTGGGTTGTCCACAACCTGGAACGAGTGGCAGACAGAGCGATAAACATCTGCGAGCGGGTGGTCTTCACCGTCACTGGGGAACTGGTGGAGTTGGAGGTGGATGACGGCGAAGCAGCCGGCATGGCCGGAGTGCTCTAGCGTTGATCGCCAGGACGCACAGATGCATAGCAACTGGTACAGCAGGTCACCAGCGCCGCCTCCGTTGACATACCCGTCGGTCGACGCTATACTTCGCCCGTGCTAATCGAAATCGCCCCCCACATCTTCATGGTGGAGGGGAAAAAACGCGGCCAGTTTCCCTTCTCCCACTCCATCCTCATCCGCGACGAAGTGACCGCCCTGATCGATACCGGTTGCGGACTTGAGCGCCTTCAGCGCCTCAAGCATCAGTATCCGCCGGATCTGGTAGTCAACTCCCATGCTCACCCGGACCACATCCCGGGTAACTGGCTCTTCAAGGGGCGCCCTCTCCTGGTTCCTCGCCAGAGCTTTGACTACACCGGCCGGATAGACCTGGTGTCGGAACGGTTCACCGAATCCAGAGAACTGGCAAGAATATGGCGAGAGTATGTGAAGGCGGCCACCGGTTTCCGTGACGCCCTGCCCACCGGACACTACGACGATGGCCAGCGCTTTCAGTTCGGCTCTGTCGAACTGGTGGCTGTCCATTCTCCCGGTCACACTTACGACTCCTATTGCCTAGTGGAGCCGCGGCAGGAGATCCTCTTCTCCTTTGACATGGACCTCTCCCCCTTCGGGCCCTGGTACGGCCATCCCGATTCCGCCATCGACGACTTCGAATCGTCCATCCAGCGCGTGCGCAATCTCAGGCCTCGCATACTCGTGACTTCTCATATGGGGATCATCACCAAGGACATCGATGAGCGGTTCGAAGCCTACCAAGCCGTCATCGCCCAGCGGGATGCGCGGATACTGGAGTTTCTCTCCCAGGAGCGATCTCTCGACGAGATGGTGGACGCCCCATTGGTGTACCAGGACTACCCCTTCGCCCCGGAACTACTGCGGCAGTGGGACAGGAACATGCTGAAGAAGCACCTCCGCCGTCTTGAGCAACGAGGACTGGTCCACAAGACGGAGAAGGAGTATATCCGCACTAGCATCGGCTGACAACCTCGAGGACGCGGCCTTTCTGGAGCCCGCCCGGGTATGTCGGTTGCCAGGATCCCCGACCACCGCCCACTAGCCGCCAACCTTTGACGCCCTCTTCGT
>CAZNMJ010000357.1:0-2865 GCA_964573815.1 uncultured Anaerolineales bacterium
TCGGCCGGCCCAATCTGACCGGCGTGTTGAATGAGT
The DNA here is from genome assembly GCA_964573815.1 of uncultured Anaerolineales bacterium. Lineage (GTDB taxonomy): Bacteria > Chloroflexota > Anaerolineae > UBA7937 > B3-Chlor > CAYGAW01. The sequence continues at coordinate 37 of CAZNMJ010000357.1, forward strand.
TCGTCAAGAAGCACAACCTTGTGTAGAGGCAGTCTGTATTTGCGTGCCGGGGTTTCCTCCTACGGCTCTGTGAGGTCTTGGAGCGCTGTCGCTCACCCATAAACGCCATCCTGGTCAGAGGAGTGCTGTGCGTGACCATTCTGCCGATGTACTCCTTCACAGACTGGATTCGCGTGCTGTCTGGTATGGCTCCCATGGGCATTGTGTTCACGATCACGAGGTTTGTGGCTGCGATCTTGTCCTTCATCAAGCGCGAAGGCTATGAAACCTCGCCGAAACGTCTTCAACTTGTTGGCCTGCCATCAAAGAGCTAAGGGAAAGTAGATTATGCCACGACGACGTTTGTCGACCATGCAAGATTGCGAGGATCTCATCAGCGGTTGCCTATTCATGAGCACTGGTGGGGGAGGTCCCGAAGAGGATGGTAGGGAGGCCTTCACCGCCGCCCTGGAGGAGGGGCTCGAGATTGGGTGGGTGGACGTCGATGATATCCCCGACGACGCCTGGACGGTCACCCCCTACGGGATGGGAACCATCGCTCCCACCTCACCGGAGACACTAGAGGAGATCAGCCGCCTGGGCCTGGTGGACAGGCTTCGTCAGCGGTCCATGGAAGTGGCAGTGCAGGAGATGGAGGAGTACGCCCAGGTAAAGATCGGCGCCATCGTGCCCATCGAACTGGGCGCCAGCTCTACCCCACTACCCCTCGTCACCGGGGCGCGGCTGGGCATCCCCGTGGTGGACGGCGACTATTCAGGCAGAGCCGTCCCCGAGGAGATGCAGGGAACCCCCTATCTCCATGACAAACAAGGGTGGCCCTTTGCCAGCGTGGATCGCTGGGGTAACGTCTGCATTGTGAAGGAAGCCTGTAGCCTCCATATGATGGAACGGATCGGCAAGATGCTCAGCGTCGCTGCCTACGGGGAATGCGACATGGCCGCTTATCTGCTTGCAGGCCGAGAGATGAAGCAGATCGTGGTGCGGGACACGCTCACCAAGAGCCTGGAACTGGGGCGCACCATCCGCCAGGCCAGGGAGCGCGGCGAAGACCCGGTCCTCACTAGCCTGGAGTTCACTGGGGGCTGGCTCCTCTTCGAGGGACAGGTGGTCAGAAAGGAGTGGGAGGACCGCGAAGGCTACATGTTCGGCGCCACCCTCATCGACGGCACAGGAGAGTTCAGCGGCCACACCTTCAAGGTCTGGTTCAAGAATGAGAACCAGGTCTCCTGGCTGGATGACCAGCCCTTCGTGACCAGCCCAGACTTGGTGGTTGTGGTGGACCTCAATAGTGGGGAGGGGGTAACGAACACCCTCCTCGATTCCGGTCAAGAGGTGGCAGTGATCGGAGTAAGGGGGCTGGAGGCCTTCCGCTCCGAGAAAGGGCTGGCTGGTGCCGGACCTCGCTATTTCGGCTTTGACATCGATTACGTTCCCATAGAGGAGAGGATGAAGGGGCGCTAGGAGTTGGCGAGAAGAAGGACCGCACGGCTTGAGCATGCTCGGACCTGCGCGTGAGAACGGGGTGTTTGTGAGGCGAGGGGCCAGCCTGCCTCGTCTTTGCGGAAATCGCTGATTTGGAGTCAGGGAGGCTGTGACTATGGAGCTTTTGGAAGCGCTGCGCACCCGCAGGAGTGTGCGCCAGTGGACCGCTGAGCCCATTGAAGATGAGCAACTGACATTATTGGTGGAGGCTGCGGCAAGAGCCCCAAGCGGTAGCAATAGTCAACCGTGGGCTTTTGTCGTCATCCGAGAGCCAGGAAGGCTAAAACGTGTGCGGGCCGCTGCCCCAGGCATAAGTGGCGTGCCCACCGCTGTGGTCGTCATCTGCCTGGACAGATTGAAGACCGATTGGGAACTGGACATGGGACTCGACGAGATGGATCTTCTGAGCCTCGGAGCCGCGCTGGAGAACCTCCTGCTGGCGGCGCACGGTCAAGGACTTGGTGCCTGCGGGATCGGCTCCTTTCACATTGCGTCGGTCCGCTCTATCGTTTCTCTGCCCCAGCACCTGGAGCCCAAGCTCCTTGTCGCCTTGGGCCATCCTGTGAGCCAGCCCGATCCCCCGAGTTTGCGCCCTTTGAATGAGATTTGCTTCTTCGAGGAGGTTGGGACAAGTGGTGAGCGCTGACGATTTGAGAAACGAGCTACTGCTGTTGGTTGGGTTTCTGCTGACCAGCGCTCACGGCCTGGTGGACGAACCAGAAAGCTATGGTCCTACTCGGCTTCTGGACGCAGTGGGTCGCGTGCTGGCCATGATGGATGAACAGGGCATGCTCGATGGCTCGCTCAGGGAGATCAGAGCCGAGATTGATCGTGAGCTGTCCGCTTCTATGGACCAAGAGCGCCTGCTCGCGAGGCTCGATGAGCTGGCTCTGCGATGGACGGAATTGATCGCGGATAGATTCTAGAAGAGACGCGAAAGTCGGTGACTATGCGTCATTCCAGCAAATGCGGCATCTCAGGTAGCCGAACCGAAAGACCCGGAACATGCTCGAGATTGTGATCAAGAATGGCCTCGTGCTAGACGGCACAGGGAAAGGGGCTTTCAGAGCCGACGTGGGGATCTCGGCGGGCCGCATCGCCGTGGTGGCAGAGGGGATCGAGCAAGAGGCGATGCGCGCGATACAGGCGCAGGGGTTGCACCTGGCTCCGGGCTTCATTGATCCTCACACCCACTCAGGTCTTACCTTGCTGGTCAGCCCCCGGGCCGAGAGTAAGATCCGGCAGGGGGTGACCACGGAGGTCATCGGCAACTGCGGTTTCTCGCCCGCCCCGCTGTTCGGTGCGGCTGTGGAGGAGGTGCGGGATGAGGCCAAGAGCCTTGGCCTG
>CAZNMJ010000358.1:0-2834 GCA_964573815.1 uncultured Anaerolineales bacterium
GCAGCGACTCATGGTCATCCACGGGCGCAAGCAGCGCCACCACGTAGAGGGTCGACTCCTCCTCCGACAGAGCCCCATCCACGACAATCGGGCCGGCCTCTGGATGGTCGACCTCGAAGGTGCTTAGTTCCCAGATGAGGGCGCCCGACTCATAGTTGCCAGTGGTCTCAGGCAGTCGCTCGAGGCCTAGCTCCGCCGCGAAGTACACATCTGCCCAATCCATGCTCAGGCCTGGGAATGCCCCGTAGAAAAGCTGAGGCATGTATGGGGGCGAGACGGTCTGTACCAGCGTTCCGGGTGCTGCCTCGGTCCAGCCCTCCGGCCTGACTCCTTCGATGCCGAAGTGCTGGTCGGCGAAGGCCACGAGAGGCACTTCCGGCGCCTCGATGTGAGTGGGTGTGGCCACGGGGGTCGCGCTGCTGCAAGCCGAGATCAGCAGCACGAACACCAGAAATGTGGACGCCAGTTTCTTCATCAGATTTTTCCCAACTCTCCTTCTCCTTGCAGTTTAGGGGGTGAGGATGCGCATCGTTGAGCACATCCTCACCCCGACGGGGGGATGGGGGCTATTCTAGCGGAGCCAATGCCTCCACCACGGGCAAGAAGACCTGCTCGTACAAAGTGTCACGCTCATCTCTCGGGGAGAATAGCATCACGAAGTACGACGTGCCGCCCTCCTCCGCCAGCGCCATGTCGACCGGGTAGGCCCCAACCTGCAGTTCGTAGAGATCCCAGGTGAAGTTGCCCAGCTCGGCCGTAGCTACGCTTTCGACACCCGGATCAACGTCCAGCCACGACAACAGCAGGTCGAACAACTCACCCTCCGGCAGCCAGGTCGCATCCAGAATCAGCCTGGTCGGATCGAGCGCCGTCTCGCCACGCTGGAAGTCAAGCGGGTACTCTTCAGTCCAGCCCGCCGGCACCAGGCCACCGACACCACTTTCCTCGTTGGTGAACGGCTCGAGAACCAGCTCGGTGGCTTCCCTCGGCAGATCGAAAACCACACCGGGCATCTCCGCAATGCAATAGTCGTCTGGCGCCCGAGTGGGATCCTCCAGGAAATCGCCCGCAATGCTGAGGGCACAATCCTCCCCAGCTAGAACGCTGTGGCCGACGCCCGGCAACTCGTAGTAGTACGCGTCGGTCAAATACCCGGCCACCAGTCGGCCGTACTCCGGCGGGGTGATCGGGTCCAACTCGCCCTCCAGTATCAGGGTAGGGATGTCGCTGACGAGGGGCTCCTTGAAGGAGGAATCTGCCTCCTGCACCGGCCAGTCCTCGCAGACGCCGAAGACGCCGTACTCGATGGACAGCTCAGGGTCAGCCCGGCCCCGCAGTTGCCTGGGTACTGACATCATGGCATCCAGCTGTTCCTCAGGCTTACGCCCAATGAGATCCTCCGTGCAGATTACCGAGAACTGCATACCCCTGCTCAAGGCGTCCACAACCCACAGGCTCTCGCCAGTCAGTGCGGTCATTAGCTCATAGTCGCCCTGGTACGCATCATAGATGGCCTGTGGTACAACAGGGATCATGGGCGTCGAGTAGAGGGCGATCACCACATTGCTGCGCACAGTATCGCCCGTCAGTAGTGCATCGTACGTCTCGCCGCTCATGGGGTCAGTTGCGATGATGGGAACCGGATCCTCGTTCAGTTCATCGATGATCTCGAAGAACACGTCCTGCAGGTTGGGATAGGCCTCATTGCAGGCTTCGTCGGCAGCGCAGGCGTCGAGCAGCCGCATAATGGCGTCTGGCACCGTCGTCTCACCACCCACTGTGAAGCTCACTTCGAGGGGGCATACGGAGGTCATGACCACGCTGCGGATGCCCTGCGCGTGGTCCCGCATGACCGCCTGCGCCAGCATCGAGCCATATGATCCGCCGTACAGGTTGATCTCGTCGTAGCCCAATGCGAGGCGGATGGCGTCCACATCGGCGGCGCTCTGAGTGGTGTTGTAGAGCGACAGGTCATGTCCCTCCGTTACCAGCCGGTCACGACAGGCCATAATGGCTTCGAACTCCTGTTGTAAAGACGCATCGGGGTCTGCCTCGTCCAGAAGGTCCAGCACCGTCTCCTCCCATTCCGGGCATTCCAGCGCCGGCTCCGAGAGCCCCACACCCCGCTGGTCGAAAACGACGAAATCCCGATTGGCATGGAGAGGCTCGTACTGTGCCGCCACGGAGAGAGTGTACTCCACGATGTCCCCGCCAGGGCCGCCGGCGAGCAGTATTACTGGATCGCCCTGGTGGTTGCGGCTCTGGTCTTTCACTATCGCCGTGGCCAGCCGAATCGTGGGACCATCGGGGTCCTTGTGGTCTGCTGGTACCACGACGAAGCCGCACTCGACCGAGGCGTCTCCCCACACGTCGAAGGGGCAGGGTGCCCCCTCGAACCTGGGCACCTGTTGCATGGTCAGCTTGAGCCAACTTGCCGCCTGCCCGCAGCAGGAGCACACCACCAAAGCGAAGACTACTGGAGCCAATAGGAGCCGACTCATCTTCCCCTTCTCCTCCATGCTCTGTCATACTTATACTCTTGGGGTGAGGTCCCCCACTGCCTGGCATGCCGTCACCGCGGTCAATTGGCAGCGCGTGGAAGCTAGCCGGCACCCCCGCAGCGGGCAGTAACACCTGCTCGCACTCCGGGGTTGGCTGTAGTGGGCACCTAGGCCATTTCTTCTCTGTTCTCGCAACCGTGACCGACCCTTGAGCAAGAATATACCACATCGTCAGAACCTGAGGAAAGTGGATGAGACGTGTGATGAATCCGCAGCGCACACTGGCAAGGAAGTCGTATCCAACCGACAATCTGGAGAGTAGCGCGTCCAGCA
>CAZNMJ010000359.1:0-2826 GCA_964573815.1 uncultured Anaerolineales bacterium
ACCGGTGCTGGGGTTCATGCACGGACGGGTCGCCCGAGTGCGCAGCGCCTGTTGGCCGCGTAGGGGTACATCTGGATATCGGACGCCTGGGGATTGGGTCGACTCATCGTTGGTGCTCGAAGACGGCCAAGTGAGGCCGAGGGGGTGTCTGCGGAATCGCCAGCAGCGCTGCAGCTGAGAAGAGTAAGCCGATTTGCACTGTTCCACGGCTTGGAGTACAATGACGCTACGTCCTTTTCCACGACATTGACAGACGATTCTATCTCGGAAGCCTGCTCGTTCTGGGAGACCCATGAACGACAGGCGCTAGAGTCTGGTGGGAAGCGATCATGCGTCCCGGCGTTGAGAGGAGATCAACAGCCTTCGGCGATGAGCTGAGGTGATGTGGTCTCCTTTTTGTATTCTGGAGAAGGAGGTGATTCAGAAACGACAAAGCCATCCGTGTCGGTCTTGGAGTGCGATTTGCCCGGCGCTGCATCAAGCGTGTGAGACGCGAAAGGAGACGGGAACATGTTTGGAGGTTACGCCAACCGGGTAGCATGGATCGACCTCACCAAGGGCCAGGTGGAGTACAAGGGCATCGACGAGGAGGACGCCCGTAACTACATCGGCGGGCGGGGGCTGGGAGTCAAATACCTTTACGACAACGGTCCGGAGGTGGAGCCGCTCTCCCCGGACAACATCCTGTGCGTCATGGTCGGCCCTCTGACTGGCACCAACGTGACGATGAGTGGCCGGCTGTGCACTGTCACCAAGTCTTCCCTAACTGGCACCTGCGCCGATTCCCACATGGGCGGATGGACGGGAGCCAAGCTCAAGTGGGCCGGGTTCGACGGCCTGGTCTTCAAGGGCAAGGCAAACAAGCCCAGCTACGCTTACGTGGAAGACGGCAAGGTCACGCTCCACGACGCCTCGGACCTGTGGGGCACGGGCGTCCACGAGACCGTCAAGCGACTGCGCGACAGACACGGCGACGATGTGGCAGTGATGGCTATCGGTCCAGGTGGGGAAAACCTGGTGCGCTTCGCCTGCTGGGTTAACGAAGACAGTCGTGCCTCCGGGCGGAATGGGACTGGCGCGGTTGCGGGCAGCAAGAACCTGAAGGCCGTCGTCATCAAGGGGGACACGAAGAACGTGCCCCAGCCGGCGGATGGAGAAGCCTTGGAGAAGGCAAACGAGGCGGCTCTCGAGAATATCAGCAACCCGGCCATGACCACGGCTCCGGGAGTGGGTGGCCTTTCCGTCCACGGGACAGACGTCCTGATGAACATGGTCAACGAGGTTGGTGGTCTGCCCGCACGGAACGCTCAGCGTAGTGAGTTTGCCGAGGCTGACGACATCGGCGGCGAGACCATGAAGGACACCATCCTGGTGAAGACCCCCGCTTGCTGGAACTGCCCCATCGGGTGCAAGAGGGAAGTGGAGGTTACCGAGGGCAAGTACAAGGGTCTTCACATGGAGAGCGTGGAGTACGAATCGGCGTGGGCCCTGGGCGCCAACTGCGATAACAACGATCTGAACGCGGTTGCTGCCATGATCGACCGCTGCAACGATTACGGCGTGGATACCATCGAAACCGGTGATGCGCTGGCCATGACCATGGAAGCCACGGAGAAGGGGCTGGTCGATGGGCTGAGCTGGGGTGACACGGATGCGATGATGGAGTTCATTGGCAAGATCGCCTTCCGCGAAGGCCTGGGCGATGACCTGGCCGAGGGGATGGATCCCTGCGCCAAGAAGTGGGGCGACCCTAGCATGGCCATGACGGTGAAGGGGCAGTCCATTCCGGCCTACGATCCCCGGGGAATCAAGGGCATGGGCATCGGCTATGCTACCTCCAATCGCGGCGCCTGCCACCTGCGGGGCTACACCCCGGCGAGCGAGGTTGTGGGCAACGTCCTCGGTGAGGAGACGAGCACGGATCCCCTGGCGTGGGAGGGCAAGGGCGAGATGATCATGATCTTCCAGAACGTCTATGGTTTCACCGACAGCCTGGACGTCTGCAAGTTTGGCACCTTCGCCATCCCTCTCGATGTATACGCCAGCCTCTATTCCAGTGTGACGGGGATCGCCCTGGACGCTGGTGGAGCGCTGAAGATCGGCGAGCGGGTATACAACCTGGAGCGGTACTACAACAACATCAACGGCTTCCGGGAGGGTTCCGACTATCTGCCCCAGCGCTTCCTGGAGGAGCCTGGCACGGGTCCTGCGGCGGAGTCGGTCTGCGAGCTGGACAAGATGCTGGAGGATTACTACTCGCTGCGAGGCTGGCAGGACGGTGTGGCGCCCGAAGAGAAGCTAATGGAGCTGGGGATCATCTAGTAGCGGCGGCCGTGTGCTTGTACGAGAGGGCGGCTGGTAGTCGGACTCACTGCCGGCCGCCTTCTTCCGCTCTGTGGAGCAGAATGAGAACCCCAGGACGATTCCTATCCGCCGCCCACGGGAGGGAAGAGGGCGATTTCGTCGCTCTCTCGGATCACGGTATGGAGACCGTTGAGGAATCTTATGTTTCGCCCGTTGATGAGGAGGTGTACAGAGGTCCGCAGGTTGTCTTGCTCGTCAAACACACGCTCCCTGAGGGTGGGATACTGAGCGGTGATCTCTCTGAGCAGGTCGCCAACGGTGTCGGCAGCTTCCACCTCCACTTCCTTTGCCCCCACGAGGGGCCTGAGAGTACCGAAGACTCTTACCCTCATCGACTGCCACCTCACTTCGAACCGAACTCACAAACCTCCGCTCAGGAACTCCACGTGGACTTGGCATCGCTTGGCGAGATCGTTGCTACAGGCTAGGATCAGGCCGCTTCCAACGGGACATGCCAGGCGA
>CAZNMJ010000360.1:0-2823 GCA_964573815.1 uncultured Anaerolineales bacterium
CCCGGTAGAGCGCCACCTTGACGCTGCATTGCCTGAGCGGGCTCGCAGTCAAAGGAGTATGGCATTGGCAACACTGCTGCAACTAGACAACATCACGAAGGTCTTCGATGGCCTGGTGGCCAATGATCACATCTCCCTTGACGTAAAGCAGGGGGAGATTCACGCCCTCCTTGGTGAGAACGGAGCCGGCAAGACTACCCTGATGAACGTGCTGTACGGGCTCTATCATCCGGACGGCGGGCAGATCTTCCTTCGGGGGGAGCCAGTCCGCTTCTCGTCCCCAAAGGATGCCATCAGACAGGGCATCGGGATGGTGCACCAGCACTTCATGCTGATCCCCGTGTTCACAGTGGCCGAGAACATCATCCTGGGCCTGGGATCCCTCCGCCATCCCCTTCTTGACCTAGATTCTGCCACTGAGAGGATCGCGCAACTCTCGGAGGAGTACGGCCTTGATGTAGACCCCAGAGCACCAGTCTCCGACCTGTCTGTGGGCGCCGAACAACGCGTGGAGATCATCAAGGCCCTATATCGGGGTGCTGATCTTTTCATCCTGGATGAACCAACCTCGGTACTCACACCAGGTGAGGTGCAGGAGCTCTTCGGCGTGCTGCAACGCCTCGTCAAGGAGGGACACTCAGTGATCTTCATCACCCACAAGCTGGATGAGGTGATGAGTATCAGCGACAGGGTGACTGTGCTCCGGGACGGTAAATACATCGCCACCGTGCCAACTTCCGAGACCAGCAAAGAGGAACTGGCGCGCATGATGGTAGGCAGGGAAATCGTCTTCAGGGTGGACAGGGAACCCATGGCCCCTGGCGAGACCGTGCTGGAAGTCAGCGACTTGAGGATGGACACTGAGCACGAAGAACGTTGCTCCACTGCCTTGCAGGGAGTATCTTTCTCCGTCAGGCGACACGAGATCCTGGGTATCGCAGGTGTAGGCGGAAATGGACAGAGCGAGCTGGCAGGAGCGGTGGTGGGCCTCTACAAGCCAGCCGGCGGAAAGATCACAATCCTTCGACAAGACGTCTCTAGGCGAGGCACAAAGGGCGTGATTCAGCTGAACGTGGGGAGGATTCCTGAAGATCGGCAGGCTCAGGGACTCGTGCCAGACTTCACCGTCAGTGAGAATTTGATCTCGACGCACTTCTCCGAACCACCGCTTTCCCGGCGATCCTTCCTTAACTTCCCGGTGATAGGGGAACTCGCCAAGAAGCTGATCGGCGAATACGACATCAGGCCTCCACAGCCCTCCTTGTTGGCACAACAGATGTCCGGCGGCAACCAGCAGAAGTTGATACTAGCCCGTGAGTTGAATAGGGATCCCGACCTGATCATCGCCATACAGCCCACGCGAGGCCTCGATGTGGGCGCCACCGAGTACATCTACAAGGAACTGCTGCGGCACAGAGAACGGGGGGCAGCGACCCTCCTGATCTCGGCTGAGTTGGAGGAGATCTTTGCCTTGAGCGACAGGATTGCCGTGATGTTCCAAGGAGAGATTATGGGGATCAGGGATGCCGAGACCGCGGAACTGGAGGAAGTCGGCCTGATGATGGCTGGCGTCCGCCCTGTGGAAACAGCACCTACGAGATGAGCCAATGACCCAGAGAGCTGAGACCCGGAACATATCCGACACCATCTTGTCGGCGATATTCAAGCTGGCCCCCGTATGGGCGGTGCTAGGCGCACTGCTTCTAGGTGCCCTATTCATCGCCGCCGCCGGCATCAGTCCCTTGAGGGCCTACTCGGCGCTGATCAATGGAGCCTTTGGCAGCGTCTCTGGTCTGGGCATCACCATAAACAAGACCTCTCCCCTTCTTTTCGCCGGCCTCGGTGTCGCCTTCGCCTTTCGCTGCGGGCTATTCAACATCGGTGGCGAGGGGCAGTTGTACATCGGCGCCCTCTTTGGCGGCTGGCTGGCCCTGACCTTCCCCAACCTTCCCGGATACGTCCTCCTGCCGGCCGTCCTCGTCTTTTCGTTTATTGGCGGAGGTATCTGGGGAGCCATCCCCGGCTTTCTGAGAGCCAAATGGAAGATGAACGAGATCATAACCACCATTCTAATGAACTACATAGGCTTCTGGTTTGTCAGCTTCCTGCTTCACGGGCCGCTTCAGGAGTCCCGCGGATATTATCCCCAATCGGAGATTCTGCCCGAGCAATCTTGGCTGCCCATCATCTGGGATGAGGCTCACCTCCACGCGGGCATCATTCTTGCCCTCCTGGCCGCCGCCGGGGTCTATGTGGTGATGTGGAGAACCACCATCGGCTACCAAATCCGCGCTGTGGGCTCCAACCCCGAAGCAGCCGAGTATTCGGGCATACCAGTGGTGCGTAGCATGGTGCTGGCCATGTTCGTGAGCGGCGGCTTGATGGGTCTAGCGGGCGCATCGGCGATCTTCGGAGTACAGCACCGGCTCAACGACTTCTTCTCCCCTGGCTACGGGTTCGACGGCATCGCTGTGGCCCTGCTGGGGTTCACCCATCCGGCAGGCGTCATTCTGGCCGCCGTCTTCTTCGGCGGCCTGCGCGCGGGCTTCAATGCTATACACCGTACCGAAGGATTGCCACTGGCTATGGCGCAGGTAGTGCAAGGCACAACCCTGATCTTGGTTGTAGCCAGCGTCTTCGTGCCCAGGTTGCGCACTCTCTTGGTGAGAAAGGAGGCATCAAGTGCTGGAAGGCCTGATTAGTTTCTTCACCGCCGCCTTCTTCGCAGCTGGCGTGCGTCTGTCAACGCCCCTTATTTTCACCGCCATCGGCGGCATCTTCTCCGAACGATCCGGCGTGGTGAATATCGGGCTGGAAGGGATG
>CAZNMJ010000361.1:0-2803 GCA_964573815.1 uncultured Anaerolineales bacterium
GAAATCGGGCAGATGCTGATGGTAGGCTTTCGCGGGTTTGAGGTGAGCGATGACCATCCCACTGCGGAGGACATACGGGAGCGCCACCTCGGTGCGGTCGTTCTCTTCGACTACGACGTTCCCACGAGAAGGGCGGTGCGCAATATCGAATCCGCCCCACAGGTGAAGGCGTTGGTGGAGGGACTGCAAGGGTGTTCGCCAACGCCCTTGTTGGTGGCCATAGACCATGAAGGCGGCGTGGTTACCCGATTGAAGGAAGGATATGGTTTTCCAGCCACGGTGACGCACCAGTACCTGGGGGAGATCAATGATCTGGACTTCACGCGCGAGCAGGCGTCGATGATGGCCAGCACACTAGCGGAGCTTGGAATCAACGTCAACCTGGCCCCGGTGGTGGATCTCAATACCAATCCGGACAATCCGGTTATTGCCGCATACGGACGGAGCTTCTCAGCCGATCCCGACATTGTGACCGAGCACGCCCTTGAGTTCACCAAGGCCCACCACGAGCAGGGTGTGCTGTGCACGCTGAAGCATTTCCCTGGGCATGGCAGTTCGACTGGCGACTCCCATCGTGGACTGGTCGACGTCACGGACACCTGGTCGCCCACGGAGTTGGAGCCCTACAGGAATATCATCGAGGCCGGGCAGGCCGATGCCATCATGACGGCGCACGTGTTCAACGCCAACCTGGATGCCGAGAGGCCGGCCACTCTCTCCAAGCCGACTATCACCGGCATACTGCGAGAGGAACTTGGCTTCGACGGCGTCGTCATCTCCGACGATATGCAGATGGGGGCTATTGCACGGTATTATGGCCTGGAAACGGCGATTGAGGCTGCGATTGACGCTGGCGTTGACATTCTGGCGTTCGCCAACAACTCGGTGTACGTAGGAGACATTGCCGCGCGTGCCATTTCTCTCATCAAGAGGATGGTGGCAGATGGCAGGATCAGCGAGGAGCGTATCAAGGAGTCGTACGCCAGGATTCAGCGACTGAAGAGTAGGCTGTGATGATGCCGGATGCTCTAGATTGGTCATGGAGAGCGCAGGAAGGGGTACTATACAAGCCAGTCTAGCCAGCGACCACGGCGTTCGTGTGCTGAGGCCACGACGGTGGGCGTTGACTGAACTCCAGCTCCTCTTGGAGGCTGTGCAGGATCTGGCCATAGTGATGGGAGGGTCCTCCAGGTTCCGAATGGAGATTGGGGGATGCCGCGTTTCCAGGCTCCCATACAGATCGCCAGTTGCCGCGATGGCACTGCCTCTTGTGGGTGTTGTCTACTTCTCAGGCGCAAGCTGGGGCCGCGCGCCCGAGTTCAAGTGGCAGACGGTGCACGAACTCGCCCACATGTGGGACATCCGCAAGCGATTCCGGCTGTCAACGGGGCTGAAGCAGGCCACGGGAGGTAGATACGGCAAGTTCAGATGGCAGTTGCCAATTCCCTTCGAGTATGAGCCTGGGGGTAGGTGGCTGGAGGGCAGGAAGCCTCCTCTGAATGCTCTAGAGGACTGGGCCGATTCGGTGGCCACATTCGTGTATGCAGACTATGCGGAGTCCCTGCCACTGGGGCCGTACGGTGGTCCGAGGCTCATTTCGCCGGCCAGATGGGACTATGTCAGTCGCCAGATGGAGGTGAAGGTTCCGTATCCTCCCAACTGGGTTCCGTACTTCTACGGCCCTGAAGGACCTGGCCCTGCTCCCATTTGATCGCCGAATACTTCACGCATCTGACTGGAGATCGGACAGGAGGGCATCTACTTTGGCTTCCGCATGTTCGAGTTGGCTGTGCAGCCTTTGCAGGTCTGCTTGTGCGGGCACATCGAGACGGGTCAGCGATGCCTCGATCTCGTGGAGGATCGTCTCTTCTGTGGCCCTTTGTCTGTCGCGCGCCCGCACGAGCAGTTCCTCTCGCAGCTCCTGGGCTTCGCCCAGACTGATCTCGCCTCGCTCCGCCAGGGCGTCTATGTTCTCCTGGAGTTCCTGTTCCAGCGTGTATAGCGCCTCCACGGACGACCGGAAATAGCTCCTCAGCTGGTCCAGACGGCCACTGCCTCGTCTGATCAGCGCGGTAAGCAGGCTCAGAGGGGGTGCCTCTCCCTTCTTGCCTTGTTCCCGCAGGATTTGGGACAAGACCAGGCTCGTGATGTCCTCTCCGCTCTCATTCTCTACGACCTGGACATCCTCCCCAGCTCTCACGAGCGACGCGATGCCGTCGAGGGACACATATCGCTTGTCCTCCATGTCGTAGAACTTGCGGTTGGGATACTTCTTGATCAGGCGCACCTTGGGTGCTCCTCGGGAGCAGAGGAGAAGGGGCTCACCTCGAGCCCCTTCGTGCAACAGACTGCGGTGCTAGCTCTTGACCAGCTGGTCGAGCTTCTTGTTCAGTTCGTCGAGCTTCTTCTCGACCGCTCTCAGATCGGCCTTGGTGGGCACGTTCATGCGGTCCAGGGTGGCCTCTACGCGTTTGTCGAATTGGGCCTGGACCTTCTCCCGGCGCTTGGCCGTCATGTCGTCCATCAACTTCCGGCCTTCCTCACGGGCGATCTCGCCGCGCTCCACCAGCTTGTTGATCAGATCCTCGGCCTCTTCCTGAGCGATGGCTACCGCTCCAATGCTGGCCAGGACGACCTTGCGCAGCGGCTCCAGCAGAGGGCTCACCTTCTTCTCTTCTTCCTTTGCTGCTTCTTCTTTCTTTCTCGCCATCTCGACCTCCCTCGCACAAGTACGTCGGTTATAGTTCATGACGCGATGCGTCATGAACTATTATACTGGAAGGCTGTGGAATAGTCAAGTTGG
>CAZNMJ010000362.1:0-2792 GCA_964573815.1 uncultured Anaerolineales bacterium
TGAGCTGGTCCGAGGAGCTCGCTATGTCCCGGCAGAGCCAGGTCGCGAGAGAGGGCGGTACGAGGACGAAGCGGGAAAGGATCTGCGGTGGGCAACCGCTGAAGAGCTGTACACCCCGCCCTTCATGCAAGTGAGCGTCTTCGCCACCGTGCTGAAAACCATGTACCTGTTCCAGAAGGCAGACACCCTGGGCCGTCCTTTGAGGTGGGCCTTCGAGGGGCCACAGCTACTCGTGGTTCCTCGCGCTGGTGTACTGCCCAACGCGTTCTACCATCGTGACTCGCATAGCCTCCAGTTCTTCTACTTCCCCGCCTCGGAGAAAGGTGGAAAACTGGTCTACTCTTGCCTATCTCGGGACATCGTCGCCCATGAGACGGGTCACGCCATCATTGATGGCATCGCACCAGACTTGCTGGACGCCGCTACGCCCCAGTCCTTGGCTATCCACGAAGCGCTGGCGGATCTGACGGCTGTATTGATGGCCTTTACCAGTCACACTCTGCGCAAGCACATCTTGAAGAAAGCGGATGGTTCCATCGTAGCACCTACAGCCTTCTGCACCATCGCTGAGGAGTTCGCAGCCGCGAGAGGGCATGGGGACGGCCTGCGCTCTCTTGTCAACGACAGCAACCTGGACCCGAATGACACCGAGAACTGCGTGCGGCGGGATGAGCCCCATGAGCTAAGCCTGGTCCTCAGCGGGGCACTGTACAGCGTCATGACCGAGATCCACGAAGACTTGAAAGCCCAGTACGCCGAGGAGCCTAGTTACGCGAAGTTCGCCAATCCGATATTCTCAGCTTCGGGCTTTGCGCTGGTAGACTGCGCGGAGCGCATGAAGCGCATGGCTTTCCGCGCCCTTGACTATCTGCCTCCAGGCGAGGTCTCCTATGCCGACTACGGGCGGGCCCTCATCGAAGTGGACCGAGTCGCCTACCCCGATGACGACAAGATGCGGAACTGGGTCCGTGCTGAGTTTGTCAAGCGGCACGTAGTTCCGGACGAGGGTCGGCTGCGGGCGGAGACTGGCCTTGACGCTGAGGCGCCTGAAGCAATAGATGCGCCAACCCTTCATGACAGCGATTGGGCCGCTTACCAATTCGCCAATGCCTATCGGTCGTTGCTCCGTATTCCGGAGGGAGTTCCGTTTCAGGTGCGGTCCCGGCTTCGAGTACGGAAGCAGTATCAGCACCGTAGAGAGGGCGAAGAATGCATCTTCAAAGTCGCCTGGCATCACCCAGAACCCAACCTTATTGGCCACGGAGCACCGCAAGAGCGCTGGATCACGGTGGGCACCACGTTGGTACTGGACTGGGACACCGGACAGCTGTTGGCCCGTTTGACCTCGGCCCCTCCGGGCGACCAGCCAGAGGAGGGTGAAGATGAGAACATCTTCACCCGGCGCAAGGCCGAATACGACGAACAACGTCAATGTCGCGACGAACTCCTGGGTCGCCTGGCGGAAGAAGGGACCCTGAAGTTCGGCAAAGACGCCCTGGGGCCCGACGGGCAACCTCTTCTGTCAGCGATTCAAGCCGAGATCGTCGATGGTCTGATGCGAACGAGGGGCACGGCCAAGATGCTCCACATCGCGGGAGGAGAATAATGGAGAAGTTGCGAGTCAGAGTCTACAACGTACTTTTCGGCGATGCGATCCTGGTCTCCTTTCCCGATCGCACTGACGGAGGCACGACAGACACACGGCATATCCTGATCGATGTAGGGAACGTCCCCTCGTCGAAGCCCGGCGGCAAGGATTTCGTCTTTCAACCCGTGCTCAAGAACGTCTTGCAGGAGCTCAATGGGCAGCCTCTAGACCTTTACGTGATGACTCACGAGCACCTGGATCACGTGCAGGGCTTGCCCTGTGGCGAGAGGAAGTTCTACACGGACTCAGAGGAGGATCTCAAGCAGCAACTGCAAGCACGTTGTGCCTGGTTGACCGCTTCAGCGGAGGAGAACTACTACAAGCGCCATCCAGACGCCAAGAAGCGTCGGCTTGAGGCCAGGACTGTGTATCGCAGAGTCCACGCTTTCGTCCGGGCGCTGAAGGCCTCTCCAGAGGGGATACCTGATGGTATCGAGGCTCTGTGGATGAACAACAACTACTGGAAGACGGACGCCTGCGTGAAGTACGTGCGGAAGCTGGCCCGGGACACTGGCTACGTCCATCGGGGCATCGACTTGGACGGGCACCATCCTTTTCATGAAGCCAAGGTTTCGATTTGGGCGCCAGAGGAGGAAACAGCCGTCTACTACGGGCATTTCCGACCGATGACGCTTGGGTTCAGCAGAACCGAGGACCGTAGAAGGAGGCCGGTGCTGAGTGACGTTGTGCCGCCCCCTGGGGTGGATGCAGGGGCGTTCTATCAGCTAGTGAACATGGGCAGGGGATACATGGAGAATCTGCTGGCCATCGACAAGGCTGCCAACAATACTAGCGTCGTCATCTGCCTTGAGTGGCGTGGCTGGAAGCTGTTGTTCACGGGCGACGCCGAGGACCGTAGCTGGAGAGAGATGAACAAGGCCAGGGAAAATGAGAACGCGGAAGTTCTCGAACCGGTGCATTTCCTCAAGGTGAGCCATCACGGCAGTGGCACTGGCTTGCCGCGGCCTCACATACTGGAGCAGATCTTGCCCTTGGAACCACACGACGACCGACCCAGACGCGCGGTGGTCTCCACCTTCCCCAACACGTACAACGGCGTCCCCGACAGGGAGGCCTTGGAACGAGAGCTAGCGCCTCGGTGTGAACTGACATACGTCGAGCGAGGCACTGTGGACGACGGTGG
>CAZNMJ010000363.1:0-2792 GCA_964573815.1 uncultured Anaerolineales bacterium
CGATGTGCGATGAAGGAAGAGTAGGGGTCATCACTCCTGAACAAGAAGAAAGAAGATGACCTCCACGCCCGATACGTGTGGACCTAACTCCACACCAGGTGCAGTTTACCAAGCTGCTTGCATAAAGTCAAGGTTTAATGAGGAGGGGCTTTCGCAGCGGGTCGAAAGGACGAGGGGGCAAATCTGTGGGTTGACAAGCTCTCCTGCCCCAGATACGAGGGGAAAAGGCGCAAGGGTCTGGGTTGAGCAAGTTTGAAGGCGACTTTTCGGCCTTGATTGCGCAGCGGATGGAGCGCCTGTGCGTAGCGGATCGGGCGAGAGAAGGCGTGTGCGGATGACGAAAAGGGAAAGACAAGCCGGTCGGTTCTCGCCGGTGAGGGATGAGGGGTGAAAATGGGGGCTTCTTGCAGGGGGCAACGCCCCACTCAGAGAGACACCTGTGAGGGGGGCCTTGGAGCTGCTCTAGCAGCCGACGTTATCCGAGAGCGGTAGCCTCGCGGATGAGCCGCACCAAGGTGCGTTGGTTGGCCACGAAGTCACCCTGAAGAACGGTCACATGGCTGGGTGCCAGTCCGTGCACGGGCATGCGCTTGAGCCCCAACCGTTCCAAGACGCTGTTGCGGCTCTCGGCCGAGTTACGGCGGTTGTAGTGTTCCTGCCATGCCGGGCTGCCGTAGGGGATCTCGCGGGCTAACCGGACGGTGCCATCGGCGTGGGTGCGACCGACAGTGGTGGTGTAACCGTGCTTGTATTCGGCCTTCAGGTAGTCGCACTCGGGCACAGGGCTCTGTGGGTCGTTCAGACACCGCCTGGCACAGCGCCACTTGGTTCGTCGCCGCTGATAGTCGTGGCCGTTGGAGTGCAGGACGTAGCCGAAGGGACAGAGAGGATACCCATTCTCGTCGTATCCCCGTGCCAATCGGATGTCGGGGTCTTCGTCCGACTTGTGGGCGCGGATATCGACCATGCGCAGGGCTCCAGCATCCCAGATGAGATCGAGGCAGGTTTGCTCGCAGATGGCCGCGTCGGCGACCACTTCCCCGACCTGAAGCCAGGGGAAGCGCGTCTGGAGATAGACGAAGTTGTCTGGAAAGAGGGCTGCATCACCGCAGGTGGCCGGGCCAAAGGCGGCAGGCAGCATCCAATAGGTCGCGAGTTCGTCATCCAGGAGCTGACCAGCGTAGCTGTAATAGCCGTAGACCATCCGGCCACGGCGGGAGCGCCGATCCTGGGTCTGGACGGGCGTATTGGGACTCGTGTGGGCTCGCTTGTTGTTGCCAGAGTAGACGATGAACCGCGCTTCGGGGTCCCAGGGCGTTGCGTAGCGACAGATGGCGGCACACTCCGCGTCGTGGCAGTCGCATCCCCGCTTCCCCTTCTCTTGGGCCGGGCAAGGGCGCGGCGCAGGTTCGTAACAGCTGGCCTGTCCGCTTGAGCAGCGCAGGCGTGAACGGGCTTCGTGGAGCATCCCGTCGAAGGAGAGAGTCACCTCCTTCGTTGCTTCCGGCTTCGTGGGCAGGAGACCGGCCTGGTAGAGCACGTCGATCTGGAGGGCGTTGATTTCCTGCTGCAGTTCGGGCGTGAGCTGACCCTCGAAGTAGCGCAAGCCCGACTCGGAGGGAAAGGCGTCCTCGAACCCCGTGTAGCGCCGCAGGGCTTGGCCGTCATCTAGGTGCCGCAACACCCGCAGCGCCTCGTGACGGGAGAGGTGCCGCTCCCGCCGGTAGAGGCTCAACAGGTACATACTCACCGGATGAAAGGGCGCCTGTCCTTTGGCCGAGGCGACGTAGATATGGGCTGCCAGGAGCGGTTCCAGGTGGCTGTAGTCGAAGAGGCGGATGCTGATCTCGAAAGCGGAGAATGTCCCCAGCTTCTCCTCGTTCAGGTCCTCATACCCCAAATAGCGATACGCAGAGCGATAGCGCGGTTTAGGGGATGGAGGCAGGTCGGGGTCGCGCGGGAAGACGAGTGGGAGCTTCTGTTTCAGATTGTCCAGTGTGAAAGGCGCTAGGGCCTTCAGGTTCTGGGCCCGCTTCTCGATGGCTGTGGGTTTCTTGGCGGCGCTCATCGCTTCTGCCTCCGAGAACGCCGCAGCGCTGCGTTCTGCGCCAGGGCACGCCGATAATCCGCAGCCGTATTCTTGCCCACCAGTTGACGCAGGCGCCACGAGTGGGCCGGATGGCGCAGCCAGGCTAGCGCATCTTGCTGGAGCTGCCGCACCCGTTCGCTGGTGAGACCTAACTCCTTTCCCAGCTCCTTCAGCGTGCACGGCGGCCGCTCTCCCAGGCCATACCGACCGACAATCACCTGGCAAAGACGTTTGGGTAGCTGACCGACTAGATCGAGCAGGACGTCTTGGGTGAGTTTCCTCTCTAATTCCCCAGCAGGGTCCGGCACGACCCACGATGCTGGTATCTCCTGCGACCAGGCTTCAGTGTCTCGGCTCAGTTCCTTGGCCCGGCGATGAATCTGGCGGCAGATAGCCACCCAGGCGTAGGTGGAAAAGGTTGTCCCTCGCGTCGGGTCATATCCCTGGATCGCGTGCCACAGTCCGATCCGGCCCGCCTGCAGCGCTTCCTCATATGGGATGTCACCTCCTCCCTGGCGTCGAATGAAGGCGTGGACCAGTCCGTCGTGCTGCTCCATGGCTTCCTGGACAGCTTGCGCTGTCAGTGGTTTACGTGTACATTGGCTCATGAGATTCCTCCCTTTTCTAAGATTGACCGAGTTGGTGGCTCGATATCTTAGATTGTGGGGAATCTCACCACAAAAGTCAAAGCGGCGCACCTCGA
>CAZNMJ010000364.1:0-2773 GCA_964573815.1 uncultured Anaerolineales bacterium
TGAAGTAGATGGCGTTGGTGAGGACAAGCCGTGTCAATGCGTCGATGACGCCCTGGGGAATTAGGTCTTCTATCCTGTCCTCCGTCTGCTCGCTGACCCAGTCGTTGATGACGATACGAGACTCCTCCGGCGCATTCTTGAAATCCAGGAGCCTCAGCCCGGCACCATAGTTCTCCGCTAGCACGTCAAGGAATTCGGTGAGGAACTTGTAGTCCTCCTGGCCCCAGGTTGCGTTGACGATGTTCAGTCGGAACCCCTTTTCGTCTTTACCTTCGGCACCTTCACCCCGGCTGGTAAGCTCGAGGTCCAGAGCGTTGAATGCCGCGTGAAGACGGTCCTGGCCGATGAAATGGAGGGTATCAGCCATCTGCTGTTCGGTTTCACCGCGAGCACCGGCGTATGTCATGGCCAGTGCCAGGGAGATGCTATGAGGGGAGTAGAAGATATTCCCATCCCGCTCCCTGAGAGCTCGGTAAAGATCGAAGGCAAAAGCTGTGTTTCCGTCCACCAAATCTGTCAGCTCCGATGCTGCGACATCGGGCGAAGTCACTCGCTCTTTTTCCGATAGCGCGAGCTTAAACCCATCGCCTGCCGTGAGCTTCACCCCTCCGCCACAAGCCGCCAAGCCAAGCAGGACCATAAGCATTAACCCGCTCAACAGTATCCTTTTCATGACAGTCGCCCTCCACACCTGATTTCAGAAGCTTGCCAATTGGCTTCACCATATCATAGACGGATCGCGAGCCAAGAAGGTTCCCGCTCATCCTGGGAAAAGGCCGGTACCACGACCAACGCTCACCCGCACATTGTCCTAGTGGAGATCTGCTCAGCTAGGCCACATGCCTTTCCAGAGCTGACTCCAGTGTCCTCAACGCGTGCTTAGAGCGTCGACGGGGTGTGCTTCTGAACCCTACCCTGCGAAGACCCGTCGCAACCAGTCGAATGGTCGAACGAGTAGTGCCACCAGTCGTCGCCACCATGGTCGTGCGTCAGGCGGTGTTTCCGCGGGTGTCTCCTCCAGGAACATCACGTCCCGTGCCTTTTGGGGGATCGCCACGTCGGGCCATGTCTTGTAGTGTTGCATGAACCCGCCATCCTCATGCTCCAGCGCATACAGATGCCCCATCTCGTGAAGCATGGCCCCGATCTGCCCATTTCTCGAGCAGGTCCACTCGTCTCCACCAACGAGTTCATCACAGGCAGTCGGGCGAGGTGCCTCGGCCACTTCGTCTATACAAGCGTCGCCCAGGATTGCCGCGCCATACCAGAGAGCACCGGCGTAGGCACCGGCTCCTCTCACGAGGAATACACGGTACGCCTGCCCCATTTCGGCGTGGAGCTTTTCGCAGAACTGTGCGACGTTTTCGTGGTCTATGCTCTCCTCGTGCTGGTGATAGCTGGCCTCAAGTGCTGCCTGGAACCGGCCTCCCGATCTCTCAGCAAGCCAGCCACACAGGTCTTGCCAGGCTCTTTTGACAGCCGTGTAATCCCTGTCAAACTCGTTCCACCCTGTCGGGGCAACATAGACGCACTCTGCTCTGTTCATAACCTACCTCCTCCGCAAGTCAGTTCGAGCCGTTCCCCAGCACCGCAAGTTGGAAAGCTGGTGGCGTCTCTCTGAACGCTTCACCTTACGAAATCCGTCGAGGATTCCCATCGAATCTGGTCACCTGCGCCTGCGCCAAAGGCGGAAGCTTCGTGTCTGGCCTGAATATTACGCCTGACACAGGCGATCCGCAAGGATCTGGTTGCGGAGCTCTTCTCGGCGGTTTAGACTTGATGTTGAACTGGTTCCTGGCGTAGGAGATGGACTGACACGACGAAAGAGAGGGAGTGACATGACAGGCGACGAGAGAACCTTGACGGGCAACTTCGGTGCGCCGGTCAGCGATGACCAGAACACGATGACCGCCGGGGAGCGTGGGCCGGCCCTGATTCAGGACATCCACCTGATGGAGAAGCTGGCCCACTTCGATCGAGAGCGTATACCGGAACGCGTCGTGCACGCGAAGGGCGCAGGTGCGGGTGGGTATTTCGAAGTCACCCACGATGTCACCCAGTACACGCGGGCCAACTTCCTCTCCGAGGTGGGAAAACGAACCGAGGTATTCGTCCGCTTCTCCACGGTCGGTGGCGAAAAGGGATCCGCTGACTCCGAGCGCGATCCTCGAGGGTTCGCCGTCAAGTTCTACACAGAAGAAGGGAACTACGATTTCGTGGGAAACAACACCCCCGTCTTCTTCATACGCGACCCGCTCAAGTTCCCCGACTTCATCCACACACAGAAACGCCATCCGGCGAGGAACACCAAAGACCCCGACATGTTCTGGGACTTTCTCTCCCTGACGCCCGAGTCCATCCACCAGGTCACGATACTCTTCTCCGACCGCGGCACTCCCAGGAGCTACCGACACATGAACGGTTACAGCGGCCACACGTTTATGTGGTACAACGCCCAGGGCGCATACTACTGGGTCAAGATCCACTTCAAGACCGATCAAGGCATCCAGAACTTGACCCGAGAGGAGGCGACCCGGTTGGCCGGGGAGGATCCAGACCATGCCACCCGTGACCTTTACGAGAGCATCGAGCGAGGGGACTACCCGTCCTGGACGGTGTATGCCCAAATCATGACTCCGGAGCAGGCGGAGAACTATCGATTCGATTCCTTCGATATCACCAAAGTGTGGAGGCATGCAGACGCACCGCTGGTCCCGTTCGGCCGTATGGTCTTGAACCGCAACCCCCGTAACTACTTCGCCGAGGTGGAGCA
>CAZNMJ010000365.1:0-2727 GCA_964573815.1 uncultured Anaerolineales bacterium
GTCTCAAGGGCAGGCTCCTCAACCCCCTCCAAGAGGATCTGCTGGAGCCCCTTGAGGAGTTCCTTGGCAACCTGGCCGATAGCATGGACGCATGGCAAGAGCAACTCATCACTCCGGTGGAGGAGGCGGTCGGCGAGCGGGAGCTCATCAGGCAGCAGATCGCGGAGTACAAAGAGCGGGAAGGGATGGTGTGAGAAGACTCAATCTGGTCTTTGCGTTGGCCACACTCTTTCTTCTCACCCTGGGCTGCGAGGGCCCGGCAATTCTGAGGGACACGCCCACTCCCGAGACTTCTTTGCTTCCGCCCTTGCCGACCGTCGAGGCTTTCTTCCAAGCATGGGAAGAGGAGGACTACGAGGCCATGTATGGGTTGCTGTCCTCCTCCGCTCGGGACGCCATGACCGAAGAGGAGTTCGTGTGGTTTCACGAATCTATCATGGAGGAGGCAACTGTTCAGTCCCATGACTTGGAGGTGGGCAACCTGGTGGAGGAGGCGGAAAGGTCTGACGTTGACTTCACCCTCAGCGTAGACACCATTCTGCTGGGTTCACTGCAAATCCCCAATCAGCTGCCTTTGGTCTGGGAGGATGTCGGCTGGAGGGTGGACTGGTCGCCAGCGGTAATATTCTCGTCTTTGACGGAGGACGACCTGGTATACCTGCATCGTCTTGTTGCCTCCAGGGCCAACATCTATGACCGCAATGGCCAGCCCCTGGCCGTGGAGGGTTTCCTGGTCACCGTGGGCGTGGTGCCTCAGGACATCGAGAACGAGGCCAACCTGCTGGCTGAGTTGAGCCGCATCCTCAACATGACCTGGGACGACATACAGTCCCTCTACACCGCTCCCGGTGTTCAGCCTCACTGGTTCGTGCCCATTGGAGACATCTCCTTCGAGGACAGCCTTGCCGAGGCAGATGTGTTGAACTCACTGCCTGGAGTCATGCTGCAGGAGACACCGATCCGTGTCTTTCCCCAAGGCGACCTGGCGGCCCATATCGTGGGCTACCTGGGGGAGATAGGCCAGGAGGAACTAGCCACCCTGCAAGCACAGGGGTACCTTGAGGGCGACGCCATCGGCAAGGCGGGACTGGAGAGATGGGGGGAGACCTATCTGGCTGGCCGCCGTGGGGGACGGCTGACCATCATCAGCCCCGAAGGTGAGTTGGTGGACACCATTGCCGAGAATCCAGCCACCCAGAGCAGGAGCATCCATTCCACTATTGACATAGAACTGCAACGGGTGGCAGAGGAAGCCCTGGGAGATCATCGAGGGGCGGTTGTGGTACTTGACCCCAACAACGGCGAGATCCTGGCCATGGCCACCAATCCTCGTTTCGATCCCAACGAGTTAACCGTTGGGCGCTTCGACCAAGCCGCTTGGGAGGCCCTGGCAGCTGATCCAGCGCGCCCCCTGATCAATCGAGCTACGCAGGGCCAGTATCCCAGTGGCTCGGTCTTCAAGATCGTTACCACGGCCGCAGGGGTGGAAGGCGCAGGATACTCTGCCCATACGACCATCAACTGCAAAGGGTCCTGGAGCGGCCTGGGGCCTGGTTGGACGAAGTATGACTGGCTCCGCACTGGCCACGGAGTCATGGATTTTCGTGCCGCCATCGTACGCTCCTGCGACGTCTTCTTCTGGGAGATAGGTCTGCGCCTGAACAATGTGGACAGTAACCTACTCCCCTCTTTTGGCCGCGGTTTCGGCTTCGGCGAACTGACGGGCGTAGATGCCATAGACGAGAGCCCTGGCCTCGTGCCAGACCCGGAGTGGAAAGAGCAGTACTTCACTGGCGAGGGGAACCCCTTCTGGGTGCCGGGGGATGCGGTGAACCTCGCGGTTGGCCAAGGAGACCTCCTGGCTACGCCATTACAGGTGGCCAACATGATGGCTGCCATCGCCAACGGCGGAATCCTCTATCAGCCACACGTGGCGATGCGCATCTCCGGCACTCCACAGGAGGAGGAACTCGTCTTCACACCCTCGGAGAGGGGACGCCTGCCGGTGTCCGAGGCGACCTTGCAGGTGATCCGTGAGGGGCTGGACGGAGTGACCAGCGACCCTGGAGGGACCGCCCACTACGCCTTCGAGGGCGCGACTTTCACCTCTGCAGGGAAGACGGGCACCGCTGAGACCCCCGACGAGAAACCTCACGCCTGGTTCGCTGGCTATGCGCCCGTAGAAGCTCCGCAGATCGCGGTGGCCGTGGTGGTGGAGAACAGCGGCGAGGGCTCGGTGTTCGCCGCACCTATCTGCCGCCAGGTGATGGAGGCATTCTTGTTCGGCCCCCCTCCTCCGGAGTCACCTGAGGAGGAGTAGCGTCTTCCAAGGGTGAGATCTCGTTGCCCCGTAGTTGATGCCCAAGAGATGCACGGGAGAACTCACCCTCCCCCGCAAAGAACCACGCGAACAGTCGACCGCGCGTCGGAAGCTCATCGCCGTGACAGTGGTTCTCTTGCTCGTGCAGCGGTGGCTTCCATTACCGCCCGGCTGCAACCAGTCGATCCGACGCCGGTGCCCACAGCTGCCCCGTTCTCTGCAATCGCCTGGATGCCTACAACGCTCAGAGCTGCCTTAGCCCCGTTCACTGACTGTGACTTGGCGAGACCCCTGCGCTTGGCGACTCCTACCAGAGTCCACGCAGACAGCATGACTTACAGTTTTGCCCTCTGTCCCGGCTTGTGGTAGCATTCGCCTCACCATTATTCCACGCCGACCGATACAGG
>CAZNMJ010000366.1:0-2698 GCA_964573815.1 uncultured Anaerolineales bacterium
TGATCTCTTCGGCCTCGGCCCGTTCGACTAGCTCACTCGTTCCCTTGTTCACAGTTGCTGCCCCCCCTTTGCATCGAATTGCGCTATTCTAGCACGTCGGCCTCTGGCAGTCAATTCTGTCGCCTTCAGCGGTGCCTCTGAGGTGCCAGTGAGCATCTGGAACGTTGGCGGGCGCTGGCGCGGCAGCGTGGCTGGCGAGCTCCGAGCACCGGTTCATGATTGGTTGACCGCCTGCGAGTCGGAAGGGTATAATCCCGCCTGTCGCTTCGTGGTGGCTTGTGGGCGCTTGGCCAACCTGGAGAGGAGAATGGGGAAGTCCGGCACTGGTTTGAGATGGGGCACAGGCATTCTGCTCGCTGTCGTCCTCACGGTTGCCGTGGCAGGCTTTGTCTATCACGCTGGCAAGATCATCCTCTTCCCGTATGAAGTAGCCGCCGGAGAGGAACTGCTCCTCAGGGATGCCGTGCAGTTGGTGCGGGCTGAGGACATCTACACCGACGTGAACGACTTCCCCTTCATTGCGTCCAACTATCCCCCGTTGTTTGCAGGCCTTTCCGCTTTGCTCATCCCGATGCTCGGCCAGTCCTTGGCCTCCACACGCTTGGTGTCCACCGTTTCCACCTTGCTCACAGCGGTACTCATCGGTCTCATCGTCTACCAGGAAAGTCGTCGAACTGTGCCCTCAGTCACGTGCGGTGCCGCCTTCCTGGGATCCATCTTCGTCTATCATTGGGGCGCGTGGGGCAGGGTGGATACTACAGCGATCCTCTTCTCCTTGCTGGCGATACTGCTCATCTTGCGCTCGCCCGACTGGTGGGGGACCTGTCTGGCAGCATGCTCTTGTGTTTTATCCCTCTATACCAAGCAGACCCAGTGGGCAGCCCCTATGGCCATCATCCTATGGCTGGTATGGTGTCGAAAGTGGCGGCACGCTCTTGTGTTCGTTCTCGTGCTGGGGGGGCTGGGAGTTGGCGCGTTCTGTTCTCTCACGTGGCTGACGGACGGTCAATTCTACCATCACCTCGTCACTTACAACCTTCTAGACTACTTCCTGCGCTCATTCGCAAGCTACTGGCGAGCCTTTCTGCTGACTCATGGCCTAATAGTCGCCGTTGCCCTGCTGTGGAGCCTTGCCTGCTTGCGGACAGGGAGCCTCTCGCTTCCCATCCTGTACTTCGCGACCTCGGCCCTCATGACAATGGCAGTGGGTCGCGCGGGGGCCAGCAGCAACTACTTTCTGGAGTTGATCGCGGCAACGTTGCTGCTCTGCGGGGTGCTATGGGGCGAGTTGGAGAAGCGTTGGAAGTACGCTGCCCTCGCTGTGCCCGCGATACTATTGCTCCAGCTTGTCTGGTTCAAGGCCTTTCCGCTCACACCGCTGGCGACCTACTACGACCCTCTCCCTTCCTTCGGATACACGCCGCAGGCCGCCGATGCGTTGGCTGGGGAGAAGATAGACCAGTACGTCCGAAATGCCGAGGGGGAGATCCTCACCGAAGGAGGTGGCTTCGCCCTGCGTAATGGGAAGGAACTCTACGGCAGTCCCTGGCTGCTCAATGCCTTGGAGGGTACCGGACTCGCGGACCAGGGGCTTAACGGGCTGGAGCGCGCTCTGGCTGAGCACCGATTCTCGCTGGTCATCCTGACCTGGCAATCCTATCCGCCACGCATTCTGGAGGCGGTCTGGGCCAACTATCAGCGCATCGACACCATAGACTGCGTGTTCAGATACGAGATCTTCGTGCCCCGGGACGGAGACTAACCCAGCGCCCTCGCCGTGTACTCGAGGGCCTGCTCCAGGTCGGCCGTCAGGTCCTCGGTATCCTGGATGCCCACGGAATAACGAATCAAGCCCTCCGGGATGCCCAGCGCCTCCCGCTCCTCCGCCGTACACTCCACGTGGCGCGTTGTTGCCGGTGGGCCGGCTATCGTTTCCACCGCGCCCAGGTTGGCGGCCAGGTGGGCGTAGCGCAGCTGCGGCAGGCAGGTCCGCACCGCATCGAAGCCGCCCTTGAGCATGAAGCTGAGAACTCCGCCGTAGCCCCGCATTTGCGGCTTGGCGATGTCGTGGTTGTCGTGGAACTCCAGACCAGGGTAGAAGAGCCGCTCGACGATGGGGTGCCCTTCCAGGTACTGAGCGATCTGCAAGGCACTCTCGTTTTGCTGGCGGATGCGCAGGTGCAACGTCTTCATGC
This sequence comes from uncultured Anaerolineales bacterium, assembly GCA_964573815.1. Classification (GTDB taxonomy): domain Bacteria; phylum Chloroflexota; class Anaerolineae; order UBA7937; family B3-Chlor; genus CAYGAW01. The sequence goes on from CAZNMJ010000366.1 coordinate 2,196, forward strand.
CGCGCAGGAGGAGATAGGCGGCCATGGGGTGCAACGAAGCACCGTTGATCTCCCGAAAGTGGAAGATACGCTCTACCAGGTGAGCCGGCCCGCAGACTACTCCGCCCAGGGCGTCGGCGTGGCCGCCCAGGAACTTGGTGGCACTGTGAATGACTAGATCAGCACCCAGCTGGAGAGGGCTCTGATTGAGTGGGGTGGCGAAGGTGTTATCCACGACGACGGTGGCTCCCACGTCGTGCCCCGCTTCGGCCAGGCGAGCCAAATCGATCACCTTCAGCGTGGGGTTAGTGGGGCTTTCCAGGTATAGAGTAGCTTGCACCCCTCTGATACGGCGGCCTCGATGGCTTCGTGATCCGTGGTGTCGCATAGGGCCACCTCGATCTGAAAGCGAGGCAGGAATTCCATGAAGATCTTGCTCGTGCCGCCATAAGTGTCTTTGATGGAGGCGACGCGGTCCCCCGGGGAGAGAAGAGTGAAGAGGGTGTTGCTGATGGCGGCCATAC
>CAZNMJ010000367.1:0-2666 GCA_964573815.1 uncultured Anaerolineales bacterium
GTCCGGCGACACCGACGGCGACGTCCACGACTCTGTCCCCGGTCCCGACGACAACCGCCACCTCCTTGCCCACCCGCACCCGACCTCCTGACCGGGCCCCAACTCCAACCGCTGTCCCTCTCTCTCCAACACCAACAGAGATCTGGATGATGGATCTCGAGGACCTGCCCCCCATGGCCCTGCGGGATTGGCCCCGACCCCCGGGCGACAACGGCCTCTGCATCCATTTCATCCCCGAGGAATACCACACCCCCGAGCACCTGGACCACCAGATCGCCCGCCTGGTGAGCATGAGGATGAAATGGGCGCTGGTCATCTACGCCGACGAGATACAGCTGGAGATGGCGGCCCGGAAGTTCAAAGAAGCGGGCATCGCCGTCGTGTGGCGGAAGATGCTCTACCCCGGAGACAGGTACTTCGATTGGGGCCGCGACGTCCAGCTGCTGGAAAGCCTAGGCATGCCGCCCTACATCCAGATCTACAATGAGCCCAGTATTGAGGTGCTGTGGGAAGATCCGCGCGGCAGGAAGCTCAGATTCACCGAGGACCTGCTGCGGGCAGCGCGCGACGTGTACAACGCTGGCGGCTACGTCGGGCTACAGTTCGTTGACCCCCAGTGGCTCAGAGAGGCCCTCTACGAGATCAAGCTGCACGGCGGGGAGCAGATCTTTCAGCGGATGTTCTTCGTGCCACATCCCTACGGACTGAACCATCCCCCGTCGTATCAAGAGGATCTCAACGCGGCGCTGGGTTTCTTGCACTTCGCGCGGGTATTCGAGGAAGAGATCGGCTTTGTGCCTCCCATGATCGCCGGCGAAGGAGGTTGGAAGTACGGAGCCAGCGACGACGACCGCTTTGACCCAATCGATGATCAACTCCATCGCGACTACCACGCGGAGGTCTTCAATTGGTTCCGTGGCGGCACCCTCTCCAACGGTGAGCCTCTTCCCGATTATCTGTTCGCCTTCTGCCCCTGGCTTCTGTCTTCCAAGATGGACGACAGCGCCTGGTTCGACAGCTTCGCAGGCAACCGCGTACTGACCATAGAAGCGGTGACGAACATGCCTTCGTTCGCTCGCCGTTTCAGCTGGGAGTGAGCCCGGCGCCACCCGCCACTGGCGTGCGGGCACGGCAGGCGGGGCTTCTCCGATATTCTGGCCGCACGCGCCAACCTCGTAGGGGCGGGTTTGAAACCCGCCCCTACGGCTGACGTCCACGCGTTTCGGGAGAAGCCGCAGCTAGATCCGCCACCACCCAGTCCTCCCCATCTCCCATCAAGGGGGAGGAGGTGCTCCTTCGATTGCAGTACACCCATCTCCCTATGCAGGCAGGCCAAAGCCATCACGACGAGACTTTCCATCAGCGCAAGTGGCGACGAGCACCTGGAGTAGCCTCGAAGCGGCGTATCGAAGCGTGCGGCACGCGCCAGCAACTTGGCACTCGAAGGGAAACCAGAGTACCATTGACTTCGCTCCCACCGACCGGTAAACTGGGGATGACACGGCATGCGGGGAGAACACGTGCGAACGGTCCGGCTCGTTCAGAGGATCATCGATTTCCTGGCAGCGCTTCTGATGCTTCTTGCCATTCTACTCCTCCTCACACGCTCCGCGGCAGGCGGCGGGGTCAACCTCACCCAGAACTGGGGCTTCGAAGACGGCTTCAAGCCCAACGGCGTGGGTTTGGGCTGGAACCCCTTCGTGCTCAACGGCAACGTCAGCTTCGCCAACACCATCGAGTACTTCTGGCCAGGGGCGGAACACACCGAGGGCGAGACCTCGCAGCTCATCATCTCCAAGACCGCCTTCACGGCTGGCATCTACCAGCAGATAAGCGGCGTCACGCCCGGCGAACCCTACGGAGCCAAGGCGGCCATGCTCACCTTCTTCGAGAGCCCAGCGCCTCCCACCAATGACGGCACCATGCAGAAGCTCGTCGGTATCGACCCCTACGGCGGCACCAATCCCAACTCCCCCAATATCGTCTGGAGCCCCGTTGACGATCACGACGAAGGCCCTTGGGTACGTTTGGGCGTGGCAGCAGTGGCCCAGGCTAGCACGATCACCCTCTTCGTCAGGGTCAACTGCCTTCAGCCAGTCAGCCATCCTCCTTCGCTGGACAACCAGGTCTTCATAGACGCAGTGATGCTGGCTCAGGCCCCCACCGTCAGCGCGTCGTCGCCGCCAGTTAGCTACTCGCCCACCTTCACCGTGACGTGGGAGGACGGCCAGGCCGCTCCGGGCGGCTACATCACCAAGTACGACGTGCAGTACAAGGATGACGTGAACAACCAGTGGCTCTTCTGGCACGAGAAAACCACTCTGACCTCAGACCTCTTCACAGGCGTCGTCGGCCGCACCTACACCTTCCGCGCCAGAGCACGTCAACTCTATACGGACTGGTACAACATCCGCCTCCACGGGGCCTGGAGCGACGGTGACTCTTCCACGTACGTGACGACCATCGGAGGCGTCCAGGGGTACATGCGCGACAATCGAGATATCCGTATGCTCGACGGTACGGTCACACTGGTCGGTACGGGCATCGCGGGCAACACGGCGAGCGGTGGACAGTATCACCTGGTTCCACCCGTGGGAGGTACATACGACGTGTTCGTGACTTGCGACGGCTACAACTCGCCGCCCGCATCTGTAGAGATTTGAAGA
>CAZNMJ010000368.1:0-2650 GCA_964573815.1 uncultured Anaerolineales bacterium
CTGTCGTACACGGCATACCAATCGGGAAACTCCAGATTGAGGGGGTGGAGCAGGGTATCGGAGATGTAGAGCAGCTTCTCGCCCATGGAGGCGATTTCCAGCATCATGTGACCTGGTTGGTGACCCGCTGCGCCCAAGGCGCGGATGCCGGGCGCGATCTGCCCGTCTTCTTCCAGGAGTTCGAGTCGGTCACGAATGGGCAATAGCTTCCGGTCCAGAAACTCGGTTGTGTCCGGGTGTATCTCGGCGCGGGTCTCCTCTGACATGCAAAACTCCCATCCGTCCTTCCACATCACGTAGCGGGCGTTGGGGAAAGCGAGCTTGCCGTCGGCATCGGTGAGCCCGCCGATGTGGTCGCCGTGGCAGTGGGTGAGAACGACGATGTCGATGTCCTCGGCCTTGAGGTTCTGGAGGAGCTTCCCTGCCGTGGGGCTGAGATCAGGACCCATCCCGGTGTCGACCAACACGACCTGTTCGCCAGCGTAGACGAGCAGGCAAGCCTCTGAGACGGGGACCTCATCTGGCTCGAGGCCGTGGCGTTGCAGTGCCTCCCTCAACTCATGCTCGGGAGCATTGGTGAAGAGCCTGTCGGCGGCCAGGCCATAGGTTCCGTCGCTGACGGCGACACAATTGAGTTCTCCCACCTTGAAGCGAAAGCTCTCAGCGCGCATGGTTCTTCTCCCTTCGAACAGGATTCAAATGTGTCTCCGCCTGACCATGGAGTTGCGAACAGCGCTCCTCCTGGCCGTGCATGGGCCGGAGGTTGGAGGCCACACACGCCCGCGAGGGACGCGCGAATGTCTAGGACGAGATGTAGCTCCACAGAAGGACCGCCGCCAGGGCTACACACCACGCGGCTTCCAGATACCCGGCGATCTGGGCCAGGGCATTGGGCGGCGGCAGGAGTCTGTTGCCATAAGCGTCGTGGGCGATGAGGATAGCCAGAAATATGAGGAAGATGGGCAGAAAGATGCCTTGTACGCCACTCCACCCGTTCAGCCATGCACCGGCAAAGAAGACACCTGTTACCACCAGCAGACCGATGAAGATCACGTGGCGAATGGTCGTCGTTTCCTCCTTTCGGCTTGCAGGCTCCTACCCCCCGGAAAGCTCTCGGCCTGCCGTCGCCTGACGACGGTCCTATTGTGGTGCGCGAGGCCTACCGTGAATGGGCCTCAGGCATCAAGCCCAGCTGTCTCAGAAAGGTGGCGGAATCCCAGTAAAGGGTCTCGCGCTTGATCTTGCCCTGGTGCAGCTCGAGGATGGAGGCGCCCGGGACTGCGAAGCTCTTGCCGGTGGGGGGATGGGACCCCATGGCTCCCTTGTGGGTGCCGGTCTCGACCCATTCGACACCGACCCAGTCGCCAGCGACAAAAAGGGACCTGATCTCCAGGTTGAAGTCGGGGAAGGCGGCGAAGACGCTTGTGGCCCAGGCCTTCACCTCATCTCGACCACGATGGACACCCTCCCCACCCAGATTCTCGAAGACGCAATCATTGGTGAGGAAGGAAGCTATCCTCTCCGGGTCGCCGGAGTTCCATGCCGCAACGTAGTCCATGAGCATCTTCTCCACATCGGGTGGCATATTGATACCTCCTTTCGATCTTACGGCCTCAGGCCCTCATGTCGTGCCTCACGCGCTGGAGCCGTCTTGTGGCGACTTACACTACTCGATGGGCCATGAGGGGATCAGTCAGTCGAACCAGATCCTCTCCTTGAGCGAAACCACGATCCTAGGGGGATGGACCGAGCGGCGGGAGCCTTACCCCCGCCAGGCGGGGGTAAGAGGCTCTTCAGCCTCTCGATCTCCGCTTCCAGCCGGTGAGCTAGCTCATCTCCGATGTCCTCCGCCTGGTCCAGCCCAGCCACTGCCATGCCGATGATGGCGGTGCGCTTTCCTTCCAGACTCTCTACATCGTTGTCGGACGCCAGCCAGCTTTGTGCCACCAGTGGCAGCCACCGCTCGGCATCGGTGAGGCCCTCGTAGAACCGGATGAGGCCTCGAAGCAACTCGGGATCTACCAAGTCGGCCAGTTCCCTATTCTGTTGCGCCAACTCCCAGGCCGGGGTTGGGATGCGGAAGACGGTACCCCAGCGAAGGCCCCTGAGTGCCTCGCGCCACCTGGGTATCTGCTCCAGGAGGGAAAGGAGCTCGGCGCTCAGCAACTCCAGGCAGTATATCGCCCGCCGGATGTCCAGTTCTCGCCGATCGGTGCGTTCTCGCACCCACTGGAAGATATTCAGTTCCCTGCAGGCCCACCAGGCCAGCGCCGCTGCAAGCGCTGCGAAGAGTGCACCTGCGCACACGTTGGCAACGAAATTGGCGACCATGTAGCCCAGAAGGGTCGGCAAGTCAACAAGAGTCTCCTCGGTCATCGCCCGCCCTCCTGGCAGCTTTTCACCGGCCGCGACGCTATTAGAGGTGAGCCCCGATGGAAGCCATTATACCACAGATGGACACTGAGGACAGGTTCCGTTATCGACACGGCAGCCAGGCCCACGGGCGGATGGTTGGCCGCTTCGGAGACCTCTCCAATCTCCCAAGCTCTCGCGGGCAAAGCCGCTCCAACACAGCATCCCGAGTAGCGGGCAGCGCGTATCGAGGGATGCGCCTCCACAAGCGGCCCGTCGACGAGTCGCATCCTTCGAT
>CAZNMJ010000369.1:0-2650 GCA_964573815.1 uncultured Anaerolineales bacterium
CACTCAGATCGCCACGCCGCAGGACGGTCAATACGACCTCGTCTCCCGGTTGGTACTCATGGATCAACGTGGCGAGGTCGTGCCGCTCATCTAACGCCCTGCCGCCCACGGCAAGGATGATGTCGCCCTCCTCCACGCCTGCCTCATCGGCTGGGTCACCGGGATCTACCTCGGAGATCAGGGCTCCGCTGAGTTGCCAGCCGAAGGGCTGAAGCATCTCACCAGGCGGCATCTCCCAAGGCTCCGGAACACGCGGCGCTGGCATAGGTTCCTCTTGCCAGAACCTTGGCATGGGCACATCAGGTGTTGGGCGAGCGGCGAGGAAGGCGACCGCGCCGCCAGCGAGGGCCCCGGCCACGAGTGAGAGCAAGCATGCCGCCACCACGCCCAGGGCGATACCTAGGCCGATAAGAGGTTTCCTCATGTTACACTCTCCTCCGCGCCTGTAGTGACGCCGCTCTCCCCCATGATTATACCATAAAATCGACGAGGCGTGGCTAGAGGAGGTTCCAAATGGAGTCTTGCTGTGCAGAGCAGGGACATCGCCAATTCGGGTGTCCGCCGCTATTGATTCAACGATATCCGATCCCTTCGCTGATCTGTGGCTGCATCAGAGCAAGGATTTGCGACGTAGGTCCCACATGGCCAACAGACCCACGCCAATTGGTAGCCAAAAGGCAATGAAACGGAATAGCAAGGTCGCCACCACCACGATGTTCCCTGGCACTCCCATGCTGGCGTACACGGCGGTGAGCGAAACCTCAGTCACTCCAATGCCCTCGGGCATCAGCAGAAGGCTGATTATGTAGTTGGTGATGATGTATCCTACGACCAAGACGTCCAGCTTGATGGGGAAACCCAGGGCGTGATAGACAAAGAAAAGGCACACGATATCCGAAAAGAGGGTCATGACCCCGTAACCAAGGGCCTTCGCCGTCTCCGATGGCTTGTTTCGAGCCACATCTACAGCCTGATAGAGGTTGTTGACGCTGGTTAGTAGCGCTTTGGGATTGTACGCGCTCCTGTTCCTGATCCTCCTGATAGGTGCGTCAACGAGTTTGGCTAGGCTGGCCAGGAAGCGCTTCAGTCTCCGGGGGTGTCTATACATCACGACGAAGGAACTCAGTAGCCCCAGCATCACGCAGAGCATGCCCACGGCAACCAACAGCTGACCCGGGCCCATCATGCGATGGCTCAGCATGTAGAGCAGACCCAGAAGAAGGGTGCTGAGCAGGATGACGCCCGTCATCAAGTTCTGCAAGGTGAGCACTATGGCTAGGCTGCCCAGAGAGAGCCCGTGCCGGTCGAAAAAGCGGTAGCGGACGTAGATGCCGGCGGCGCCTCCCGCTGAGAGGATACGATTGGCTGCACCGCCCGCGAACATGAGTTCCCCGAAAGGCCATAATGGTATATGGTGTCCGAGGAAGTGCAGCAGTTTCTGGGTGTACAGAGCGACAGCGAGGTAGCGCAGGCCTTCAGCCACAATGGCCAGGATGACGAACTCGGTCTTCGCTGTGACTAACAGCTCCAGCGCCTCTCGCTCTCCAATGAGCCTGACCAGGAGGAGGGCTACGCCAACTCCGACGACGAGCATGAAGAGGAGCTTCTTGTAGTCTATTCTTAGGGGTGCTTCCAGCTCCTCGCTGTCGGTTGGCGCTCTGTTGGCGGAGGTCTCCACCTACAGCCAGCCCTCTCGTCTAAAGTAGGCCAGCATGCCGATCACGATTGCAGCCATGATGGCCATGATGATAATGAAAGACATCGGGTGGCTAGCCAGGGGAAGTCGGCTGAGGTTCATGCCGTAGATACCGGAGACCACCGAAAGGGGCAGCATAATGACCGAGAAGATGGTCAGGATCTTCATTACCTCATTGATGCGGTGGGACGTGAGTGACTCCACCGTCTCGCTGAGTCCCTCGATGACGTCCCACAGATCCTCCAGGCGCTCCCATATTTGCACTATGTGGTCGGAGACGTCTCCCCAGTAGACATCTAGATCCCCCCTCAGGAACTCCCAGTCTTTCCGCTCCAGGCTGGCAATCAATTTCATCTGGGGCTTGATCGTGCGCCGGAAGTTGATCAGGTTCCGTCTGACGACGGAGATCTCCTTCACAATCTCCTTGGCGTTGGCATCGAAGATCCTTTCCTCGATGCCTTCGATGTTGTGGTTCTCTTTGTCCAGAATGGGGAAACAATAGTCGACAAGGTCGTCAATCAGCAGGTAGAGGAGGTAGTATGAGCCACGGCCCATGAACTGGCGCCTGATGCCTTCGTCTTTCTCAGCCTCGTCGAAGTCCTCGGCCAGAGGCTTCAGTGTCCCATCGCTTGCCGTGACCAGGAAGCCGCGACCGACGAAGATGTCGACCTCGGAATGCCCGAGCCGCCCCGTGGCCTTGTTGAAGACGGGAAAGTGCATGACGATGAACAGGTAGTTCTCATACTCATCGATCTTGGGCCTCTCTATGTTGCTGAGGAGGTCCTCCAAGTCCAGCGGGTGGAAGAAGGGAAACTGCTCCCGGAGATCTTCGATGTCCTGCGGTGTCGGTTCCTTGATGTTGGTCCATGTAATGCCGTTGAAGGTGAGGGTACGGCTGCTCATCATCACCCCCTCTCTCCGTCCACGGTGACCAAGATGCGCGAACGTCGCGTC
>CAZNMJ010000370.1:0-2631 GCA_964573815.1 uncultured Anaerolineales bacterium
CTACACGGGGGACGCGATAGCGGTGGTGGCGGCTGAGTCTGAGGCTATCGCAGAGGAGGCCTTGAAGCTGATCCAGGTCCGATATGAGCCGTTACATGTGGTCGCTTCTGCCGAGGAGGCACTGCAGGCGGGCGCCCCTCTGGTCCACGAGGGTGGCAACATCCTGGAGCACATCAAGCTGCGCCAAGGCGACGTGGAGAAGGGCTTCGCCGAGGCGGACGTCATCGTCGAGCATGAATACAGGACGCCGAGTGGAGATCATGTGTTTCTGGAGCCGGAAGCCGCGGTGGGATTGCTCGATGATGAGGGCCGAGTTGTGGTCTATGTAGGGTCTCAGATACCGTTCTCAGATCGAGCGCAGATCGCGGCCTCCCTGGGGCTACCAGAAGATCGGGTCCGGGTGATTCAGACCAAGGTCGGAGGCGCCTTCGGAGGCAAAGAGGATATCGCGGGCCAAATCCACGTAGCGCTGCTGGCCAAGATCACGGGACGGCCTGTGAAGCTCGTCTACACGCGCGAGGAGTCGATGATCGCGCATCCCAAACGTCACGCCTGCGTGATTCGACTGAAGACAGGAGCGAAGAAGGACGGCACGCTGACCGCAGTGGAGGCTCGCATCCTCGGCGACAGCGGAGCCTATGCTTCCCTGGGGCCGTACGTCATGACCAGGGCCGCCACACACTCCCTGGGCCCGTATGCCGTCCCGAATGCAAAGGTGGATTGCTACGCCATGTACACCAACAATCCTCCCGCAGGGGCCTACAGAGGCTTTGGGGCTCCCCAGGCCCACTTCGCGGCGGAGATGCAGATGGACATCCTCTCCGAGAAGCTGAGCATCCCTCCCTTGGAGTTGCGGCGCAAGAACGCGTTGCGGGTGGGTTCCGTAACGGCCACGGGACAGAAGCTGCGGGAGAGCGTAGGCCTGATGGAAACCATACACCGCGTGGAGCAAGCGATGAAGGAGGTTGCGCCCAGCGGTGCGCCGGTCCCTGGGAAGAAGAGAGGATGGGGCGTGGCCTGCGCTTACAAGAACGTGGGACTGGGAGGCGGTGTGGCCGACAGCGCGGGAGTGGAAGTGGAGCTGCTCGACGACGCGCGTGCTCAGGTACGGGCGGGAGCCGCAGAGGTGGGGCAGGGCATCGTCATGGTGCTGGCACAGATCGTCGCCGAGGAACTGGGCGTCGAGTACCACAAGATAGACGTGCTGGTGGGCGACACAGATCTCACCCCCGACGGTGGCGCCACGACGGCTTCCCGCCAGAGCTACATCTCGGGCAATGCCGCTCGCCTGGCGGCTCGGAGGCTCCGAGAGGTGCTCTCCCGCGCTGCGGGTGAGGAACTCGACGTCTCGCCTGACAGCCTGAAGTTCGAGGCAGGCCAGGTGACGGGACCTGACGGCAAGACCATGCCTCTGGAGGAGGCACTTCGCCTGGCCAACCCCGAGGGCCATTCCCTCGTGGCCTCCGAGGTTTACACTCCCCCCAAGACAGTTCCCCTCGGCGAGCACGGGGACATGCATTTCGCTTACGGATTCGCGACTCAGGCGGCTGAAGTTGAGGTTGACATAATCAGCGGTCAAGTGAAAGTGCTACGGGTCATCGCAGCACACGACGTGGGAAGGACCGTGAGTCCCCTTGGGGTACAGGGTCAGCTGGAGGGTGGGGTGGTGATGGGCCTGGGGTTCGCCCTCATGGAGGACTTCACCATGGAGGAGGGCGTTCCGCAGAAGACGACGCTCACCAGGTACAGGATCCCCACGGCGCGGCACATGCCAGAGCTTATCCCCATCATGGTGGAAGTTCCCACGGCAGATGGACCTTATGGTGCGAAGGGGGTAGGGGAGATAACCTCCATCCCCACCGCCCCAGCGATCGCCAACGCCATCTACGATGCGGTTGGGGTACGTGTTCTCTCCCTGCCCGCTACTCCAGAGAGGATTTTGAGAGGCCTTGAAGCGATAGACAGCGAGAGGGGCCGAGCGGTATGATCTCCGTTGATGACGCTCTGGATACCATCCTGCAGCGGTTTGAACCCCTTGAGCCAGAAATGGTGGACATTCTGCAGGGTCTTGGGCGCACACTGGCCGAAGACACATTCTCGGACGTGGATATCCCTCCCTTCGACAACTCGGCCATGGACGGCTATGCCATACGGGCCGTGGACGCTCGAGGTGCGACGAGGGAGAATCCGGCCCGACTGCGTGTAGTCGCCAATCTCGCAGCAGGGCATACCAGTGATGCCGTGGTGGAACCCAGTACCGCCATTCGTATCATGACCGGGGCACCGCTGCCGCGCGGAGCCGACACGGTGGTACGCTTCGAGGAAACCAGCGAGTATCTGACCGGTGAGTGGCGTCTGGGCCAGGACGTTGAGATCTACAACGAGGTCCCGCTGGGAGAACACGTGAGGCCTCGCGGCGAGGACATCCGCAGGGGTGAACTTGTGTTGGAGAAGGGAACCGTCGTGCGAGCCCAGGAGATAGGTGTCCTGGCTTCTTTGGGGCGGGCGCAGTGCGCCGTCATCAGGCGAGCCAGAGTTGCCATCCTGGCTACCGGCGATGAGCTGGTGGATATCGACGAGGATGTGGGTCCGGGCAAGATTCGCAACAGTAATGAGTACTCCAATGCGGCC
>CAZNMJ010000371.1:0-2622 GCA_964573815.1 uncultured Anaerolineales bacterium
GTCCGGCCGCTCCGGAGGCGCCAACACTGGGGCTAGAATGGCCACAACCACAAAGAATGCCACCAGCACGATCCCTGTCACCGACACCGGGTTCTTCAGCATTCTTTGCACGACCTTGGGCGGATGCCGCACATTGTGCGCCAGGCTGCGCAACCTCTGCGCAGCTCCTCCTGTCGCCTCCTCCTCGAAAGCCCGTTCCGCCTCTTCAAAGGTTGTCATCGCCATCCCCCCTGTCTACTCATTCGAGCCTGACCCGCGGGTCCAGATAGGCGTACATCACGTCCACTACAAGGTTGCCGCATACTACCAACACCCCGTAGAAGAGAGAGAAGCCAAGTACCGAGATCACATCGAGCTGCCCCGCGGAGGTAGCGACCCACCACCCCAGCCCGCGGTAGTTGAACACCGTTTCCGTGATCACCACTCCGCTCATCAGCCCGATCATCACTATGCCGCCCACCGTGGCCACCGGGATCAAGGCGTTGGGCTTGGCATGCCTGTCTATGACCACTCCCTCCTTCAAACCCTTGGACCTGGCCGTGGTCACGTAGTCGGCTCTCAACACCTCCAGCATCGAGGATCTGGTCACCCTCAGTACCAGGGCCCAACTGACATAGGACAGGGTGATCACCGGCAGTATCAGGTGTCGCGCCGCATCCCAGAAGATGTCCAGCCTCAGGTTCAGCAGCGAATCCACGGTGTTCATCCCGGTGTAGCGGGTGAACTCGCTCGACAGCACCACCTGATTCGCCCAGTCGGACAACCGTCCGGCGGGGAACCATTGCAGCTTGGCGTAGAAGATCATCAGCACAAGGAGTCCAAAGACGAACGTCGGAAAGGACCAACCCACGATGGCGAAGACCCGCATTACCTGGTCTATGAGCTTATTGTGGTGCAGGGCCGATATCACGCCCAATTGTATGCCGACCCATAGCAGCGGTACGGCAGCCCAGATGGCCAATTCGAGAGACGCGGGGACGTACCGCTTGATAGTGGCCAGGACAGGTTGCCTCCCCGTCCTGGAGAAGCCGAGGTCTCCTCGGAGCACTCCCTTCAACCAGCGAAAGTACTGGACGTGCATGGGGTCGTCGAGGCCATACTTCTCTATGATCTCATCCAGCTCCCCTGCCCTTCTGGGGATAGCCTGCACATACAGACTAGCCCGCTGTGCGGGCTCCAGAAACGACATCATGGCGAAGATCAGTATCGTCACCCCGAAAAGGATGATGGGCAATATCATCAGCCTGCGTACGACGTATGCGATCATATTAACCACTCCTTACCCCCAAACGGAGCTAGAGCATTTGGGGTTTCTGGCAGTCTTCTTGAGCGAGCGGAACAGTGTGGGCAGGGACCGGATTCTGCCAGTCCCTGCCCGAGGGCTTCAGCCTACTAGCCCTTGGAGAACCGATATATCCACTGCTGCGTCGGATAGATCGGGTTGAAGTAGAAGCCCTGCACCCAGTTCTGATAGTACTGACGGCCCGTGGCCTGTACCATGAAGATGTCCAGCACATCCTCGACCGCCATGGCCTGTAGCTCGAAGTAGCAGGCCTCCGCCTCAGGCCCGAAGGGCAATACCAGGCACTCCGCGATCTTCGCATCGTACCGGTCAAGCTGCTCCTGCGGCAGAGTCTGGAACTGCGCCCACGTACCCGAGGAGTGCATGTACGGGTGCACCCAGTTGTGCGGGTGGTGGTAGTCCTCGATCCAGCCGATGATGAACAGCGGCACCCGAGCGCTGACGATCTCGTCTAGCATCGTCGCAAAAGGCACATCCAGCACGGCGATCGAGAAGTTGTCGTTGATGCTCTCCACATTGGCCTCGATGATCTCCGCCGCCGTTCGCCTCTGGTCGTTGCCGGTGTTGTAGATGATTATCAGGTAGAACCCGATGTCCCACACCTCGCCGTCCCAGGCAGCCTGGAACTCCTCCTCGCACTTCGCCAGATCGTAGGAGAAGACCTCCTGATCCGGGTTGAACCCCAGGATTCCTGAGATGATGGGGCCCCTGCGCTGCATGGCCTCTCCCAACCACGCCTCCTCGATGAAGGTATCGAAGTCGAAGCAGTAGTTGAAGGCCTTGCGCACGTGCTCGTCGGAGAAGAAGTCTAGCGGGATGCCGTTGCCGTCCAGCTCGCCGCTGCCCAGATAGGGGTTACCGCCCTCCACATTGACGTTCTGGTTGAAGAATACGTCGGCTGACTGCACCAGCGCCAGGTTGATGAAGGACCGCGCGATGCCATTCTCATTGAGGATGGTCATCTTGCTGGGATCCGACATGTCAAAGGCGTCCCACTCCTCCCTCACCAGCTCGTCAGCCTGGCTGACGTACTGCCTGGGAACCCACATCTGGTCGCAGTCCTGAGCCTCGAAGGCGGCATACCTGGTGCCCCACTCGTTGATATACTTCCAGACAGCGCGCTCCAGGGCAGCAGGGCCGGTCGGCGCTCCTTCCCAGAGGGGCTCGTTCATCCAGTAGTCGTCGTTGCGCACCAGGACGATCTCGTCGCCAGGGGTCCAGTGGTCGAACTTGAAGGGACCGGTGCCGTTCATGGCCTGGTACAGCTCGCTCTCCACGTCCTCGGGATCGTTCCAATCACGCCAGTTGGCGCAGTCGCC
>CAZNMJ010000372.1:0-2579 GCA_964573815.1 uncultured Anaerolineales bacterium
CAAGCTGTAGTAGCGACCCATCTCGGTAGCCGCTGCGCTCAGCAATCCCCCCTCAATGGCCCCCCCGGCGTATTGCCCCGAGCGAGGGTTCATTACTGAGAGAGCCGGTGCATATATGAAAGGGGTGCGCGGCGAAGCCGCCTGGACCAGGCACAACGTGGCCAACACCTCGCAGTTGCCAAGCACGAGAGTAGAGATAAGGCTGCCGGGCGCTGTGGCACCCATGAGCGGCATGGGCATGACGGCCACGGGCATGTCCCAGCCCGACACTGCCAAGTAAGCATCGGTGGGCGGTCCCTCAATGACCAGTGGCGACTGGGGGCACAGGAGGAAAGACAGGGGATGCTCGTGACGGATAGTGTGCTTGTCCCCGAACACCACCTGTAGAACCTCAAGGAGCCAAGGCGCATGCTTGGGCTCGAGAATCGGATCCTGCACGTGCTTGGAGAAGCTACGGAAGAGGGTTCGCCAGTAGTTGACCATGTCTGCCACTGTGTCGCCGCTATCGCCGCCGTCCACCATGCACCAGTACACTCCAATCTCATCCAGTGCGTCAATCAACCGGGTGGCGGTTCGCCAATCTGTCACAGTACCTGGTCGGCGGGCACCTGTCTCCGAATCCAGGACGTAGGTAGCCTCGCCATCCGCGAGGAGAGTGCAATCCCCTCCATTCATGGGCAAGTCCCAGCCCGGCCTGCGTGCTCCAAGGGTGAACTCCTTAGGCGCCAAGCGCAGCGCCTCCTCCACCAGTGGCCGAGGAAAGCGCACTACATTCGTGTTCCGGTCTACACCCGCCCCAGAGTCCCTGAGGATGTCACGCCCCCAGGACGTGTCAACCCTTACGCCGGTGCTGGCCAGGATCCTCAGTGTACGTTCATGTACCTGCGCGCGCTCATCCTCGGAAAGCACCTCTAGCAAGGTTCTCATGCTCTGCTCTCTGCTCCGCGTCCGTAGTGCCCAAACCCTACATGCTCTGGGCTATCCCAGTTCGCGATCCGCCGCCTCGAGGATTCGGGACAGTTCCCTCCGCTGGAAATCCTCAAGAGGCTCCGGATAATGGTGCTCGAGAATCCATTCCGTCTTCTCCCTTGCCACCTGGATCGGGTCTTCATAACCGCCGCCTTCCCTCGGCCGGAACGTCAACTCCGACAACTGCCACTCCCGCACATGGTCCCGCGTATGCCTTTGCGCCAGGAAGTGGCCTCGCGGCCCCACCGACTTGATCACATCCACCGCCAAGGCCTCGGGGCTCGTGTCCAGTCCAGCAGCTTCTATACGGACCTGATGATAGCTGTGTGAATCCAAGAGCAAGGCCTCGGGGTAGAGCAGTGTACTGCCTTCCAGCAAGCCCATACCATTGCCCGTCTCTGCCCCACATAAGGCGCACAGCAATAGCCCGGCGGGCTCCGATGCGCCGGCCTGCCATCCCGGCTCTGGAGCATCCGTCCCAAAGACGCCCGCCAGCGTGGGCACGCCCCACATGTGGGCTAACTCCACGCCCACGGCGTATACAATTGCGTCGCAGCCCAGATAGGCCCCGGTGCTGGGATGCGTTATGCCAGGCATAAGCGAGTGGTAGGTTGGGGCACCGGGATAGGCCATCTGGATCAGTACCATGGCGGCCACAATCTCCGCATCCGCGACCACGATCGTACCGGCAGAGGTTGCGGGTGCGGTCGACGCAGCGTTGGCCATGGACATGAACCCCACTGGTAGACCCGCCTCGGCAAAGACCAACGCCGATTCCATGCCGCCGTCATCCAGGCCCAGTGGCGCGATGGTGCAGATCAACGAGGAAAGAGGCGGTCGATCACGCAGCGTCTTCTCATTGTCGGTGATGACCTTCGCCATTTCTACCGCATAGCGAGCCGTTTTCTCCCCCATCAACGTCTCACTCTGCACGTGCTTGACGGTGTTATTGAACGAGGCCTCCACTTCGTGCAACGGCGCCGTCGCAGGATGGTCCTGTGCGCTCACCATCGGCCAATAGAATGCGATGGAGGACAGATAGTCAGACACGCGAGCCATCTTGGCCACGTCCTCCTTTACCGAGGGTCGTCGCTGTCGAGTCTCGAAGTCTATGGTCTCCACCCCACAACCATCGGTGGCACAATACATCGCCGTGCCGTCGAGCGTGAGATCGTGGGTCGCAGAGCGCGCACCCAAGGTGTAGAAGCGCGGTGCGCGGGACATGGCACTCAACACTGCTTCGGGTGGTAGCTTCACGATCCGGTCATCGAAATCAACCTGCGCTCCATGTTCGGCATAGATCGCCAGTGCCTTCTCGGAGGGACAGTGTATCCCCGCCTCATCCAAGATCTCCAAGGTCGCAGATCTGAGCTGTTCCAACTGATCATCACTCAGGATACGCAAGCGATAGCCGGGAAGGATTGGCTCCAACGGAGGCGTTTCGCTCTCTGCCATGTCACCCCCCTATTCAGTCATCTACCCTACTTCACATTCGGCCGCCTGGAGAATCTGCGTCAGTTCTCTTCGCTGGGCCTCCTCCAGAGGCTCCGGGTCGTGGTTCTCCAGAATGCACCGCGTCTTCTCTCGCGCGACGTCAATCGGGTCTCTGT
>CAZNMJ010000373.1:0-2547 GCA_964573815.1 uncultured Anaerolineales bacterium
CCTAAGAGAGATTCCACAGAGCGCCGTCGGTGGTTGTGGAAGCGCAACTGCTACCGTGGCCCACAGTGTGCTCAAGAAGCGGCCCCCGGCGTCAGAGCCAGGGTCCTTCGCTTGCACGGCCGGGGCAGGACATCATAGAATGATGCTGCTAGAATCAAGACACAGAGGACACTGCCACGAACATCATGGAGGCTCTATTGGTGATCGTACCTGTTTCCTTGCTATCAGGGGCGGTGGCTTTCTGGCGCGTTCAAGAACTAGTTGAATGGTATCCGTTACCGGTCAAGGGAGCGCCAGCCAGGATACTCATGGTGTTGATGTTCTTTGTCGGTTGCTTCATCTTTGGGTTGGCAGCCGCTTTCGTATACCCCTGGGTGGCCAGCATTTGGCCTCATACGGCGCCTCAGATCTATCTGGGGCTGGGTGCTGGGCTGGCTGTCCTCTTCACCATCGCAGGAGTGATCGTGCGCGCCATCCTCAAGAGAGGGGCGCTCGTGGCCTGGACCGTGCAGAACTTCCTTTGGGGGCTGGGATACGGCGCGTTGCTGCCAGTGCTACTGCGTGGCTAAGCAGGACTGCGACGCTTGGCCCGAGGTTGGGAGGAGTCACCAGGCGGCTGTCCAACTCACTAACCACCGTCAAGGCGCACGCCCCCGCCTTTTACAGGTTCGGTGCCGATAACGGCTGGTTCCAAACGGCCGAGAGGCGATCCTAGGGAGCTATTACTCGATCTAGAGAGGTTAGAGATGTTGTCCCGAGAAACTACCCCACTGATCGTGTTATCCAGACCTCTGACCGTGGATCGGTGGTCCGACTTCGAGGCGCTGCTCGGCCCGCATGGTGCGTACGGGGGTTGCTGGTGCATGTGGTGGAGATCGACCCGCCGCGAGTTTGCCGAGCGACAGGGTGAAGGAAATCGCCTGGCAATGAAGGCCATTGTGGAATCGGGGCAGGTTCCCGGAATCCTGGGCTACTACGAGGGCAAGCCGGTGGGGTGGTGCTCGATCGCACCTCGCGAGACTTATGGATCACTGGAACGTTCCCCCGTACTGAAGAGGGTGGACGACAAGCCGGTCTGGTCGATAGCATGTTTCTATGTTGCGAAGGACTATCGAGGAAGGGGAATTCCCGCAGAGCTGATTCGCGGTGCAGTGGAGTATGTAAGGAGTCAGGGCGGAAAGGTGGTGGAGGCCTATCCAACAGTGTCAAAGAAGGGTCGGCTGCCCCCCGTTTCAAGCTACATGGGGTTACCCCAGATGTTTGAGCGGGCTGGATTTGCGGAGATTGCGCGGCCTTCGAAGAGCAAGGCCATCATGCGCTATTTCATTTAGCGATCTTCTGGTACCCCTCCAGTGCCTCCGTTCCCTCGTGACCTGCGCGTGGCGCTCGTTGGCGTAGGGTGTCTTTGCGGCTATGAGGAGCTGGGGGCTTGTCCTAGTCCAATCGATTGACTCGCTGCGCGCGCTACGGAGCGTGCCACCGTCCTCCCTTGCCCTCCCAGTGGACTCTATGCTAGACTACTGTTGACTCGAAGGGAGAGGTCTAGATGCTGGCCAAGGTCTTCAGTTGCGCCGTCATCGGGCTGGAAGGCGCCATCGTCCAGGTCGAAGTGGACATCTCCAGAGGCCTGCCCAGGTTCACCGTCGTCGGCCTCCCCGATACCGCCGTCCAGGAATCCCGCGAACGCGTTCGTGCGGCGATCAAGAACTCCGGCCTGGCTTTCCCGGACACCCGCCTCACCGTCAACCTGGCCCCCGCCGATCTCCGCAAAGAAGGACCCGCCTACGACCTGCCCATCGCCCTGGGCATTATCATGGCCAACGACCAGGTCTGGGCCGACGTTTCCGACTCGCTCTTCATCGGTGAGCTCTCTCTGGACGGCACCGTGCGCCACACCAATGGCATCCTCCCCATGGTCAGCGTGGCCAAGGAGGAGGGCTTCGAGCGAATCTTCGTGCCCGCCGTCGACGCCCCGGAAGCATCCCTCCTACGAGGGCTAGAGATTTTTCCCGTCGAGAGCCTCGGCCAGCTGGCTATGCAACTCCAGGGCCTGGAGGAGATGCAGCCCTATCAACCGGACTTCGACATCGAAGACGAGGGCCCTCCCGAGTACGTTACCGACATGGCCCACGTCAAGGGACAGGAACACGTCAAGAGAGCCCTGGAGGTGGCGGCCGCCGGCAGCCACAACGTGCTAATGACCGGCCCGCCCGGCGCTGGGAAGACCCTCCTGGCCCGAGCCATGCCTTCTATCCTGCCCAGCATGAGCATCGACGAAGCCCTGGACGTCACCAAGATCTACAGCGTCTCCGGTCTCCTGCCACCTGAGACGCCTCTCATCCGTCACCGACCCTTCCGCGCTCCGCACCACACCATCAGCCACGCCGGGCTGGTAGGTGGCGGCCAGTGGCCAAGGCCGGGCGAGATCAGCCTCGCCCATCATGGCGTGTTGTTCCTGGATGAAGTGCCAGAGTTCGGCACCCGCGTCCTGGAGGTGATGCGGCAGCCCATGGAGGACAAGGTAGTGACCATCAGTCGCGCCCAGGG
>CAZNMJ010000374.1:0-2523 GCA_964573815.1 uncultured Anaerolineales bacterium
CTGGTAGACCAGAGCCCGGAGATGGACGTGATACCGGATGTGGCGCGAATCTGGGACGTGTTGGAAGGCGGGCGCAAGTACGTGTTCTACCTGCGGGACGACGTGCACTGGAGCGATGGCAAGCCCGTGACGGCGGAGGACTTTGAGTATGCCTGGAAGCGGGTGCTGAATCCGGCCTCCCGATTGCCCGGTGCGCTGATCCTATACGACATCAAGGGGGCCAGAGCCTTTCATCGAGGCGAGATGCCTGATCCAGATCTGGTAGGTGTGCAGGCCCAGGATGAACTCACTCTGGTCGTGGAATTGGAGGGGCCAACCAGCTATCTCCCTCACTTGGTGACCCACTGGCTGACGTATCCCGTGCCCCGTCACGTTGTAGAGCGACACCGCGATGCCTGGACGGAGGTGGAGAACATCGTCACCAATGGCCCTTTCAGGCTGGAGTCCTGGCAGCCAGGGGAGTCCATGGTCCTGGTGCGTAACCCCGAGTACCACGGCCGGTTCAGGGGCAACGTGCAGCAAGTTGAACTGAGTTTAGACGTCGATCCCTCCGCCGAGTTGCGGATGTATGAAGCTGATGACCTTGACATCGCTTACCTCTGGGAATTGCCGCCGCCGGAGATGGATAGCGCCCGTCAGCGGTATGCGGACGAATACGTGTCCGGACCCAGTCTCGCCACCTGGCTTGTAGGCTTCAACATGAGTGGGCCGCCCTTCGACGATGTTCGGGTGCGTCGCGCCTTCGTTCTGGCCACCGACCGAGATAGGTTGGCCGGAGTGGGCATGAGAGGCCACTTCTTCCCGGCCACGGGCGGGGTCGTTCCTCCCGGCATGCCGGGACACTCGGCGGGGATCGCCGTGCCACACGATGTGGAAGGAGCACGACAACTCCTGGCAGAGGCTGGCTATCCAGACGGCCGTGACCTGCCGGTGATGGTCTTCTTGGTGCCCCCCAGCCCGGCCGTTCAACAGGCCATCGAACAACTTCAGGTGCAATGGGAGGAGAACCTGGGTGTGGAGATCTCGGTTGAGACAACGGGTTGGCAAGAGTATTTCGACAGACATCGTAAGGGGGAGGCACACCTGTTCTTCGACCGCTGCATGGCGCGCTACCCCGATCCGGATCACTGTCTACGGGACATTTGGGGCAGCCGGCCCACATGGTGGCGTAACGAAACCCATGGCGGTTTGCTTGAGAAAGCCAGACGTGTGATGGACCAGGGCGAGCGGATGATGCTGTACGGGCAGGCAGACCGGATCCTAGTCGAGGAAGCACCCGTCATACCCATTGGCTATGGACGACAGCACCTGCTTGTGAAACCGTGGGTGAGCAAGTTCCCTACCTCGGCGATCAAGCACTTGTTTTGGAAGGACGTTATCATCGAGCCACACTAGCCGTCGGGTAGGAAAGAGCGACTCTCGGACTCCATTCGATCGGTTAGGCCAAGAACCCCGTTTGCTCTAGCAGGGCGGGGTTTCTTTGTGCATGACGTTGGTGCCGGCACTTAGCACCTTGCGCCGTCGGCCACATGCCTGCTCCAGAGTGCTGATGAGTAGGGCGATGATGGCCGCGCTCCAAGCTAAGGGCCGATTTGAGAGTCTTTTGAGAGCCCTGTGGTAGCCTGCTACTGCAGCCAATCGTGGAAGCACGCTCAAAGAGACGAACTTGCGAGCCGTCGGCTTGGAGACATCAGTCAGCACAACCGCAGCACCACCTGGGCTTCACGCGCGAGGCGCGGAGGGAAAGGTCCTTCGAGCAGGTCGGACCGGCCGAGCTCAGACCAGGCTTCTCTGGCAGATCCCGCAATACGCCGAGTTGCGGTAGGACTGTGCCCTCCGAGAATAATGGACAAGAGGACCCCACATGACTGAACCATCCGGAGTTCCCCGCGTTGTCACGTTTGTCGTCCGCTTCTGGCGAGAGTGGTCGGCTGCTGGGCAGCGCTGGCGGGGACGCATTCAGGATGTGGAGAGCGGCGACGCCGCTTCATTCATGGACCTGGGCAAGATGCTGCAGTTCCTTCGCGGGTCTGGTGTGATGGCTGACGACGAGAGCTTGAAACAAGAGCATGAGGAGTGAAAGCGACCTTTCATTGCCTTCCCCTCTGCTGTGTGCTAGACTAGCGACTAAGTCGCAGCATGATCAGGAGGCACGGCCATGTCAGCCAAGGCGGAGCTACTAGACTTGAGAACGAAAGAAGTAGGACCCTGGGGGACGAACGCCTACGTTCTCGTCTGCCCCGCCACGCGGCAGAGCGTTCTCATCGACCCGGCCGGCGAGCCCGATACGTTGCTGGAAATGCTGGAAGGTTCGGAGCCCGTCGCCATTCTCCTCACCCACAGTCATATGGACCACATCGGCGCGCTGAAGGAAATGCGAGCTAGCCTGGCGGTGCCCGTGATGGCTCACCCAGGGGGCACGGTTCGAGAGGTCGACCGGTGGCTCGCTGACGGCGACCTCATACAGGTGGGTGAGCACTCCTTGAGGGTGTATCACACTCCTGGTCACACGGACGACATCGT